>JAVHQJ010000441.1:0-22609 GCA_036171075.1 Sideroxydans sp. | reverse complement strand
CCCAGCGATTGGTGGTGAACAGGCCAGTGGGGAAACCGTAGCCATCCATGGCGATAGCGATTAGGTGCGACAGTGCTTCATCACCTTGCGGCCACGACACGGTGGGGCGAAGCCCTTCGGTGCGGGAGTGGCTGCCTTGCACCTCCTCCCGCAAACGGCTGGCTTCGCCAGTAACGTGTCGGAGGTGCGGCCACGGGTCGGTGGCGGGATAGTCAATCGGCATCAGGCCTTGCGGCATTCCCTTGGGACGCAGGAAGCAATGGAAGTGCCCATGCTCACCGATCTCGCCGCGATGTGCATGGTAGTAATACTGCGCATGACTTTCGCGGTCATACACATCGTCATCAGGGTAGTGATTGAATTCGTAAAAGGTCTCGCCTTTATTTAGGGTGTCACGCAATACTTCGCCGACGATATTCAAGTCAGCTTTTTTGAGTACTCGATAACAATCGAGAATTTCCAGCCCCGCTTGTTGCATGGCGAACAACTGTGCCAGCGGCAAAACAGAAAGGTCAGGCGCAAGCACCCGCCCCGTAGCGGGGTGGGGGCTTGGCATTGCAGGTGATGCGTTTAGTGAGTCTTGGTGGCGCATGGATTCTTGCCTGCGCAAGGATTCTTTGCGGCACAAGGATTTTTAGCCGCACAGGGGTTCTTGGCTGCACAAGGATTGGCTTTGTGATGTTTGTGCTTGGCTTTACAAGGATGCTTGCCTGCACAGGGATTTTTGCCCGCGCAAGGATTAGCCGAGGCCGACATCTTGGAACGTGCCGCACAGGGATTAGCTGCACCACAAGGGGCGGCCATAGCAGCACCACTCATGACGGCGGCCAAGGCGCCAGTAGAAAGTAGCGTTTTTGCGATTTGATTGAATTTCATGGTGACTCTCCTTGAGAAGATTAAGCACTGCCAAAATGGCGGATGCAAGCATTAGTCTGGCAAGCGTCGAATTCCTTACATTCAGATTGTCCTTACCTGCATATTTGTACTGGCGAATTATTAGAGATGCCATAAAGGTGAATACCTTAAGCGACGTGAGTTAGACATTCCGCCCCTCTACCATTAGACTTGCGCCCTTTTTTGCACAGGCAAGCATCATGTCCGACGCCATTAACCAGACCACCCAAGAACCCGCAGCCGTTCCGCGCGACAAGATCGCGCGCGAAGTGGCGCGCCGCCGCACCTTCGGCATCATTTCCCACCCCGATGCGGGCAAGACCACGCTCACTGAAAAACTGTTGCTGTTCTCTGGTGCGATTCAGATGGCGGGCGCGGTGAAGGCGCGCAAGAGCGGTCGTCACGCGACCTCAGACTTTTTGGAAATCGAGAAGCAACGCGGTATCTCGGTCGCTTCGTCGGTGATGCAGTTCGAGTATCGCGACCACGTGGTTAATCTGTTGGATACGCCAGGTCACCAAGACTTTTCGGAAGATACTTACCGCGTGCTGACTGCCGTGGACTCTGCGCTGATGGTGATTGATGCCGCCAAGGGCGTGGAGGCGCAGACCATCAAGCTGTTGAACGTGTGCCGTATGCGCAACACGCCCATCGTCACCTTCATGAACAAGATGGACCGCGAGGTGCGCGATTCATTAGAACTTCTGGATGAGGTGGAGTCGGTGCTCAATATCCAATGCGCGCCGGTGACTTGGCCGCTGGGTATGGGCAAGACTTTCCGTGGCGTGTATCACCTGTTGCGTGACGAGATTCTGCTGTTCACGCCGGGCGAAGAACGCGCGGATGGCGAAGTGGAAATTATCAAGGGCATAGCTAATCCTATCCTTGCAGAACGTTTTCCCTTGGAGATCGAACAGTTGAAGATGGAAGTGGAGTTGGTGCACGGCGCATCGCATCCCTTCGATTTACAACGCTTCCTTGAAGGCAAACAGACGCCAGTGTTCTTCGGATCTGCCATCAACAACTTCGGCGTGCGCGAGATTCTGAATGCCTTGTTGGATTGGGCTCCCGCGCCGTGCGAACGCGATGCCACAGCGCGTGTTGTTGCGCCCGCCGAGCAGGCATTCTCCGGCTTCGTGTTTAAGATACAAGCGAATATGGATGCCAACCACCGCGACCGCATTGCTTTCTTGCGCGTGTGCTCAGGTCATTTCGAACGCGGTATGAAGGTCAAGCACCTGCGCATCGGCAAAGAGATACGCGTGTCTAGCGTGGTCACTTTCATGGCGAATTCACGCGAGCAGGTGGAAGAGGCTTACGCGGGCGACATCATTGGTTTGCCCAACCACGGCAACATGCAAATTGGCGACAGCTTCTCCGAAGGCGAATCGTTGCAGTACACCGGCATCCCGTATTTCGCGCCGGACTTCTTCCGCTCGGTGCGCATCCGCAACCCACTCAAGGTGAAGCAGTTGCACAAGGGATTGCAGCAGTTAGGTGAAGAGGGCGCGGTACAGGTCTTTAAGCCATTGGACAGCGGCGACTTGATCTTGGGCGCGGTCGGTATGTTGCAGTTCGATGTCGTAGCGAGTCGTTTGCAAGGTGAATACGGCGTGGATGCGATGTTCGAGAGCGCCAGCGTGAACACCGCGCGTTGGGTGACGTGTGATGATGCCAAAGTGTTCGCTGATTTTCAGAAAGGTTTGTCGCACAACCTTTCCATTGATGCGGCAGGCAACTTGGCGTACCTCGCGCCGAACAGTGTGAACTTGAAACTGACGCAAGAGCGTTGGCCGAAGGTCGTGTTCCATACCACGCGTGAACACGCGGTGAAACTATGAACACCTCCAATAACCTACTGCGCGATTCGATTGCCGCGTTGCGCGGTCTTGGCACCAGCATCACGCGCGTTGCGCATGAGCTTCACCGCAACATTCGTTGTCGTTTCCTCGCCTACCTTCTCGGTATGTCTCGTCACTCCGTTCCGTGCGCCTTGCCATCTAATCGCTCGCTACGGTTCTTGGAGGTATTCATATGATGCAGCAACTTGAATTTCAATTGCGCGGTGAGTTCATTGAGCTGTGTAATCTGCTCAAACTCACCGGTGTGGCTGATAGCGGCGGCGCAGGTAAGGCGCTGGTGGCTGAAGGTGTAGTGTCCGTTGATGGGCAGGTCGAACTACGCAAGACGGCGAAGATACGTGCTGGGCAGTTGGTGGAATTAGGCGACATCGAAATCCGAGTGATCGCCTAATCATGTTGTACATCGCGCACAACGTCATCATTCCCGAGCGCGAGATCGAGCTGACGGCAGTGCGTGCGCAAGGGGCGGGTGGGCAGAACGTGAACAAGGTGTCGAGCGCAATGCATCTGCGCTTCGCTATCAATGCATCATCGCTACCGCAAGAATTCAAAGAGCGCTTGCTACAACTCAACGATCAGCGCATCACCAAAGACGGCGTGGTCGTCATCAAAGCACAAGAGTTTCGCAACCAAGAACAAAACCGCAACGAGGCATTGCGTCGCTTGAAAGCGATGCTGCTCTCGGTGGCAGTCAAACCCAAACCACGCGTCGCCACCAAGCCGACACGTAGTTCGCAAAAGAAACGCATCGAGCGCAAGGTGAAACATGGTGCTGTGAAGAGTTTGCGTGGCAGAGTAACGGAGTAACACATGGCAATCAAAGCGACTATCTTCAAAGCCAATCTGCAAATTGCAGATATGGAGCGTTACTACTACAAAGATCATCAACTCACCTTGGCGCGCCATCCTTCAGAAACGGATGAACGCATGATGGTGCGTCTGCTGGCGTTCGCCATCCATGCCCATGAATATCTGGAGTTTGGTCAGGGTATGACCAACGATGAAGAAGCGGATGTGTGGCAGAAAGATTTAACCGGCTCTATCGACCTGTGGATTGATGTCGGCATCCCCGATGAGAAACTCATCCGCAAAGCGTGTGGGCGCTCACGGCAAGTGGTGGTGTATGCCTATGGTGGGCGTGTTGCAGACATGTGGTTCGAAAAAGACCGTGCGCAGTTTGAGCGGCAGAAGAATCTGACCCTCATCAATTTGCCTGTTGAAAGCACCAAAGAACTTGCCAAGCTGGCTCAACGCAATATGAATCTGCAATGCACTATTCAAGATGGACAGGTGTGGATGAGTAATGGTGAGGCGAGTGTGCTGGTGGAGCGGAAGGTGTTAAAAGCCGCCGCTTGAACTAATGCGAGTTGAAACCGAATTCAGCGATGACGAGATGATGGTCTGAAGCAAGGGTTGGTACGACTGATTGCCGAACCAATTTTAAGTGGTGATCAAAGAAAATATGATCCAACACGTAAGGCATACGACGCCAAGTCACTTCTGTATTTTGTGCGGTAGTAAATCCAGCTAGCGAAAATTGCTCCACTAAAGCTTGATGATTACTCACGTTGAAATCGCCAGAGAGCAAGGTGGGAAGGTGCGACTTCTTAATTTGTTCCAAAACTAAACGACGTTGCTCGGTGTGAATTCTGCTAGATGCTTTCAGCATAAAAAAGGCAAGCAAGTGCGTGTTGTAAAGCTGCACTTCGTGCCCCTTAATTTTAGTTTTAGCGCCGATGAGTAAGCGGTCAGTTGGCGTTTTGGTTTCGCCGTAGAAATCAAATTCAATGACAGGCGATGGCAATTCTAGTTTGGATAAATCGTACAGCGGCGTTTTTGAGAATATCGCGAGACCAATGCCGAAAGGTAGTTCGCGCTTATCTGCTTTGGGGTAAGAGAAGTAACCGTGATAGCCTGTTAAGGCTTGGCTAATCAGCGAGTAGTTGGGCGGAGGGAGGGTTTGCTTTCCACCCACTTGAGCATGTTCTACTTCTTGCAAAATTACGACGTCCGCATCATGCCGTTGAATCTCCGCAATGGTTTTTTTCAAATCAATGGGCGCACCATCAGGATTGGCTTCATCCCAAATCTGACCGAACTGCATATTGAATTGAAGTACCTTAAATGTATCCATAGTGGCGCTGGTTTTGTTGATTTTGTACGAACTCTATCTAAACCCTCTAAAACAATCAAGGAAGTAGCGGGTTTTGTTGCGGGTTAGATAGTGTTATTCAAAAATGCTTTGCGTCGTGTTTCAGGAAAACGTTCGATGGCATAGCGCAACATCGTACGCGGCATGGTGTGGTAGTGCTTCAGTAAAAACGCTTCCTCAACAGAAAAATCGCGTTTGCCTACCTCGCGCAACATCCAGCCTACAGCCTTGTGCATGAGGTCATGCGTGTCGTGTAGCAAGGACGTGGCAAGATGTAATGTGTCATCGAAGTCGTTATCGCGAATGAAATACAGCGTGGAGATGATGGCGATACGACGCTCCCACAATGAAGATGAGCCGGCCATGTGAAGCAGTATTTCGCGAGGACGGGTGGATAAATGGCAACCGACGATATGTGGCGCGGAGACATCAACCAAATCCCAGTTGTTGATGTGTGGGGTGTTATGTAGATAAAGATTGAACGCGGCTTCACTCTCGTGAGCAGCAGCTTTTTTGTAAAACTGCATCAGCAACAGCAGCGCAAATAAACGTTCTTCATGGTACGTCGAGTGCAATAGCGTGGATATTGTGTCGAGGTCAACATCACGCTGTTGTTTTGCCAGCGTACGTAAAGGCGGCACTTTGATGCCCATGAAAATATCGCCTTCAGCATATTGTCCTGGCCCTGTTTTGAAAAATCGCTGTTGGAGCGTGGCAAGTTCGGGCGAGGCGAGGGCGCGCAACTCGCTGCTGATGCGGGCTGCGCGCGTTGTCATAGTTAGCGTTTTCCGCCTAACAACGAACCTAATATGCCACGCACAATTTGCCTGCCCACTTCCGAGCCAACGGTGCGCACTACTGTTTTTGCGAGGGTCTCGCCCACACTTTGGCGGCGAGTTGCTGTGCCACTTGTTCCGCTTCCAAAGATGTTGCCTAACATGCCGCCGATGCCACTGTTAGCTGACTCTTTTTCTTCAGCCGCAGCTGTGACTGCGGCTTGTTTTTCTTGCGCACGGCCTTTCAGTTTTTCATAGGCGGATTCACGATCTGTCACCACATCGTAATAGCGTCCCAGCATGGATTTGGATTTGATAGATTGGCGTTCTTCTGGTGTGATTGGGCCGATCTGTGCATGAGGGGGCACGATGAGTGCGCGCTCAACCATCGTGGGGCGGCCTTTTTCGTCCAGCATAGAAACCAGTGCTTCACCTACGCCCAGCTCGGTAATCGTGGCTTCTTCGTTGAGGTCGGGATTGTCACGCATGGTTTCAGCCGCAGCGCGCACCGCTTTTTGGTCGCGCGGTGAAAAGGCACGCAGAGCGTGTTGCACACGGTTGCCCAGCTGGCCTAACACTTTGTCGGGAACATCGGCAGGATTTTGGGTGATGAAATAAACCCCCACGCCTTTAGAGCGAATCAAGCGCACCACTTGTTCGATCTTGTCGACCAAGGCTGTGGGTGCATCGCTGAACAGCAAATGCGCTTCATCAAAGAAGAATACCAGCTTGGGTTTTTCCAGATCGCCCGCTTCGGGCAAGTTCTCGAATAGTTCCGACAGCAGCCACAGCAACAAGGTTGAATAAACTTTAGGCGATTGCATCAACTTGTCTGCGGCAAGGATGTTCACTATGCCCATACCAGCACTATCGGTCTGCATCAAATCTTCGATATTGAGCATGGGTTCGCCGAAGAACTGCTCTGCCCCTTGGCTTTCCAGTTCTAGCAAGCCGCGCTGTATCGCACCTATGCTGGCGACGGAGATGTTGCCGTATTCGGTGGTGAAGTCTTTCGCGTTGTCGCCGACTTGCTGCACCATCGCGCGTAGATCTTTGAAGTCGAGCAACAACAGTCCACTGTCATCGGCAATCTTGAACACCAAGGTCAGCACGCCTTGCTGGATGTCATTCAGGTTTAGCATGCGTCCTAGCAGGATCGGCCCCATGTCCGAAATGGTGGCGCGTACGGGATGCCCCAGTTCGCCGAACACATCCCAAAATGTGACGGGATAAGCGCGATGCTCAAACCCTTCCAACTTTAATTGCTCAACTCGTGCCTGCACTTTAGGGTTGTTGCCGCCCGCTTTAGATAAGCCAGATAAGTCGCCTTTGATGTCGGACATGAACACGGGCACGCCAATCTTGCTGAAGGACTCTGCCAAGGATTGCAAGGTGACGGTCTTGCCCGTTCCCGTTGCGCCCGTAATGAGTCCGTGGCGGTTCGCCATGTGGGGCAAGAGACCGAGTTCGATTTTTTCGTTTTTAGCAATGAGCATGGGCGCGAGCATGGAGTTTCCTTTGTGCGAATTCGAGTGGAATGAGGTAAGGCGCGCGAGGATAGCAGTCGCACGGGGCTGTTTCAACCGGACCTATTCTAAAAATTAAAAAGGGCGCGAACCCTTAAGTGCGCGCCCTTGTTTTTGCGACGGTGTGCTGAATTACAGCAAGTCTTTAGGAATGTTGCCGCCGTTTTCCGCCAGCTTTTGCAACACGGTTTTGTGCAGCCACATATTCATTTGAGCGGAGTCGGCCATTTTTTCCGCAGGGCACGCTAATTCTTTTGCCAGCTCTTTGCGTGCGGTCAAGCTGCTATCCAAACCAAGCAGTTTCATTAGGTCAACGATAGACACTTTCCAATTGAGTTTTTCTTTGCTCTTGGCAGCCAGCGCTTCCAGCTGTGCGACCACATCCACTGCACTAATCGCAACAGGGGCAGCAGGCGCAACGGCTTGTGTAACCGAGGAGACAGCGGGGGCAGCTTCTTTCTTGTCGCCAAAGCCCAGCTTATCCATGATTGAACTAAAGATACCCATAGCATTTTCCTTTATAAAAGTGAGTTGATGAGACATTGCGGTGTGTGCCGGGTGGACTTGCTACACATCAGTTTAAGCAAGATTCAGCGGTGCGCTTTTATAGACGGGAAGGGCGGTAGCAGCAAGCAAGAACGAGGTGTCGCAACACTTCTTTGCAATGTGCGCGGAGGTGAAGCATGGGTGGGCAGTAATGCGAATCAATGAATAGCCATGAATTTTTTTCGGGCGGAAAAATTAAACCCCTGCGTGTTCGGCCTGCACATCGGCGAAGTAACTGGAGCGCACCATCGGCCCGCATGCTGCGTGTGAAAAGCCCATTGCAATGGCGGCTTCTTCAAACATCTTGAAGGTGTCGGGCGGCGCGTAACGCAACACCGGCAGGTGTCCTTCGGACGGTTGCAGATATTGGCCGAGGGTGAGCATCTCCACATCGTGCGCGCGCATATCGCGCATTACTTGCAACACTTCCTCGTCAGTTTCGCCTAGCCCCAGCATGAGGCCAGATTTGGTGGTGACGTGAGGGAAGCGCGCTTTGAAATCTTTGAGTAGTTTGAGTGAATGGGCGTAGTCCGCACCAGGGCGTGCCAAGGTATAGAGGCGCGGCACGGTTTCCATATTGTGATTCAGCACATCAGGCAAGCAAGGTGCCATTGCTTCTAATGCAAGGTCTAGGCGGCCGCGAAAATCGGGCACCAAGGTTTCCAACTTGGTGGCGGGAGAGGATGCGCGAATGGCGGTGAGGCAGTCGGTGAAGTGCTGCGCGCCACCATCACGCAAATCGTCGCGATCGACGCTGGTGATGACGACATATTTAAGTTTCAGCAACGCAATGGAGTGCGCCAATTGGCTGGGTTCATTGGCATCGGGGGGCAGTGGCTTACCGTGTGCCACGTCGCAAAATGGACAGCGGCGCGTGCACACATCGCCCAAAATCATAAACGTGGCCGTGCCCTTACTAAAGCACTCGCCGATGTTGGGACACGATGCTTCTTCGCATACCGTGTGTAAATTGTGTTCGCGCAACATGCGCTTCACTTCGTTGTATCCCGCGCCACTGCCCGATTTCACGCGAATCCATTCGGGTTTGCGCAAGCGTGTTTGCAGCGGAATAATTTTGATGGGATTGCGTGCCGTCTTGGCCGCGCCAGTCTGTTTGATAGGTTCGTTCATAGGGGCGGATTGTAAAGCATTAGGAATACCCAAGCATCAAGCTATGGTATATTCATACCTGTGGTTATTGCACTGAACCCCACCCGATTTTTTACTAGGAGAAATAAATGGAACATCAACTGCCCGCTCTGCCTTACGCTAAAGACGCACTCGCTCCGCACATGTCTGCTGAGACATTTGATTACCACTACGCCAAACATCATCAGGCTTATGTCACCAACCTGAACAATCTCATCAAGGGCACTGAATACGAGAACCTTGATTTGGAATCAATCGTCAAAAAAGCACCCGCTGGCGGCATCTACAACAACGCAGCCCAAGTCTCCAACCACACCTTCTTCTGGAGCTGTATGAAGCCAAACGGCGGCGGCGCGCCAACTGGTGCATTGGCAGATGCCATCGCCAAGAAGTGGGGTAGCGTTGATGATTTCAAAAAAGCGTTCCAAACTTCCGCAGTCGGCAATTTCGGTTCTGGCTGGACATGGCTGGTTAAGAAGGCGGACGGTTCTTTGGACATCGTCAACATGGGCGCAGCGGGTACACCGCTGACCACTGGTGACAAAGCGCTGTTGTGCGTTGACGTATGGGAGCACGCTTACTACATCGACTACCGCAATATGCGTCCCAAGTTTGTTGAGACTTTCTTGGCGAGCTTGGTGAACTGGGATTTCGCCGCGAAGAATTTCGCTTAAGAGATTTACGTTCGCCTCAAACTAGCCCAGCCTTGTGCTGGGCTTTTTATTATTCTGAAGCGCCTGACTGTTAAAATCCGATCATGAACAATCGCCTACTCTCCCTTACCAGCCGTCTGCATTTCGCTTTCGAGGCATTCACTGAATTCCTTGCACGCGTGTGGAAGCGCAGTTTTTACTTTTATCTGGCGGGATTTTTTACGGTGTTTGCGGTGTTGGATACCACCACGCTGCATATCACCAGTGAGATGCGCACGGCGGCGTTTGATGCGATGGTGCGCTACCGTATTTTTCCGCCCAAGCCTGATCCTGACATCATCATCGTGGACATCAACGAAGCGAGTTTGGCGGCGCTGTCCAAGGAATATGGGCGCTGGCCGTGGCCGCGTCAGGTGCTGGGGGAGTTTGTCGAAGGGATTGAGCAGCAGCAGCCGAAGGCGGTTGTTTTTGACATCCTGTTTAGCGATGCGGATATTTACAACGCAGATAGCGATGCGTATTTCAATGCGGCGATTGCATCGGCGAATAATCTTTTCTTCCCCATGTTGCGGCTCGATCAAAGCGCCGATGCGTTGAGCGAAATTAAGTTGGCGCAAGTGCCGGGGGTGTTGCCGTCGGTAGATGAATCGCCGCAAGCGGATGCGACGATTGCGCTGATCTTGCCGCACTTTGCGGCGGCGTTGGAAAGCGGACGGGTGGGTACGCATAACGTGGTGTTGGATAGCGATGGTATCGTCAGAAAATATCCTGTTTATATTCCTGCCTACGGCTGGAAAGTGCCGTCGTTGCCGGCGCGCATGGGGCGTGAGTTTGGCTGGACTGAGGCGAGCACCGAGCAGATTTTATTGAATTGGCGCGGCAAACCGTTTAGTTATCAGTACGTGAGTTTTGCCGATGTGTACGCGGATATGGGGAGTAAAACTAAGAAGCGTTCGGCGTCCGAATTCAAAGACAAAATTGTTATCGTGGGCTCAACTGCGCCGGGTTTGTTTGATTTGCGCGCCACACCGATGGCACGTATGCATCCGGGGGTGGAGGTGCTGGCGACGGCGATTGATAACACCAAGCATGGCGATTCTTTGCGTTTTCCAGAAGGACGTATTTGGTATTTGCTGATTACTTTGGCGCTCATTTGGGCGACGGCGTGGGCGTTTTACCGCGAAGAAGGACGCGGCAATATCGACAAGTTATTTAGCTTGTCGCAAATTATCTTGATCGGTTTCTCGTTTGCTAGCATCAATTTTTCTAACACCTACATCAATCTCGCTGGCCCAGTATTGCTGGGCATTGCTTACTTTACCTTGGCACGTTTGTATGCCACGGCGACGGGTAAGGCGATGGAGCAAAACATGGTGCGTGCTGCCAGTGCGCGACAAGGCGATGTGCAGGCCACGTTAATGCTGATACGGTTTGATACGCGTATCAACGTGATTTCAGATGGCGTGTTGGAAAAAATTCGCATCGGTTTAAATCGCACAGGGTCGGCGCAAAAAAGCGTGGAAGTGGTGAAGGGCGAGCAAAGCGGTTTGTGGGGCTTGTTTGAAAAAACAATTGCCTTGTCATGGGCGGCGGATGCGACGGATTCCGCTGCCTTGGCATTGATTGAAGCCGATGTGCGCTTGTTGCAAAGTACGTTGCCCACTTTATTGAAACGCTTTGTGTTGCATGTGGATAACGCGACCAGCCACATCGTGCATCAAGGCCGCTTACAAGGCGGCGCGCAAGCGGCAGCGGGGTGGCGAATTTTATTTGCCGAAGCATTGATTAAATGGACACATGAAGTAACTCAAGATGAAACAAAATAAATTAAAAAGTTGGCTGGGCGTGCTGCTGTTGGGATCTAGTGTGTATGCGGGTTGTGCGCTGGCGGGTGAGGCGGGGGTGATGAGCAAAGCAGACGAATTAAAAGCCGAGCCGTTTCGCGATGCCAAAGTGGTCAAGGCTTTACCAGCGGGAGAGAAGTTGAACATTGTGAGCAAGCAAGGTGGCTGGTTTAACGTGAAAGTGGGTAAGTCAAAAGGTTGGGTGCATATGTTGAGTGTGCGTAAAGGGGGGGCGAAGAAGGGCGGCAGTGCGGCCTCGGGATTGCTCGCATTAAACGCAGGCCGTGCTGGCACCGGTAAGGTGGTTGCGACGACAGGGGTGCGCGGCTTGAATGAGGAAGAATTAAAAGCGGCCAGTTTTAATGCGGCTGAAATGGCGCGTGCAGATAGCTATGTATCGAATAAAGCTGAGGCGAAAAATTTTGCCACACAAGGCAAATTAGTCGCGCGTGCCTTTGATTATTTACCGGCTACAAAGTGAGAAAAATATGATGAATAAAATTTTACAAGCCTTGTTGTGCGCTTCCTTTGCCATGCTGGCGGGTAGCAGCAGTGCGCTGGATTTAGGTCAGCTCGGACAACTGAAAAGTCAGGTGGAGGCTGTGAAAGCGCAGATTCCTGCGGTTAATCCCAAGCTCACACAGGCAGTAGCGGTGGTGCAAGAACTCAAAGCACCCACTGAAAGTGAAGAAATTGCCATCGGTCGGCAGATTGCGGGCAACCTGCTGGGTGCAGCCCCGTTAGTTAAAGATGACAATTTGCAGAAGTATGTGAATCGTATCGGCTTATGGGTAGCGAGCCAAAGCGAACGCCCTGATTTGCCGTGGCATTTTGGTGTGATTCAAACGGAAGATTTGAATGCTTTTGCGGCGCCTGGGGGCTACATTTTTATGACGCTTGGTTTGTATCGCAGCTTGCAAAGCGAAGCCGATTTGGCAGGTGTGTTGGGGCATGAAGTCGGTCACGTTATCCGTCAACATCATCTCAAGATTTTGCAAAAAAGTAAGTTGCTAGATGCGGGCAGCAAAGCGTTGGCGCAATCAGCAGGCGGCAATGATAAGGTGCAACAAGTGATTGGCAGCGGTGCAGAAATTGTGGCGCGTGGCTTGGATAAAGATGCAGAATTTGAAGCAGATCGCATCGGCGTGGTGCTGGCAATGCGGGCCGGCTACGATGCGTACGGTCTGCCCAGTGTGCTGCAACAAATGGGGCATGCCGCCAAAGATGACAATCGCGTTGCCCTGTTATTCAAAACGCACCCCTTGCCTGAAGAGCGCCTCACTGCACTCGACGGTGCAATGGGCAGCCGCTTCGATCATGTAAAAGGATTAACGCTGGAGAAGCGTTTGTATAAGGTGAAGTAAAGCGGCACAACTTAAGGTTTGATTAAGTTAGGGAAGGTCTGATTAAGTCCGTTCGTGGTGAGTGTTTCCCGTTCGCTCCCTCGATACACCGCGCAAGCGCGGTACTCGGGACGAACGGGAAACGCCTCGCAGAGGTTCTTGCACCCCTTGTGGGTGTATCGAACCATGGCTTTCGGACTTAATCAGACCTTCCTTGGCTATTACGCCTGTGCAAACGAGAATCTAGTTTGAAAAATAAAAAACGCGACGCTGAAATAAGCGTCGCGTTTTTTATGGGTGTTAAGAACAAGGGCCACGGATTATTTGCAGCTACCGCCTAGTCGCTTGCCGCTATACGTCAAGCCTTGTTGGTAGGAACTTAAGAGGCGCTCGGGTATCATGCGCATCCCTTTGCAAGCCTGACTATTTCGCCATGAATCCCACCTTAGTCTTCGACATTGAAACCATTCCCGATATTACCGGCTTACGCGCTTTGTATGAGTTAGATGGCGCGGTGAGCGACAGCGAAGTAGCCGAGGTGGCGTTTCAAATGCGTCGCCAAAAGACGGGCAGTGATTTTTTGCCGCATCATCTACAGCGCGTCGCCGCGATTTCTTGTGTGTTGCGCGAGGGTGATAACTTCAAGGTGTGGTCGTTAGGTGAGATGGGCGAGGATGAAGGTAGTCTCATTCAGCGCTTCTTCGATGGCATCGAAAAATACACGCCGCAAATTGTGAGTTGGAACGGCGGCGGGTTCGACTTGCCTGTGCTGCACTATCGCGGACTGATTCATGGCGTGCAATCACCGCGCTATTGGGATCAAGGTGAGGACGATAAGGAGTTTAAGTGGAATAACTACATCAGCCGTTATCACTCGCGCCATTTGGATTTGATGGATTTGTTGGCGATGTACACGGGGCGTGCTAACGCGCCGCTGGACGAATTAGCCAAGCTCATCGGCTTTCCGGGCAAGCTGGGCATGGACGGTAGCAAGGTGTGGGATGCCTATCAGCAAGGCAAGCTGGACGAGATTCGCAACTACTGCGAGACGGATGTGGTGAATACGTGGTTGGTGTTTGCGCGCTTTCAGTTGATGCGCGGGCAATTTAGCAAGGCGCGCTACGCGCAAGAGTTGGAGTTGGTACGCACGACTTTGGGCAAATCAAGCGAAGCGCATTGGGCTGAATATCTGGCTGCTTGGAATAAAGCGTAATGCTACGCAAGGTTTGGTTAGCACTTGGCTGGGGGTGGGTTGCGTTGGTGAGTTACCTTTCGCTGATGCCGCATCCTCCGCAACCCCTCACTTTTAATGGCGTCGACAAATTGGAACATGCACTGGCTTACGCATGGCTCATGCTGTGGTTTTGTCAGGTGATTGTGCTGCATTGGCCGCGTATGTATTTGATGAGCGCACTGGTGGCAATGGGGGTGGGCATCGAAGTGCTGCAAGGCATGGGTGGCTACCGCTATTTTGAATATGCCGACATGTTGGCTAATAGCACAGGGGTGTTGATAGGTTGGGGTCTTGCGCATACCGGCATGGGGCGCGTTTTGTTAAGTTTGGAACAACATGGCACATATTGAGAACGTCGTCGTTATCGAATCGTTAGACCACGAAGGGCGCGGCATTGCACATGCCGATGGCAAAGTTATTTTCATCGAAGGTGCACTCATCGGCGAACGTGTTACCTACTCGACCTATCGCAAGAAAAATAATTACGAGCAAGCCAAGGTCGGCAAAGTCCTTAAGCAATCGTTCATGCGCGTGCAGCCACAATGCGCCAGTTTCGGTGTGTGCGGTGGCTGCTCAATGCAGCATTTGGAATCGCGCGCGCAGGTGGCGGTGAAGCAACGTGTGCTGGAAGATAATTTGCAACGCATTGGTAAAGTCAAACCTGAAACCATTCTGCCGCCCATCTATGGTCAATCTTGGGGCTACCGTCAGCGCGCACGTTTGTCGGTGCGGCATGTATTGAAAAAAGAAAAAACGCTGGTGGGCTTTCGCGAAACCAATGGCAAATACGTTGCTGATATTGCGCATTGCGAAATTCTGACACCGAAGATGGCGGCACTATTGCCCTTGCTGGCCAAGTTGAATGAGCGTTTGTCTATTCGTGAATCTGTGCCGCAAATTGAAGTGGCGGTGGGGGATAACGTCGATGTGTTGGTGCTGCGCATCATGGCGCCTTTGTCATCGGCTGACGAAGTATTGCTGAAACAATTCGCCGACGCACATCAGGTGCAAATTTGGACGCAGACGGATGGCTTGGAGACGGTCAAGCCCTTCTATCCTTTAGATGCGCCGGCATTGAGTTATAGCTTGCCTGAGTTTGGCATCACCATGCCTTTCGCGCCCACCGAATTCACGCAAGTGAATAGCGATTTGAATCGTTTGATGGTGAGCCGTGCCATGCGTTTATTGAAGCCACAAGCGCACGAACGCATCGCCGATTTCTTTTGCGGACTGGGTAATTTCACGCTGCCTATTGCACGCAGCGGTGCGCAAGTCATGGGGATTGAGGGCAGCGATGCGCTGGTGAAACGCGCCGTGCAAAGCGCACAATTTAACGGCTTAAGCAGCAACACCGAATTTCGCATGATGAATTTATTTGATATGGATACGAGCTTGTTAGCCACGCTGGAGAAATTTGATAAGTGGCTGATCGACCCGCCACGCGATGGCGCAATTCAGTTAGTGCAAGCCATCCATAATTACACCGCACCGAAACGCATTGTTTATGTGAGCTGCAATCCGGGCACACTGGCACGCGACGCGGACGTGCTGGTGAATCAAAAGGGTTACGTATTAAAAGCAGCCGGCGTGATGAATATGTTTCCGCAAACTTCACATGTGGAATCTATTGCGTTGTTTGAACGCGAATCGCTCTAGGGCATTTATCTCGGCATAAAATCTAGGGCATAAAAAAAGGCGACCTCGGTCGCCTTTTTATTAGGTGAAACGCAACTTAATCGCGTTCGCCGCTGAAAGCCATCAATAGGTTGAGCAAGTTGATGAACAGGTTGTAGATGTTCATGTACAAGCTCAACGTTGCCATTACATAGTTGGTTTCGCCACCGTGTACGATTTGGCTCACATCATACAAAATGTAAGCGGAAAAAATCATCACGGCGATGGCGGAAATGGTGAGTGACAGGGCGGGAATCTGGAAGAACAGATTAGCCAGCGAAGCCACAATCAGCAAAATCATGCCGATGAACAAAAACTTGCCCATGAAGCTGAAATCTTTCTTGGTCACCGTGGCGATGGTGGCGAGCGTGATGAAGATAATGCCTGTGCCGCCCGCAGCGAGTCCGACCAGTTGTGCGCCATTGTTGAAGTGCAATGCATGCTGAAGGATTGGTCCGAGGAATACGCCTGCCACGAAGGTGAAGCCGAGCAGCGCGACAATACCCCAAATGCTGTTACGCAAAGCGGCAACGGTGAACAACAGTCCTAGCATCACGCCGAACATCAGTAGCGAGCCGATGATGGGGTGCTCTGTCATAAAGGAAAATTGGATGGATGTGCCGATGAATGCACCGATGATAGTGGGAATCATGGTCAGTGCCAGCATCATGTAAGTGTTGCGCAGCACTTTATTTTGTTCGGTAGCGAGTGTGCCGATTTGCGCGGTTTGAGTTTGATATTGCATGACTTCCTCCAAGAAAAACGTGCTTCAAAATGCACGGCGGGCGTGAGACTACCGAAGCACTCTATAAGTTGCAAGCGTAAAGACAAGTCGGACTTTGGGATGTGCGGGTTTTCGGTTATGATGCGCGCCGCTGTATGCCCCCTGAACTATCCAACGGAACTTTTTGGTCAATCCGAAGCCGTAGGGCGGCATCTGTGGTATCCCCCGGAGGTGTGGCCGAGCGGTTTAAGGCACTAGTCTTGAAAACTAGCGAGGATGAAAGTCCTCCGTGAGTTCGAATCTCACCGCCTCCGCCAAATTTATCAAAGGAGTTTTTCATGTTCCGTCGCGTTATCGCAGCATCACTTATGTTCGCAACCTCATCGGCCTTTGCCGATATGATTGATGTCAACTTAAGTAATCGTTCCGCACAATTAAAGTATGCCGTTCCTAGTGGCGTGGCAGGTAAGTCAGAATTATTCGCGGGCTTTATGTATAACGACCAAAGCAGCCAGTTTGCCGAGGCGGGCTTGCTGGTGATGAATGAAGAAGGATCTATACCGGGCTTGTCGATTGGGATAAATGCCAGGGCAGTGGGTGCGTCGTTATCTAAAATTTCACTGAATCGCAAAGTGGTGTCGGGTGTAGCGTTGGGCGCACAGGTGCGCTTTGAGGTGCCATCGGATCGCCGTTTTGCTTTTGTTGCTGAATATCACTACGCGCCAAAAATTATTAGCTTTGGTGACGCCGATCATTTTTACCAAGGTGCGTTGCGTGCTGAATATGCCATGTCTCCGCTGACGCAAATTTATGTGGGCGCGCGCACCACACAATTTGTGATGATTAATAATCAACCCAATGGAGTGATTGATGAAGGCGCTCACATTGGGGTGCGTTTGTCGTTCTAATCAAATTAACGCGAAGGAGGTTTAATGTTTAGAGCGTTGTTAATGGTGGGTTTGTTAGGCTCGATGCTGCTTTCGATGACGTCCTTGGTGCATGCTAAGGATGTATCGGCGCAACAAGCGGGCGTGGAATATGCACGTGATGCTGTCCTTAAAGCGGAAGCGGAGCATCAAGAAAATTTGAAGAAATATGCCAGCGCTGAAAAAGAATTGGCTGATACACAGAAAAAACTTGCCGAGGAAAAGAAAATAACTGAAGCGTCGCGAGTGAAGTTGGAGTTAGCCAAGGCTAAATTGGATAAAGCGCAACGCGTATTAGATGCGGCTTGGAAGCAAAACTAAGCCCATTGAAATAACGAAGTGAAAAATGCCCCGACTTGTTCGGGGCATTTTGTTTTGAGCACTGCATAAGCTGAATAAATCAGCACCTTCCCGGCTGCTTCAAATAATCAAGAAGCTCGCTGGTATTTAATAGCCCAGTCCGCGTGCGCCTTGATAAAACGCGAAGCTCACTGCCCAAGCCAAAGCGAGCGACCAGACGAGTGCAAAGAGAGTGAAGGCATTGCTTTTGGATTCGTTGCGCAAGGTGGCGATGGTAGATAGGCAGGGAGTGTAGATGAGGGTGAATAGCATGAAGCTGTAGGCTTGCACCCAATCGAGTTGCTGCCCCAATGCACCGCCCAGTGCATCTCCACTCAAGCCATAAATCACCGCGAGTGAGCCAATCACAATTTCTTTAGCTACGAAGCCGAATAGCAAGGCGATGGTGAGCTGCTCGTTGATGCCAAGGGGAGCAAATAGGGGGTGTAACCATGTGCCTAACATACCTGCCAAAGTGTCGGCACTGGCGGGAGCGGCGGAGGCGGGTAAGTGGGTGAGTAGCCAAACCAACACCACGCCCGCGATGATGAACTGTGAGGCGCGCCGTAAAAAGTGGATTACCTCATGCCAGCCGCGCATCCACATTTGGCGTCCTGTGGGAAAGCGATAGGGTGGCAATTCCAGCACAAAGGGTTCGGCGTTAGCGAATCGTTTTTTGAACAGCAAAGCCGTGATGATGGCGGCGGCGAAGCTGAATAAATATAAGCTAAACAGCACTAGCGGCGCGGCTTTGGGCGAGAACAGTGCGGCCGTGATGAACACAAATACTTGCAGGCGCGCCGAGCACAGTGAGAATGGAATGACTAACATGGATAGCAAACGTAAGCTGGGCGAACGCATGACGCGTGTCCCCATTAGCGCAGGTACGTTGCAGCCGAATCCCATGAGCAACATCACAAAGCTGCGCCCATCCAAGCCCATCTTGGCCATCAGTGCGTCCATTAAAAAAGCCGCACGCGATAGATAGCCGGTGTCTTCCACAATCGCCATGAATAAGAAAAATAAAATAATGATGGGGACGAAGGCGGCCACGGTAGCCACGCCGTTGTAAATACCTTCTAACAACAGACCTGATAGCCATGCGGGAAGACTGGCGCAAGCGGGCGCTAAAACGATGTCGCGCAACCAGCCTAGCGAAGCATTGACCCCACCTTGCAGGGGCTGTCCCAGTAAGAAAATAGCTTGAAACAGTAAATACATAATGCCGAAAAATATCGGCAAACCTAGCCACGGATGTAACAACACGCGATCGAGCATATCGGTGCGCGTATCTGAAAGGCGTGCGGGAACTTGCACTGCACTGCCCAACACGCGTGCCATCTCTTGTTCGATGTGTGCGTCTTGTTCCAGTTGGGTGCGCAAAGATTCGGCCATGCCGGGGGTGGGGTAGCGCAGTGCTTTAGCGATGCCTTGCATGGCTTCTGGCTGCCCCTGCCCATATTTTGCGCTGACCAGATGAATGGGCATTCCTAGCAATTGCGCCATCTTGTTGCTATCAATGGTGATGCCGAATTTTTTTGCTTCATCCGCCATGTTGAGCAACACCACCATGTTTAGATTGAGTTCTTTGAGCTGTAGCAGCAGGCTTAATTGACGTTCGATTTGCGTGGCATTGAGCACCACCACGGCGAGATCGGGCACGTTGTCATGTAAGAAATGACGCACCACCTGTTCATCTTCGGAGAAGCCGTGAATGTCGTAAATGCCGGGCAGATCAATCAGTTCGACCATATCGCCGCCCAACAAAATTTTACCCGTGAGCAATTCCACAGTGATGCCTGGCCAATTCCCCACCCGTGCCGCACCGCCTGTGATGCGATTAAATAAGGTGGATTTGCCTGTGTTGGGCATGCCGAGGAGCGCAATTTTTTTCATGCTGCCCGCACCTCAATTTTGGCTGCCTCACTTAAGCGCAACATGACATCCGTCGTGCCCACGCGCACTTGTAGAGGGCCGTTAAAGTGTGCTTTGCGAATAATTTCGATAGGCTTGCCCATGCGGAAACCCAATGCTTGCAGGCGTTGACGTAAGGCCTCATCCGTGTGGATGTCGGTAATCGTCGCTATCGTGCCGATGGCGAGGCTGGATAAGGGGGTGTGGGGATTGAAGTCGTTGGCGTTCACAGTAATTGGATTATTCCATAGCTGGCGCGCTTGCGGACAAATTATCAGGTGAATCGGGTAGAATGCGCGCTCTCGAAAAAGGTTGGGAACACCATGATTACAGGTAGCATCGTTGCGATTGTCACCCCCATGCTGGAAGACGGCAGTCTGGATTTGAAAGCGTTTCGCGCACTCATTGATTTTCATATCGCCGAAGGGACGGACGCGATTGTCGTTGTAGGTACGACGGGCGAATCACCCACCGTTGATGTAGAAGAACATGAGCAGCTCATTCAAGTGGCGGTTGTACACGCTGCGGGTCGCATTCCCATTATTGCTGGGACGGGTGCGAATTCCACCAAAGAAGCGATTGAACTCGCTGCATTTTCCAAACGTGCAGGTGCGGTTGCTTCATTGACGGTGGTTCCTTATTACAACAAGCCGACACAAGAAGGCCTGTACCAACATTTCAAAGCCATTGCCGAGGCGGTGGATATGCCGCACATCCTCTACAACGTGCCAGGTCGTACGGGTGCGGATATGAGTAACGACACGGTGTTGCGCTTGGCGCAAATTAAAAATATCGTGGGAATTAAGGACGCGACGGGCGGTATCGAACGCGGTAGCGATTTGCTGCAACGCGCGCCTAAAGATTTCGCCATTTACAGCGGCGATGATGCGAGCACCTTGGCGCTGATGTTGTTGGGTGCACACGGCACAATTTCGGTCACTGCCAATGTGGCACCTAAATTGATGCACGAGATGTGCGTGGCGGCATTGAACGGCGAAGTAGTGAAAGCGCGCGAAATTAATTTCCGTTTGCTGGGCTTGCATCGTTATTTATTTGTCGAAGCGAATCCGATTCCAGTGAAGTGGGCGGTGGCGCGCATGGGTAAGATGAAAAACAATTTACGTTTGCCGCTCACCCCACTTTCTTCGGGCGCGCAGCCCGTTGTAGAAGCGGCGATGCGTCAAGCAGGCGCTATCTAAAAATGGAAATGACTATGAAAAAAAGCAATATCGTAATGGGTTTGGTGGCTGTTTCATTGCTGGCGGGTTGTGGCGTATTTGATCGCAAACAAACTGACTACAAGGCGGGCGCGGCACCTGCGGCAGCGTTGGAAGTGCCGCCCGAATTAACCTCTCCCGTCACGGAACAGCGCTTTGCGATTCCTGCGGACGAGGGTAAGCAAGTGGCGAAGTATTCTGATTTTGCACGCGAAAAAGTGGCTGAACCGTGCGCTTTGCCTGCCAGTGCGCCTGTTGCGGCGAGTGCCGTAGTGGCGGTTAGCGCCCCTAAATTGTTAGAGGTGGGCGGGCTGCATTTTATGTTGATGGATGAGGCGTTCGATAAGTCATGGCGTAATGTGGGATTGGCACTGGAGAAAGCGGGCTTGGCTGTTGTGGATAGGGATCGCAGCAAAGGTATTTATTTCTTAAAGCCCGCCGCGAAAGCAAAAAAAGGCGTTGAACTGCAAGTCATCGTCCATGAAACATCGGGTGTGACTGATGTGAGCGTCAAAGAAGGGAATGATGCTTCCAGCAAAGAAGCGTTGCGTGTATTGAATGCGCTGTATCAAAGCGTTTCCAAATAAACGCATCGCATGCGCTTTGCCTTACTCGGCAGTGGTAGTGAAGGCAATGCATTAGTCGTACAAGCAGGGGCTACTACGCTACTCATGGATTGCGGTTTTTCTGTCACCGAAACCCTCACCCGATTGGCGCGTCTTGGGCTATCCGCCGAACAATTCAATGGCATTCTTGTCACCCACGAACACAGTGATCACATCTCTGGGGTGGCGCGTTTAGCGCGTAAATTTAATCTTCCCGTATGGATGACACATGGCACCGCGCGCTTTCAACAGCACGCCTTTGCCGATATATGCGTGCATGAACTTAATCCGCATCAGGCGTTCGGCATTAACGATATTGAAGTACAGCCTATTCTCGTACCTCACGACGCAGGCGAACCCGTGCAGTACACCTTCAGTGATGGTGCAAAGAAGCTAGGCGTGCTGACCGATACAGGGCATGCCACCGCGCATATTCAAAGCTTGCTTTCCGGGTGTGCTGCCTTGGTGTTGGAATGTAATCATGATGCGGAAATGTTGCTGAATGGGCGTTACCCTGCGAGCCTGAAACAACGCGTGGGCGGGCGTTTGGGGCATTTGAATAATCAGCAGTCAGCGGATTTGTTAGCGGGTTTAGATAACACGCGCTTGCAGCACATTGTGGTAGCGCACTTGAGCCAGCAAAACAATCGGCCTGAATTAGCGGTCGGAGCATTGAGTCAGGTGTTGAACTGTGAGCCCGGGTGGGTAGCGGTAGCAGATCAAAAATTAGGCTTGGATTGGCGCGAGATTGCTTAAGGAATGACAGGTGAGGCTTAATACAGACTGTATATTGCAGACGTAAAAAAACCGACTTGCGTCGGTTTTTTTATTGATGCGAAGAAGCAGAGCTTACTTCTTTGCAGCAGCAGCAACTTCAGAAGCAGCAGCAACAACGCCTGAAGCAGCAGCAACAACGCCAGAAGCAGCGTCAACAACAGCAGCAGCAGGAGCCGCAGCGGAAGCAGCAACAGCAGCTGCGTCAACAGCAGGAGCTTTTTCACCACAAGCAGCCAAAGACAGAGCAACCAAAACAGCGATCAGAGCAGATTTCATTTTATTTCCTATCAGTCAAAGAATTACGAAAAGCCAATGTTTAAG
This sequence comes from Sideroxydans sp., assembly GCA_036171075.1. Classification (GTDB taxonomy): domain Bacteria; phylum Pseudomonadota; class Gammaproteobacteria; order Burkholderiales; family Gallionellaceae; genus Sideroxyarcus. Next base: position 133 of record JAVHQJ010000441.1, on the reverse strand, counting down.
AGGCACTAGCACCATTCGCAGTAATCTCCCTACTACAAAGGGCGCGGTATTCTAACAAGTGCCACAGAAAAAGCTAGCGGGAGCCTTGTCCAATGACAGATGAGCCTGAACGAAGGTGTGTATTTCCACCGTG
>JAVHQJ010000440.1:0-1147 GCA_036171075.1 Sideroxydans sp. | reverse complement strand
GGATGGGGTTTTGAACTGGCAGTGGTTATGAGTGAATGTCATAACTGTCATGGTTGCGGAGGATGCGGGGGGGGGGGGTATTATGCCAAGCGGTGTTTCGGTTGGAATTTTAATCGGGATATCTTTACCCTATTTTCTCTTCACCACAAGCGTTAAGGAATTCCATGAAAAAAATTATATTCGCCATTATTTCGTTGCTAATAGCAACAGCATCATCTTGTTTTGCTTTTTCAAGCAAGGATGCAAATAACTGCGTAGCAAACTTTCCTGAAAACTGGTCATCTGATTTAATCTGGGATGGTTCGTGTAAGAATGGCTTAGCTCACGGGAAGGCTAAAATAACCATGAGTGGCTTTTCACCTTTTGTTGTGAGCTTTATTAACGGCGAGTTAAATGGTTTAGTCGAATTGAAAAGAAAAGATTTTTTTTATCAATGTAATTTTAACGCGGGTAAAAAAACTTCATGTGAAGAAAGACGGGGTAAGGAGCAGCACACATTTACAAATTATGACAGCGACGGCGCTGCACTAGACGGGCATGGTTATATGGAACTTTTGCAATCTTCTTCAAACGGTGATACTCGTGTTGAGGGTAATTTTTTTAGAGGAAAGCTTAACGGTTGATTAAGTCCGTAAACTGCTGTAAATAATGGGTGGTCAGCCACTGATTCAGATGATGGCTAATGGCAAAGGAAAATCAATAGGCTCAAAGTTGCAAGTTGTAGGTTTGTGGGAGGACGGTAATCTAATTTTACTTTGCAACTCTGAGCAGGAATGTTCCATAAAACGTATGGAGCGAAATACGCTAGATCACCAAGTTCAGCTTTGCGAGGCTCAGAAATCTACTTGTCTCTCTCAGTGTGGTTCAAATTATGGCTGCACAATGCAATGCAATAACATTAGTTGTAACGGAAATCAGGGACATTAGTTGTAATGGAAATCGGGGATAGACCCAGATTTTTATCAACTATCTGATTAATAACAAATATATCTATCTGCATCACTCGCCTTGGACAATGTGAGTGATGCTCCCTCTCTCGGTAGTTTACTGACCGACTCTTGAAATCTAGCGGCATCCGCACAAAATATATAGAACACTGATGCCCGTATCTCTATATATCGGGTATAGTTCGCTCTATATATTAACG
>JAVHQJ010000439.1:0-5413 GCA_036171075.1 Sideroxydans sp. | reverse complement strand
TGGGGCTGTCGCCTGTCAGCAATCTGGCGATGCCCTTTGTTAGCGGCGGCTTTGCACTTTTTTTTTGCATCGCTGGCGCTGGGCGTCATTTATCGTGTTACCACCGATGTATCGCTGTCGCCTGTGTCGGGTCGTTTTTTTGTGATTCCAGCGGTAGTCATAATCATCCTTGCCGGGTTGCTGGTGATTACAATGTGGACGCTAAAGCCACCAAATACGGATATAAAGCATAGCTTGACTGAATCGTTTTCGCCCTCAAATGATTCATATTCAAAAAAATGATTGGTTAAATCACCTCTTGGTTTTTTAGGTCGGGCTAATTTTAATGAGGTGTTCTGAGTACCTCACCCGATATGCAAGCGCTTATAGAAAAGGAATATCACTGATGATTCAATTTATACTCGATCACTACCTCACACTGATTGTCGTCGCGCTGACTGTGGCAGGATTGCTGCTGAGGTCTCGCCATCGCCGCGCTAAGGTGGCCGAAGTTCAAGGCATCAAGTCGGAGGAAACCCAATCCGCCACGCCGGATGAGGAGGACGATCAGGTTGCCGCCTTCGAGCGCGCGATGCGCAGTTCGTTTGATTTTGCGCTGTTGAATTCAGGCTATCCCGGTTTTATTCAGCCGTGGGTGATGTTGCGCCGGGCGGTCAAGGATCTGTTTCTGTCCATTGACGAAGAGGATGAATCCCAGCAGATGATGCGAGTGCGCAATCTGGCCTCAGAATTGGGCAAGACTTACGGCATGTTTGTCTGGGCCTATGACCGCAAGACGCCAGATGATAAGGGGCATCTGGCGCATTTTGTTGAGACCTTCGCGCCTACCCACTGGGAAGGCATGCTGGATGCCGAACCCAAACATCCGATGGATTGTTATCACGCGCTGCCTCGTCAGACTGAAATTCATGCTTTTCTTGTTGTCGCTAAAACGGGCATTCTGTTGGCACAAACGAACCAGGATCGAATTGCCGAAGGCCTGCTCTGGGGTGCGCTTGCAGAGATGATGTTTAACCATTACGACGCATTTCCGCTTGAAGCGCGCAACGCACTGGGGAATCTTCTGGAGTGCGGAGTGGATGCCATTCTGATTCTACCGAGTTTCGACGCTTTCGAAGCGCCGTTGAATAAGCTGGCTGCCCTGCTACAAACCCTGAAGGGCGATGACCGCAAGGAGCTGCGTGACTTCGTGGTCAAGTTGCTGGAAACCTATGGCGAAAAATACGCTGAACGTTACGGGCAAGATCTGGAATCTCGCATCCCAGCCTTCGCGAAAGTGAAGAACTGAGGATGCGCATGCCCAAAGCGTTAGTTTCTGCCGCATGGTGCCACACGCAAAGAGAAGGAGAATAGACTTCATGCAATCCACATTATTAATTCGCACCCTGTCCTTGTTTGCCTTGGTTATGCTGACCTCTGCGATCAGCGCCCATGCCGAAACCACCCGAGCCGATCTGCTCAAACTGCCGGGTGCAGTCCCCTTTACCGAGGCGCGTGTACGGGAATGGCAACCGCTGGTTGCGGAATTCGGCAGTAAGGTGTTTTCAGAATGGGAGCGGGGGCTGTACGAGGGCGCGATAGGTAATCACGAACAGGCGAGGAAATGGCTGCTCAAGGCGGCGGACAAGGCTTCTGCGCCGGAATCCCTGTCGCTATGCCTTGCCTACAAGCTGGCGCGCGGCACGCAACGGGAAAATCCGGACGATCTGTTCGGCGAGAAAAAGAAGTCCGATGCGGCTGTTGAACAGGTGCAGACGTGGTACGAAAATGCGCTCGCCAAAAGGGCTAAAAGGAAGAAGCTGAGTCTTGAAGAAAAGGCCGCATTTTCTGCCATTGATGCGCTGCCCGATGGCGACGAAGGTGAAAAACTTGCCCGCCAGCGCATCGTCGTCTGCCGCAATCTCACTACCTTCCCCAGCCCGGACAAACTGTTTCGTGCTGCCGCTGAAAAAGGCCGAAGCTTGCCGCCTTATGCGCTCAATTATCTGGGTATAGGCGACGAGCAGGCGGCGCGTTTCGATCAGGCAGCCGACTGGTATTTTCGCGCTGCCGAGGCGGGGTTTATCCCCGCTCGCACCAATCTGGTTCGACTGCATGAGCGGGTGACTTCCCCTGCTGTTGGCGACCCGCATTGGGAATCTTTACTGGTTGACTATGCCCGAGCAGCCAATGAGGGCGATGCCAGTGCCATGATTTTGCTGGCTGACGCGATGGAGCGAGGTCTGAGTGGCGTATCCAGTGCAGCGGCGGCGATTGAGCTATACAAAAAAGCGTTGGATTTTGGCACGTCAAAGCCGGAAATCAACGAAGGCATGGGCTATGTGTTTCTCGCCATGTACGCGCAGGAGCGACTGACAGAACATTATCAGGCTGGGCGCTTCAAGCTTGCGAACAATGATGAACGCAAGAAATACCTGAGTATGGGATTCCTGCTCAACGAGGCTTTCGGAAAAAAGGCAGGCGGTGTGGATGAAAAGCCTTGAGCAATGCTGTATTGGAGCGGGCGACCGGGCTCGAACCGGCACAACGGGATGGTGTCCCTTCAGGCTCTGAAGGCCTGCGTGCTACCATTACACTACGCCCGCACAATCCGCATTGTAACTTGCTAAGATCGAAATGACCGCATGAAAACCACTCGTTTGCGCTACTTGCCACAATGGACTGACACCCTTGCCACGCATCTGGCGGCTTGGTCATCGGCAAAAATTATGAAGGCGCGCAGTGCCGACTCATTGCCAGCGCCCCTGCAATTGATGGCGCTGCGTGGGGAGGGCGTGCTGCGCAGCCGTTTTGGTGACTGGAGTGAGGCGACCCCGCTTGCCGCCTCGCCCGAACAAATTCTCGCGCTCTGGGCCAGTCTGTGGGACGAAGGCGTTGAGTTACTTCATCTTTGTGAACGCATTGGTCTGGCGCGTGCGGCCAGTCAGCAGACAAATATTCCAGTGCCGGATTGGCCGGTGCAGCGCAGCCTGTATGCCGCTTTTGTTTTTTCGCTCACTGAAGAGGCGCGCGAAGAGTTGTTGCAACTGGCGACCGACAAGGTATTTGCGCTGGCGCTGGCTCGCCAGTTTCCGGCATATAGCACAATCCCGGAACGCGTCACGCTCGCCACCTTGCAGCAACGGGCGCAGATCCATATTCAGAAGTCGCTGGCGTTGCCGGTCAAATTGCGCGAACACTTCACCACTGAATCCGATGCTGCACATTTCACCTTGCGCGTCGCGGTGAATAAAGGCGGCTGGCAGAATTTGCTCGATTGCCACGGTACACGCTTAAAACCGCTCAAGATGCAGTCGTATCAAGCGGCGCTGGAGATGGATGCGGAAACTTTGCGGGCGAAACTGCTTGACGCGTTGGATGGCGTGGCGGATTGATGTTCAACGTGGCTTACGAGTCAGCTTGAACTGGACAATGTATGCCTACTGTACTAACATGCCGTTCAATTAACTCACGCACGAGAGGCTACATCATGGGAACTACTGCCGCTGTCCGCACTTCACGTTCTGCGCGGCTGGGGTTGCGCGCCACACTCGAACAGGAAACTGTGTTGCGTCGTGCCGCAAAGCTCGCTCATAAATCAATGACGGATTTCATTCTGGATAGTGCTTGTCAGGCTGCCGAGCAGACCTTGCTCGATCAACGCTACTTCATGGTGTCCGGCAATCAGTATCAGAATTTAATGGAACTGCTGGATCGTCCCGAACAGAATAACGACGGGCTGCGCGATTTGTTTTCCCGGCAATCGCCCTGGGATAAGGTGTGACGCTGCGCGCGCCGGAATCAATCGCCGCCCAGCATAGCCTAGATAACTTCGATTGTGGCAAGCCGACACTCAACGAATGGCTGATTCGTTATGCCGGACAGGCTCAGGCCAGCGGCTCTGCCAGAACGTTTGTGGTCACTGAGGGCGATTCGATAGCCGCTTATTACAGTCTGACCGTAGGGCAGATTGATAGCGTGGATGCGCCGGAGCGGATACGCAAGGGCATGGGTTTATATCCTATCCCGGTGGTGATTTTGGCGAGACTGGCGGTGTCCATTCATCATCAAGGCAAGGGCTTCGGTGCAGGATTGCTTCAGGATGCCATTCGCCGTACTTTAGTCATCGCCGAACAGGCCGGAATTCGTGCGATGCTGACTCACCCGATTGATCAGCGGGCGGCAGATTTTTACCGGCGTTTCGGCTTTGAAGCGTCACCGCTGCGAGAAGATCAGTTGCTACTCCTGCTTAAAGATGCGCGCCGCTGGGTAAAACCATAAGGGCTTCGATTGTCAGTGCTGTGTATTCCAGGGGTTGATGACGGTCAGGCCGACGGCTTCAAAAGGGCTGGTGTCTCGGGTTGCAACAATCAAACCATGGCTGCTGGCCGTTGCAGCAATGTAGCCGTCTGCGGGCGCAATCGCTTTGCCTTGTTCGCGCGCGCGGGTGCGAAGCAACGCGTAAGCCTCAGCGGCGGCTGCATCAAAGGGCAGGATTCGACCCGCGAACAAAGGCAGGATGCGCTGCTCAAGACTGGTTTGGAGTGTGTCTCTTCGCTTGCCCGCTGGCAGCGCGGCAATGCCAAAACGCAACTCAGCCAGGGTGATCGTGGATAGATAAAGTGTTTCGATAATTTGCGCGTCTATCCAGGTCAACACGCCTGCATTCGCGGTGAGCTTCAATGGTTCAGAAATGACGTTGGTATCGAGAAGAATCATTCAAAGCTCATCGGTTCTGCGGGTGACTTGTCCCGCTCAATCTCAAGATCAACTCCGCCTGCCTGCTGGCCGATTTCGGCTAGTAAAGAACCTAGTTTGATGCGCCCCTCTGGGCGTGCGATGCTCTCAAGAATGGCGCGGACTTCGGCTTCGGTGCTTCGGCCTGCCATCGCGGCGCGCACTCGCAAGGCACGGTGCGTCTCCTCGGGCAAGTTGCGGACAGTGATGGATGACATTTGGCATTCCTCCGTAGTTGATCTCAATGATTGCATCTTATGTGTTGTGCAATCACCTTGCAAGAGGTGAATAAAGTCTGAAAGGTAACTGCCCGCATTGCGCCACTTTTTGCTTGCCACCTTTCAGGCGGCGGAGCATGATTCTGCCCATTGACTAAACTGCGCGTAATGTGAACGTGCGCGGCCAACGCAATGCACCTTTCTGTCTTGTCTGTCAGGCGACTGCCGGTCGCCGCAGGTGAGGGATAGCAGTAGGGGCTGTATGCCGGTGGATTTGGAAGCGGTTGACGAGTGGTGTTGTGACTTAAACCGGGCGAAGCGGGGAGCTGGAAACTCCCCAAGATAAGCCGGGGCGGTTGCAGTACAGGCAAACTCGCTGGCCAGTTGCCGCACCCAGAACAGTCCCGTGTTGATGAAAGCTCTGCATTGACAGGCCGTGTATGGCAAGCCGAACGCCAATGACATGAAATACTGAAAAA
>JAVHQJ010000438.1:0-1152 GCA_036171075.1 Sideroxydans sp. | reverse complement strand
GGCCGGCAAATCCAACCACTGGCAAGCCTTATCATGGTATCAATGTTCTGTTGTTATCCACTGCAGGTTATCAAGATCCACGTTGGTGCTCCTATGAACAAGCCAAGAAAGCTGGCTGGCAGGTGCGTGGTGGTGAGAAGGCAGAGCGCATCTATTTCTACAAAATAATGACCAAGGACACTGGCGAACTCGATCCTGCCACTTGCTTGCCAAAAGTTAATACCATCCCGCTCTTTCGCTCGCATTCTATTTTCAATTTGAGCCAGATCGACAACGCCCCTGCCCTCGAAACTGGCGTGCAGCATGAAGCTATTCTGAACGATGTGACCGAGCAAACCATTCTTGATCTTATCGAGGCATCCGGTGCGCAGATCGCCACTGGCCGCACGCACGCCGCATATATTCCGAAAGATGATCAGATCATCATGCCGGCAAAGGATACCTTCAAGTCCGATGCCCACTATTACGCAGCTCTTCTCCATGAGCTGGCTCACTGGTCAGGACATGAATCACGGCTGAATCGTGCCTTTTCATTCGATAGATCCTCTGCCGATTACGCACGTGAGGAACTACGTGCAGAGATGGCCAGCGCCATGATTTCGATGCAGCTGGGCATACCTCCAGGCGTTCAAAATCATGAGGGCTATGTCGCTAGTTATCTCAAGATACTGCGCGACGACAAAAAAGAGATCTTCCGGGCGGCGAAAGATGCAGAGACGATTTCTCGCTTCATCTTGCGCTACGATCCAGATTTAAAGGATCGACTGGAAGTTGAGGTGCGCGACCAGGTGCAGGCCGCTTCAGACGCCGGCGCGCCGGAAGAATTCTTCGATGCAAGTTTATTCGACGATTTCGATACAGCCACTCCGTCTTTCAAACCATAACTACAATTCTCCTCCCCCCTTATCCCCGTTGCCGGGGATTTTTTTGATTCTAAAATGTATTGCACAATACAAATATGACGAACGTAAAACCTACCGAAGAAGCTTATGCCGAGTTACAGCATGCCTATGACTTCTACAACAAAGAGCTATTCAGTGGCCAGCTCACATCGTGCCTGATTACCTTCCAGCGTCAGAAACGAACATTTGGCTATTTTTCAAAAAACCGGTTCGGCCATAAGGATGGTCGTAAGACCGACGAGATTGCATT
>JAVHQJ010000437.1:0-5417 GCA_036171075.1 Sideroxydans sp. | reverse complement strand
CTTTGCCTTGGACCTGTGTCGGTAGCGGTACTAACGCCCAGACGGCGTCCTGTTCCGCCACGCGCGCCTACACCGTAAGCCCATCGGCCGGGGCTAACGGCAGCATCAGTCCAAGTACTCCTCAGACCGTGGCATACAACGGCACCCAAAGCTTTTCAGTGACGCCCACGCCCGGCACCAGTTACTCGGCTACCGTATCGGGTTGTTCAGGAACGCTAAGCGGCACATCCTATGTCACTGGCGCAATCACAGCAGATTGCGGAGTTTCGGCATCATTTGCGTTACCTGGTTCATCGACAGACCCATGGAAGTGGACTGGTTTCTGGACGCCTCCAAACACAACGAACGTTATAGTTGCCGATCAAACGGGTAGATTGGGTGCGGGGGCTGCTGACTTTGTTCCAGGATGCTTGAACCAGCAAACACCAGTAAATACATATACTCCATGTGCCACGAATGCTTCGTATGGAGGGGTAAGCTTATCAAATGGGCAGATTGTAAGTTTACGCTTTACAAGCGACGGTTCGGCGGCTACTTCTGATGGGAGTTATTTTACTCTGAGTGCTGGGCAAGGCGGCAATGTACTAGCAACCACATATATGTGGTTATCCACAACACCCGGTGCTGATATGAATAGTGTGCCAAGTGCTTGTTCAGTTAGAACAGACTCAACAGCCTATCTCTTTACCGGGCCCTCATATTGTCAAGTGCTAAATAATACGAAATATTATTTGAATTTACAGGTCCCGTCTGCTTGTAGTAATTGCGTAATGAAGGTTATTGAAGACAGTAATTTCAATTAATTTTATTATGCCAGCCTTGCATTTAATATGTGTGAGGCTGGCTTTTATGGGCTTTGCTAAAACATTGCATTATTGGCTGGTGTATAAGCAGGATTGAGGATGAGTATGAAATTATTGTTTTGTTCATTTAGTATTTTTACTTGCATTAATTTTATTAATGGCGTTGCGCTTGCAGAGGAAGTGAATGGCGAAGTATCAGATGGTAAATCCACACTTACTAAGATTGAAATTGTAAATGAATTAATTGCGGCACCAGATAAAATAAGAACAATCTCCTTGTCAAATAAAAAAGAACTGATTTCATTGTTGACGCCGGCTCTTTTGGATAAGCGGATAGCGGAACAGGCTGAAAATGAGGGGTTTTCCGCGCAGTCAGATGTAAAGCAAGCGATGGCGCGAAGCGCCAGAAGCACTTTGGTGCGGCTTTATATAACATCAAAACTTGCTGAAAGAGAGAAAAATTTTGGTAATCTTGATGCATTGGCTTATGAAAGTTATCTGAATAATAAAAGTGCCTATGTGGTTCCTGAGTCGATGCATTTTGCTCATATTCTTGTAGTTGTTGATCCTGAAAATGAAAATCAAACGGAGGAAAAGGGAAAAAAGCGCGCAGAATTGATTATGGAGAAACTAAAATCAGGTGCTGATTTTGCAGTAGTAGCAAAAGATCAATCTGATGATAAGGGCTCTGCTGCTGCCGGAGGGGATATTGGCTGGGTGCCAAGAGGTGTACTCGTTCCTCCATTGGATAAGGTGGCTTATACTTTGAAGCCTGGGGCCGTCAGCGGAATTGTACGAACTCGATATGGCTTTGATATCATTAAAGCACTTGAATACCGTGCTTCATACACAAAGCCATTTGATGAAGTAAAGGCTGAATTGGTTAATGCCGTGAAACAAACCTTAATTAACCATGAAAGAGATGAATTGTTAAGTAAATATCGTGGGCCCCAGGAATTGCATATTTCAGACCTTCTTTTTAAAGAGCTCAAAAGCGAGTTAAAAGTAGAAGGCCATCCAAATTCTAAATAGAAAATATGAAAGAATATTGGTTTATATGCTTAGGAAGTTTATGGCTAATACCCGGGTATCCGTGAAGGAATATCTGGGTATTGCTAGTTGATGGATAGTTAGAGCTTTGTTGGTGGGTATGCCATCTAGTGAGGCGCTAATTGTCAAGTGCTGCCTGTTTATAAACGTGCTTGACGAGATAATCTGAAAAGTAGTATGGGAGATATTGGATAAACGCGCAATCGCTTAAGTATTAAATATAATTTATGTCCAACGATGATATACAACATGATGCAAAACTAATCATAACTGGAAAACGCATTACTGCGCTTTATCATGAAGGACAATTTCAGATGGCTCTAGCGCTATCTGAGGGTTTGCTTACCGAGTTTACGAAATCTGCACCATTATTCAGTCTGGCTGGAGCAGCAGCACAGTCGTTAGGAATGTTGCAGAAGGCAGAAGAATATTGCCAAGAAGCTATTGCTCTCAATCCCGTGTATCCGCTTGCGCACAATATCCTAGGTTTGACTCTGAAAGCTGCTGGTCGATATCAAGAGGCTGAGGATAGCCTAAGGAGAGCATTAGAAATAGCACCAGACTGGGCCGATGCTTGGGTTAACTTGGGGAATTTATATTCTAATATGGAGTTGGGTAACAAGGCTGAAGAAGCGTATAAAAGCGCATTAGTGTATTTTCCGGATCATGTTGATGCTGTGTTCAACCTTGGTTTGCTTCTAGTTAAGCAGAATCGATTACTAGAAGCAGAGGTGCAGTTTAAAAGTGCTTTACGTGCCAAGCCAAAGGAAGCCCGCCTTTATAATGAATTAGGTAATATTTTTATAGATCAGTTACGTTTCTCTGAAGCTGAAGAAGCTTACAAGAGGGCGCTTGCACTCCAGCCTGATTCTACCGATGCCTATTACAATCTTGGGGTTCTGTTGAAAGAAACTCAGCGGAATCCGGAGGCCATGATCTGTATTCAGCAGGCATTAGCTATTAAGCCTGATCATGCCAGCTCACTAAATTTACTTGGAAATATTCTTGTGGACAGTGGGCGTAAGATCGAAGCTGAAGAGGCCTATCGACGTGCGCTAGAAGTTAATACTGATTCAGCCATTATATATAATAATCTTGGTAATCTATTAATGTCATCAGGGCGCTTTCGGGAGGCGGAAACCGCCTTTCGGAAGGCAATTGCGCAACAGCCGGACTATGGCAATGCACTTGGGCAGGCTGTGACATGTGCGAATAAACGTTATTCATGGGGCGCTCGACTTGAAGATGATGATGTCATTGTCAAGGCCTTGAATGAGGGTGTAGTGGGTATACCTACGCTTATGGTTTTGTCGTTGTCTCGCACCAATCCGGAACAACATCGCAAAGCGGCTTGGTTGTCCGCTATTAATAAACTCAAACCTTATCTTGGGATGCCTCCATTGGTTGATCCCGGCTTGCACAGGCAGAATGGTCGATTGCGGATCGGCTATTTATCCGCAGATTTTCGTGATCATGCCGTCATGCATCTCCTGGCCGGTGTGTTGAAGCGTCATGACAGAAACAGATATGAGATTCATGGCTATTCCTACGGCCGCAGTGTTCATAACCTTTATAAAAAAATATTCGAAGATGCTGGCGGGAATTTCCATGATTTTTCCAGGCTGGATGATTTTGCTTCAGCCCGGCGAATCGTTGAGGATGAAATCGATATCTTGATTGATTTGACAGGGCACACCGGCGAGGCTCGGCCTGCCATAACCGCATTACGCCCTGCTCCGGTAATCGTAAATTGGCTAGGGTTTCCAGGTACGTTAGGTATTCCCCGTCTGGCGGATTACATCATTGGCGACCCCCTGTTAACTCCGCTGGAGTTTGCCGAGCACTATAGCGAAACCCTGGCATGGATGCCGCATTGTTATCAGCCGAATGACGATGAGCTGAAGGTGGGAGAGAAGCCAACCCGGCGAGAAGTGGGGCTGCCGGATGAGGCCTTGGTGTTCTGCTCTTTCAACCAGAGCTACAAACTGACACCGGAAACCTTTTCCGTGTGGTGCCGTTTGCTGGCTGAAGTGGAAGGTAGCGTGCTTTGGTTGCTTGAGCCTAAAGACAAGGAAGCGGTAAGGAATCTACAGAAAGAGGCAGTCAAGCGAGGGGTTGACCCAGAGCGGTTACTTTGGGCAGCTCACGTCCCGATGTCTGAACACCTGGCCAGATTACAGCTTGCCGATGTGGCACTGGATTCGTTTCCCTATGGTTCCGGGGCAACCGGCAGCAATGTACTAAGGGCCGGCGTGCCATTGGTCACCCTGTTGGGGGATGCCTATGTCAGCCGCATGGCGGCCAGTCAACTTCATGCGATGGGTGTGCCAGAATTGGTGGCTGAAAGCTGGGAGGAGTATTTCAGGCTTGCAAAGCAATTGGCGACGAAGCCGGAAATGCGCCAGGCAATTAGAGATAAGTTGGTGGAACGGCGAGATACCAGTCCACTATTCGATACCCAACGATTTACTCGCGACCTGGAGGCTTTGTACGACAAGATTTGGGATCAACACGCTCGTGGTGTCCGAGAGCCGATCACGCAGTAAGTTGATCGTTTGCTTCGATGCAATTTGACAGAGCCTGGAGGCCATTTTTGTCGATGAGTGACGTCAACAGGGACGGGAGCCGGACCAGCGAGTGAATTTGTCCATGAAAAAGAAATCGATTACAACTGACGATGCTTTTAAATTGGCCTTAAACCTACATCAGTCTGGAAGACTTGATGAAGCGGAAAGTATCTATGAACGGATTCTATGCGTTCAGCCGGCTCGTGCGGACACACTTCACTTGAAAGGGCTGTGCCGCTACCAGCGAGGCGACTATGAATCGGCGGCCCGGTTGGTGGGGGCTTCCTTGCAGTCTCAGCCTGACAATGCGGTCATATTAAATAATTTCGGCGCCATCCTGCTGGAACAAAAGAAAAAGGAGGAGGCGCTTCAATCATTCGAGAGGGCGATTGCCCTTAAGCCCGATTATATCGAGGCGCATAGCAACCATGGCAAGGCGCTCAAGGAACTGCGGCGATTCGAGGCGGCGCTCGCGAGCTATCAAATGGCGATCAATCTCAACCCCGATTTTGTGCAGGCTTATATTGATGCCGGGAATATCCTTTATGAGTTAGAGCGGTACAGTGAAGCGCTGTCCTTTTATGATAAGGCAATCGTCCTGAGTCCTGGCAACGCGGAGGCCTTCGATAATCGCGGTAGTGTTCTGAGGAAATTGGGGCGCTTATACGAAGCCATTGCCAGCCTGGAAAAGGCGTTGGAGCTTGATCCGGACTTGCCCTATACACTGGGCCAGTGGATATACGTCAAATTATTGGTTTGTGACTGGTCTGGACTCGCGGAGGCATTTGCAAGGATCGGGCGGATGATTGACAGTGGTAAAAAGGTATCGCCTTCCTTCTATGTTTTGGCTATGCCATTGTCTGCTGAGCAACAACTGCAAAGTGCTCGGATATACATACAGGACAAGTTTCCTTTGGACCGGGATTCTCACTGGCGTGGTGACCGCTATGAGCACAAGCGGATTCGTTTAGGATATTTCTCCTCCGATTTCGGCGAT
>JAVHQJ010000436.1:0-1153 GCA_036171075.1 Sideroxydans sp. | reverse complement strand
ATGCGGATCGCTTACAAGTCTCTGGTACGCAATTGCGCAAGATGCTTTCAGAAGGCGCTCAAGTGCCCGCCGAATTTAGCCGCCCCGAGGTACTAGAAGTATTACGCAAGTACTACGCTGAATTAGCCATTGATGAAAAAGGGAAGTGAAGCTCGGCGAGAATTCGGCAAGCTCGAAGACCAATAGTTGAATGAATATCTTGTGACTAATTTTTTATTATTAAGGAGAATCTAATGTTTGCGATTAATCCATTTACCACGCTTTCAGGAGTCATTTCACCCGAAATGATGCAGGGGTATATTGTTCTGATGGTCCTGTTTGTCATGGGCGGAACGATCCTAGACATGATCCATAAAAAGAGCGCGCAGTATTTCTTCGAGAACGCAAAGAAAGCGCAGAAGAGTGCAAAACGCGAAGTGGGCGGCGGAGAAAAGATTGCTATGGCCGTTTCCGTTCTGACGAAAGAAGTGATCACTGCGGGCGAATTCAGCAACCCAAGACGCCGATTGTCCCATCTACTGATGATGTACGGCTTCATGCTGTTTGCGGTAACCACCGCCATCATGATCTTCTCACCAGACAGCCCCTCCACCCTGTTGCCACAACTGTGGCACATCGGCGCGCTGATGCTGGCCGCCGGCGGCTATTGGTTCTGGTTCGCGATCCGTGTTGATGTGTCAGCGGAAGGTCTTCCTTGGTTTCGTTTCGAACGCGCCGATATGTTCATCCTCTCGCTGCTGGCCACCTCGACCTTTGGCCTGCTCTGGTCTTACAGTGGTGGCGGACTGACCCTGCTCTTCGCTCTATTCATTCTGTCTAGCACCGCGCTGTTTGGCGGCGTGTATTGGTCCAAGTTCGCCCACATGTTCTTCAAGCCAGCGGCCGCTTTCCAAAAGCGCGTCATCATGGCCGATGGAGGACGCGAGAACCTACCGCCCGACTACGATCTGACCGATCCCGAAGTGCAGCGCAAATTCCCCGATGTGCCCATGTACATGGGCAAGAATCCACCCAACATGGGCTTGTGTATCAAGGCCGAAAGAGCAAAACACTACTAATGCTGACTGAACCAATTTTCCATAAAGAATAGAGGAATAAATTATGCCAACCTTTGTATATATGACACGTTGTGACGGTTGCGGAGAATGCGTTG
>JAVHQJ010000435.1:0-1153 GCA_036171075.1 Sideroxydans sp. | reverse complement strand
TCTTGGTATAGACAGAGCCTGCCCGTCCTTAATCGCAATAGTGCTTTCAACCGAACCAAACTATTTATCACTGTATATAAGCCGACCCCTGTGCCATTTATAGACTTAGATGTCTTGCCAAGTTCAAATGTCTCTCTTACTAATGCCTCCTCCTTGTCAATTGAGACATTTTCGATGCTTTCATGCGGACTCACATGCGCCAGCCACCTTTTGGCTATGCCGGGCCCGCAATCAATGACGGATAATTCAATGAAATCCAATGTTTTATTAGCAGTGGCATTCAGCAGTGCTTTCTGGAAATACAACCGATGCGGCACATCATCAAATGCATTTATTGCATCCTTTGCACTCGGCGTAAATGAAATATATTTTGCGAGGATGCCTCGCACATTTGGATAATTCCAAGTGTATTCTCGACCAAACTCATCTGTACTCGCATGATCATTTGTATTCTCAAACAACTCACGAATAAGTAATCCCAGTGACTGAATAAAAGTATCTGGCATATTCCGAAGTGCTGATGGATCACAAACCTCAATAAGTTTTCTTGTGAGCTTTTCAAAATCACCTGCGCCACGCACCCCTTCTAGGTTTTTTCGTTCATATAACGGCAATATAAATTCATTTTTCGCCCCCGAAAAACAAGCAAGAATTGCCCCTCGACCATTCATCGTTTCTCTAAATTTACTCGATTGCATCGCCTCAATATAGGGAATGGCCTGCCCAAGAACTTCATGTTTCTCAAACTCAACTCCCTGAGGCGCAATCAAATGCGGAGCTAAATAACTTGCAATCAACCCATGCGGCTGATGTAAAAGTTCCGCAAACGAGTCAACACCACCTCCCGAACCATATGGCGACAATTTTCCCTCTTGGCTATCACGTGCCCAACTAGCAACAAACTGAACTATTGCAGCGGTAATGCCAAATGTTCCGCCATGCTTTAAATGTGAGGGCAGACGGATATCAACAGCCTCGGCACTCTGAAGATACTTATACATATCTTCAATATTCAATAGTGTGCTATCAGTTCGTAATGAAATCATCTCAATTCTCTCACTCAAATTTATGCGGTCATAAATCCGTTCAATTAATCACTTCAATTCCGCAACGGCTTCCCGTTCTTCAACATATATTCGATCCGCGCCTGCGT
>JAVHQJ010000434.1:0-1154 GCA_036171075.1 Sideroxydans sp. | reverse complement strand
TGTGGCACGCCGGCAAATACCGTCCTGGATAGTCTGGGCATTGCCAAAGATTAGCATAGATAAGGGTAGCGTCCCCTTTATTCGGGGATGTTGGCGATGTGTCTGATGTCATCGTTACAAACTACGACGATAATCACCCCGCTAATCGACAAGCATTGCAGAGCAGGCTCTTAACGCTAGAGGCCGAAATATTGGCCAAAGCCGTTAACGTATAATGAGTTCTAACCTAACGTTTGAGCGGGACTGCCGCGAAGCAGCCAATGTCAACCCCTCAACTTAACGTTAGGCGCCCTACAATCCCAAAGGTGAAGCTCTATGGTTTCTGTTACTTTCGATTCAAATGTATGGGAAAGTGTTGTTGATGATGCAAAGAGAAGTGCATCCCCATGTTTTCTTGAAATCCACGATTTAATTCTACAAAAGACGATCGATCCCTATTTTTTTGAGGGCATCGTCACGCTAGAAACGATTCAAAAGCAAGATAGAAAGAAACACATAGCCAAATTCAAACCTACTATTTCAATACAAGTAGGCGATGAGGAGCCGAGGGTTTCTGAAGGAACACCACCTCCTGAATTGTCAGAATATTTGAAAGAAACCATTCCAAAGGCTATTGGTATGGGTTTTAAATTCATACGAACCCCGCGGATTGCCGGTCATGGAATTGATCCGTCTGCTGAGTACGCAGCTAAAGACATAAAGTTTCCGCTCGCTGAGCGCTTAGATAGAACATTTGATGTGCTCCGCTTCATTGAGAGCTTAGGCGCTGGAAAGGCAAAATTAGATAAAGATATTCTAAAAAACTCTGGAAATGGCTTGGTGGAAAAAACCATAAATGACACCAGCCTAACTGATAAACAGTTTGCAAAGAATATCGCGGAATGGGTTGACGGTGATGCAATTGCGGCGCATTACGGCTATGGAATTGACTACTTCTGTACAAACGATAAAGCTAGTGGTGCGGGGGTATCTTCTATTTTTAGCGATATCAATCTGAAAAGCGTGTGCGAAAAATATGGTATCAAAGTTGTCTCTCCAGACGAGTTGCTTGGCTACATACGCTCGAGCGTCTAACCTTACGTTCGAGCGGGACTGCCGCGGAAACAGGATAAAGGGGACGCAACCCTTTTAGTTATCTTCGTTAACCTTATTTG
>JAVHQJ010000433.1:0-5437 GCA_036171075.1 Sideroxydans sp. | reverse complement strand
CATGTTCCTTTCTGGTTTCATGTTATGCCTCAAACACAAAATTTATGACAGGCTCGATCAGGAGTAAACATCATCCACCCCCTGCGTTGCGTCGCTCCGGGTGGCCGGAATCAAATGGACTGGGTGGCTGAATTCCGTGGAATACGCAGACTGGATCCAGCCGCTTGGCTGAAGGAAACCCTGGAAAAACTTCCGGCCTGGCCCAATAGCCGGATTGATGAGTTGCTGCCCCTACGCAATACCGCTCAAACCAGATAAAAACCTAGCCGAATAGATGGTACGGACAGCCGCTTACGGGGCAGCGCCGTCCATCTGAAAATGAAGTCGTGTCAGCAGCTTAAACTCAGTGCATTATTGTCTTGACTCAGGGGTCCACCATAGAATACGCAGCCTTGAATCCACCAATCCAATTTTATTCAGTCAGGGGGTGATGCTGCGATGGTGTAGCGTGCTCGTAGGCTTTCCGAGCACACCCTCGGTCGCCAGCCGAGGGGCGCGGTCGCCAGATGATGGTTCGGGCGACAAACTCCAGCGCAGCCCAGAGGCCGAGGCCACGATAGGCAACCGTTTGTAGAAACTGCCGTTCACTTGCGAATGCACCACAAGATAATTGTGGAAATGCTTTAGCAACTTAGGATCAGGTTTAACCTGCTGGGCCTCGCGCCAGAACCTGTCCAGCGGACGAGGAAAAGTCAGCCCGTTCATATCGTAGAGGGCTCTACCGCACACCTTAACCGGAGCCCCGTGCATGATCGCCGACAACCCCACCGTACTGTTCACCACCACAACCCCGCATACATGGTCCAGCAGCGTCGGCAGATGCTGGTCGTGAATGTAAAAACAGCGTCTTTCCAATCCCAGCAATTTAGCTTGCTGCGCGATGAATACAGAATAGTCGCTGTAACCCCGATCCATCGGATGATGCTTGATCACCAATATCCGTCCGTGCGGGGCATGGCTCGCAAAGGATCGCATCACTTCACCGATAAAATCCTGCACCGTCTCAAAATCGGAATGATTTTGTATCTGCGCATCGTTATGCACCTGCAAGGGCACCAAAAAATAACGCCCTGCGAACTGCCCGGTCAACCACTTCATCGTGCTCCACTCCTTCAGCGCGTAATAGCCCTTGCGCCAGAAAGATCGCAGCCAGGGCAGCGCCTCCAACCAGTTTAACGGACGATGATGACGGTAATGGCGAAAGAAAGGTTGCAGCAATCCCGCCGCGAGGTAATACAGTATGGACCACCATGCCGCATGGTAGAACGTATTGCCCAGAGCCTGCGGTAGCTCGATGGCCGGCGGTGGATTATTGAAGTAGACGAGTGGCGAACGTGGCAGCAGCGAGTTGTCGTTAACACCGAGTTGCTCCAGCGTGATGTAGTGCGGGCGGATATAGCCTTCCTCGAACACGCCGATCCCCAGACCACGACGATGGACGATCCCGTGCACAACGTTGTGTATCGGCCGGCAATCGCCGAGCAGCATGACCATGTCCACATGTAACTGGTCCAGCAGTTTCTCAAAATAGGCTGGCCAGTCTTCCGGACGACCGCGATAGTTGAAGGCATCGGCAGGATAAAACAACCAGTCGCCGCCGTTGAAGTTGACCTTGAAGACCTGCGCGCCGATCTGGGTCAGATCATGCGCCAAACGCCGGAAGAACGGCCCCACCGGACCCTGCAAGAGCAGCACCCGTTTGCCCTTGAATGATGCGATGCCCTTCTTGACCATCCCTTATCCCGTTGTTGTTTTCAGAACCGGTAGCGGATGCCTGCCGCCAGAAAGTTGGATCCCACGTGCTGCGGGGCGATCAGCCCATACATACCGGAACGGTGGTGCACGCGCGTAACCAAAGACCATCGATCAAGACCACTTATGCGCCACTCCAGATCTAACAACAGAAGCAACTGCAAACGATAGCGCCTGTTCGGGTCTTCCTTCGCACCATCCTCATAACTCGGGTTGCCCAGTGCATAGGAAAGTCCGATACCGCTGCCGAAATTTACACCCAATGCACCCAACTCCAGATCAGGCGTTTTCAGCGTATACGCCGCGCCGACCTCGGCATTATCTTGCAAGCCGTGATGTTGTACCAGCACCAGCTCATATCCCTGCCTGATGGTGGCCAGGGGCGTGCCCTCAAAAACCTGCCACCCTTGCCCCAGCGTGCCGTTCGCACTGGTCAGCCCCACCGCATTGAAATAGGATTTCTCCCACTCTGGGTTCGCGGCAATTATGATCCCCGGTAATTCCCGCAGATTGTGGTTGACACCCTGCCCCGCATAAACTGCAACCGTATCGAACAATCTCTGCTCTGATTCTGCACGAGCAGGCAAAGCAATACCCATCGCGAGCAAGGCCAAGCATACATACGACCTCATCTTCAGCACCCCCGAACGAAAGTAGCCCTGAACCAGCGATAGAGCGAACGCCACCATTTTACACCTACGCCCCTGTCGCGCCAGGCCAGCAATTCCTCCAGCACCCTCTCCGGACTGGTGTAGTGGTTCGTCACATTGCTTAGATACACCGGGTAACGGATCAACACACCGGCCACCAGTTCATCCAGCGTCAGGTGCCTCGTTCGGTGTAACAGCGGGACCCTGTCAGTGGTCAAGCCCCAGCCCGCATAGAAAGGCTGGCCATAACAGGTCACATCCCTGCCACGCAACAGCGCCTCGAATCCGGCTAACGACGTCAGCACATGCACCGCATCCACCTGCTGCAGCAACTCGCCCATCGCAGTATCGGTCACCACTTCGTCGCACCAGCGCAACGCTTCCTTCTCGCCTTGGCCTTCCGCGCGCAATTTCGCCAGCACGTCTGGATGCGGCTTGTACAGCACATAGTCATCCGGGTTCGCTTCGCGCACCGTACGCAACAGATCAATGTTACGTCGGATGCGGGGCGCGCCATAGGTGATCGAGGCATCCGTCTCAACCTGCCCCGGCACCAAGATCACCGTGCTGGCACCGGCCGGCCTTTCCCAGTGCGCAGCGCCGACGTTGTATTTGGTCAGCCCGGCAGCAACGATGCGTTCACTCAACTGCCTTGCCCGAGAGCACAACGCCTCGCCGAACACCTCGTTCTGCAGCAGCACCTCCAGATCGGAAGGCGACGTGGCATCGAAATACATACCTCGCCCATCCATCACCCAGGAGACGGGACGAATCAGATCTGCGCCCAGCCCCACCGAGCGCAGGAAACCATCTTCCAGACGCAGCAAGTTCACATCATCCCTGGCTACTTCCAGCCTTCCCCATACTGCCAATGTACTGTTGCCGGGCACTTCCCGTAAGCGGCTAACGAAACGGACCTCGCTGCCCTGCAGATAGTCACGAACGATAGGCTTCTTATACGGTGAGAAACCAGCCGCATAGACGATAGCCGGAAAACAGCTACGCATCCGCCGTTGCAGCGCGATATGCGCCAGCAAAGTCTCCACCTCGCAACATTCACCCGTCTCGGGATCGACATAGCTCGGATAAGCGATCAGTGTGGCATGAACCAATTGATCCAGCATGACCTCCCTGCGCCGCGACGGGGCTGCCAGTGTATCTTGCGTCAAGCCCCATCCCGCGTAGAACGGCATGCCGAAGGTGCGCACCGGCCGCCCCCACAATAAGGCCTCGAAACCCATCTGCGAAGTCACCACATAGACCGCCTGCGCCGACTCAAGCAGACGCACCGGGTGCGCATCGACAGCCAGCACCCGCACACGCGGCATGGCAGACAATGCAGCCACATCGAAGTAGCCGCGTTTCTTGCCCGCAAACACATCGGGATGCACCTTCACCAGCACCGTGCAATCGGGGTTCTCATCCAGCGCGGCCTGCAGCATCTGCTGGAAACAGTCCGCTTTGGCCAAACCATACTCGATCGCAGCATCACCATAAGTCTGGTCAACCACAAGCACATAACGTTGCGGCAATTCACCGGCATACTCGCGCAGATGGTTGTATTTGGACACACGACCCGCCCGCCAGGCCGCGATCAGTTCGTGAGTGCGGACAAATTCATCATCAGCAAGGGAGCAGGGAATCAGCACTTCGAGGCGCGAAGGGTGAGTGGCGTCGTAATAGATACCGAGGTCGTCCACCACTACAGACAGCGGCGGCTCTTGACTGCCCAGCCCAACCGAACGCAGAAAGCCATCCTCCACCGCGAGATAGGGCAAGCCATGTTGTGCCGCATAGCGGCGTGCAAACAACGAAGTAGGTTTGCGACCCCATCCCGCCACAGCCGTAACCGGGGAGAACAACCTGCCGAACCGGCCCGGCACGACAGCCGATCCGAAGAATTTCTCCAAGTGCGGGATGTGCAACATCCCCCTTGAAAAGACACCGACTGCCAATCAACTCACCTTGGAAGTGGATTCTGCAACGTCGGAGAACAGCGCCGGCCAATCCTGACCGCTCTGCCAGTGCACGACAAAAAATGGATTCAGGATGACCACGAGATTCCCGTAGCTAAGCGGCTTGCCGGACCACTGCACCACCTTGCCGCCAGCCTGCTCGACCATGCACTGCGCGGCGGCCGTATCCCACAACGAAATTGGCCCGAGGCGAGGGTACACATCGGCACCCTCCCTCCGCGACCAGACAGAACTTCAGCGAACTGCCCATCGAGATCAATTCATTTTCACCCAGACGTTGCAACACCGCCGGCAGCGAATTACCCACATGCCAACGACCTTCCACACCTTGCCCTGTTCATGCTCGGCGACGCGTATGGCGGTGCGCCCGCCATCGCCCATCTGTTGAACGTGCCAACTCCCTGTACAGCGGCATACATCGTATCCAGCACCGGCGCGTACACCACCCCGAGCAGCGGCCTGTCTTTCTCGATCAGCGCGATATTCACGCCGAAGTTATCCCGCGCATAAACGGCCATGATGGCCGCACCCACCTTGCGCGCAATGGCCTCGACCTTGACCAGGAGTCCTTTATCGATATTCAGTGCCATCGTGCTATTCCCGCACAATGCCACGCTCACGCAGCAGTGCCATCACCTTGGTGACCGAAGCCTCGATGGAGAGTTCACTGGTCTCCACTTTTAGTTCCGGATCGGCCGGCGCCTCATACGGCGACGAGATGCCGGTGAAATCCTTGATTTCACCGGCACGCGCCCGCTTGTACAAGCCCTTTACATCGCGCCCCTCGCACACCTCCAGCGAAGAGTCGCAATAGATCTCCAGGAAATCGCCGTGCGGCACCAGTGAACGTACCCGCTCCCGGTCGCTGCGGAACGGCGAGATGAATGCCGTCAGCACTATCACACCGGCCTCGATGAACAGCTTGGACATCTCGCCCACACGGCGGATGTTCTCCACCCGGTCTTCCGCTGAAAAGCCCAGATCGGCGCACAGTCCGTGGCGCACATTATCGCCGTCCAACACAAAGGTATGGCATCCCATGCGGTGCAACTCTTCTTC
>JAVHQJ010000432.1:0-22802 GCA_036171075.1 Sideroxydans sp. | reverse complement strand
AAATCGCCCAGGCTCAGCTTGAACGAACTCGATATAATAATCAACCCCTTGTAGTTGCCAAACTGTGGTACTGAAACTCTGTATAGGACTTCGCAACCTGTTAACCATGCAGATTCATGGATAAATTTCAATCGTTCACGACATGGAATTAAATTGTTGTTCAATTGTTCCATCGCTTATTTACGGGATGTCTGGCTGACCCGTACCGCACCAGTGTCACCAGACTTGAGGTGAATATCTGCGAAATATTGCATGACGCCCGCGCTGATTCTTTTGTTGTCGCTCTGTTTTATGGTTATCACAACACGACGCATACGCAAATCGAATAATGTTATGGACAAATTCTAGGGATGGTCATATGCTTCTCATAATGATACGCATAAACATTCGATAACCCGAATAAGTTAGCTAGGATGAGAACCGAACAGCTTGCAGATCTAACCCAGCCACAACGCGACCGGCTCGCGTTTTTGGAGTTGCACGTGCGCTTCATAGGAGGGATACGCCGTCAGGACTTGGTTACTCGGTTTGGCATCCAGTCCGCCGCCGCGTCTAGAGATATGGCACTGTACAAGGGCTTAGCCCCCGGCAATATTGACTACGACTCCAAGGGCAAGTCCTACGTCCTAGGGTCGGACTTTCAGCCCATATTCGACTTTCCCCCGGAGCGGGTGCTGTCGTGGCTAATCCAAGGCTTCGGCGACGGCGAACCGATGCGGCTTAAATCGTGGGTGGTCAGCGAGAGTCCGTCAGGGCTCACGCATCCGGATCTGGATGCGCTGGCGAGCGTGACCCGGGCAATCCATCAGGAATGCCCGCTGGGCATCGAGTACCACTCCATCTCCAGTGGCCGCACTGAGCGGGAGATCGCCCCCTTTGCACTGATCGACAACGGCCTGCGCTGGCACGTCCGCGCGTTCGACCGAAAGTCGCAGGAGTTCCGGGACTTTGTTATCACACGCATCAAGCATCCCAAAGTTCTGAAGAGCCAGAAGGCCGAGCCGTATGAGCTTAGCGACCAGGACATTCAGTGGACCCGAATCGTCGAGCTAAAGCTGGTGCCACATCCTGATCAGCCTCGACCGGAGATCACGGAGATGGACTACGGCATGCAGGATGGCGTGCTGCGAATGAAGCTCCGTGCTGCCACGGCCGGATACATCCTGCGCAAATGGAGTGTTGACTGCTCCCCCGACCACAGCCTGCGTGGCCATGAATACCGGCTCTGGTTGAAAGACCACCTTGCCATCTATGGTGTGCGCAATGCTGTGCTAGCGCCGGGATATCGCTCCCCTGATCAACAACGACTCGAAACCGAGTCGGACTGATGGGATGGGTATGCTCGCAAAACTCGAACGGCTCAAGCCTTCAAATCCACCACACAATAATCATCCCGTTTATTACTGAGGAGTCCCCGTCATGAGCAACATCCCATTCGATCCATCCAAATTCACAGCAGCCAAAGCCAAGCGATTGCCGGTTATTCTCTTGCTTGACGTCAGCGGCAGCATGAGCGGCGAAAAAATCCGCAACCTGAATGCTGCTGTTAGCGATATGTTGGACGATTTCCGCGACACGGAAAATAGCGAGACCGAGATCCATGTCTCGATCATTACTTTCGGTGCGGAGGTGAAGCTGCACCAAGCACTAGCCAGCGCTGGCGACATCCAGTGGCATGACCTTGCTGCCGGTGGCACGACCCCGCTCGGTGTCGCGCTCCAGATGGCGAAGGCGATGATTGAGGATAAGGATGTCGTGCCTTCACAACGCATTTATCGTCCAGTGGTAGTGTTGGTTTCTGATGGGGCGCCAAACAATGGTTGGGAACGTCCTTTGAATGAGTTTATCAGCAATGGCCGCTCCGCGAAATGCGACCGCATAGCAATGGCAATAGGAGCTGATGCAGATGAAGCAGTACTCGGAAAGTTTTTTGAAGGCACTGAGCACCCGCTACTTTATGCTGAAAATGCTAAACAGCTCAAAGAGGCTTTTAAATACGTAACTATGTCAGTAACCATGCGGGCCAAATCGCAAACACAGAATGTTGCACCAGCACCAAGCACTATTGATGCTGCACCAGCCACAATCGAAGCACGCCAGGAAAAAATGAAATCTCTGACACAGAAGGCTTCAACTGAAGATGGAGGATATTGGTAATGGCACAGGCAATCGGAGACCCGGAAGAACTGGAGCGATTCGCGTATTCACTGCAACAGTTCATTGATTCACTCAACGACGCCGTGGGTAACCTTAACATTGCGTTCGCCACGCTCGGCGACACTTGGCAGGACGAGAAACGGGCGCGGTTTGAGGAGGATTACAACGCGCTCGTCCAGCAGTTGCATCAGTTCAATGTGAATGCAGAGGAGCAGGTTCCGTATCTGGCTGCACTCGCATCGCGCCTGCGCGATTATTTGCAAAGCTAGGGAGGCTGGAATCGCAATGGCACAAGTTTCAATTGGACAAGTGGAGAATCTGGAAGACCTCGTGTGCGGACTTCAGGCCGTGCGTGAGTCACTGGAATCCTCGTGCCGTGAACAGATTGCTGTTGCGGAACACAAATACGAAGAAGCTCGCGAAGAAACACAGAACAGCGAGAGCATGTTGGAAAGTGCCGTCCAGCAGGAGCAAGCGGCTATGCAAGAGGTTGACAGTGCTCAGCAGGCTCTGAATAGCAGTCAAAGCACGCTCGGTTCTGCCCAGTCTGGGCTGTCGGCTTGTCTTGCTCAACCAAAAGATGAGGATGGAACTTCCCCGGACTGCTCCGGTGAGGAATCTGATGTTGCAGGTGCTGAAGCCGCTGTCGAGCATTCACAAGCAGAGCTTGAGCAGGCACAAGCAAAACTTGACCAAGCCAAAGAAAATCGTCAAGCGATGGAGCAGCGCGTAGATCTAGCGAAGCAGGCGCAATCGATGGCGGAACAAACTCTGGAGCATGCTCAACAAGAATGCAATGCACGGCTAGCAACTGTCGATCAGACTATTGAAATCGGCATTGCGCGCTTGACTGCCGCGCAGCAGGCGCTGAATGCTTATCTCGCGACCAATCCGCCCGCTGCGCAGTTCCATGCTTGGCTGAAATGGAACACCGCACAACATGGCGGCCCTATCACGCCGGACATACTGCGAGACCGGATGAATCTATCGTCAGAGCAGCGACGAATGTTTCAGGAATATCTGTACGAACGCAACTCTGGTTATCGCGGATTGGTTGACAAGTATCGCAGCCAATGGGCGGCTGCGAGGGGCGACGCAGAGCGCAACATCGTCGCGCGTAAGGCGCGCATACACCTGAGTGGCGAATTTGGGGAGCAAATGGCTCGACATGCACTTGCACCGCTAGGCGCACGGATCGAGACACAAGGTCGGACTTTCGTTGGCGACAATGGACGATACACAAAAACGGATCTACTGGTGACCAACTTACGCGCCCCAGTCATTTTGGGGCGCGGCGAGGGCATGGGTGCTCCGGTGGGAGGCTCGATGGCATTCGAGGTGAAATGCGGTAAGGCGGAATACCTCTACTCGCAGAAAGATCACATGATTTTCCAGGCCGAAGGACACAAGCAGGCGGATGCGCAATGCACTCTTTGCTCGCGAGACATCCACGATTTATCACCAGAGAAAGAGAAAGAACTGCGCGACACCTTGCGCGAGGCTGGTTCACCAATGGTGGGAATGTTGCCAAGGAAAAATGAAATAGATCAGTCCTGCCTTGATTTCATCCGCCAAAACGAGGAGGAGCGGCCATGAAAATACGTTTCGCAATTGTTAGTTTAGACCTTCTCGCGCAAGTCCGGGCTGAAGTTGACATTCTTCTACGTGCAGTCAATTCCGGGGATATGGATGGCGTGGATGCGGTCACGCAACACCTCTTGGAACTGACAGTTGATTGCAGATCGATTGACTTGTCCGAGGACGAGTGGCGAACGTTTCTGAACGGAATCCGGAGCAAGAATCCAGCGTTCCAATCCAAATATCTGTTGTCGGGCGAGGTTTGCGCCTCTATTTTTCCGACAATCACCGCTAACGATTATGTCCTTGAGCTTCCAATTGATGGAGATTCGGGAGAGGAGGAAGTTGATGTTTGATGAGGTTTTTGGAATGGCGACGCTGTGTGCTGGAAATTTCCACGAAGGAGTGCGTGATACGTTCGGCGCATCCATTGTTGCCGATGTACTTGATCCGATTCTCAAGGAAATCGATTCACTCCGTATTTTCAATGCTGCTTTCCAGCAGCAATCGCTCAGCATTGATCGAACCTTGGCTGATGCGCGCACGCTCCAGTTCAAAGACCGTAGGTGGGCGCAATGAATGGAAGTGCAAAATCTTTTCAGGATGTGATTGCCAAATTTTCCAAGGCAATCGCGGACTATCACGAAGGTCTTGTTCGTATTGACCGCGAATTTAATGCCCCCAAAAAGGGGTTAAACGAAGATCAGGAGCGTAACCGGGAAATTAGGAAGTCGAATTGGCAGTTAGGCTTTGCCAAAGAATGGGGAAAAATCGCAACTAAAATAGCGCACGCAAGTTTGCAGCTTAGACAACATCAGCCCGCTCTTGTAGATTTTGGCGTAAACAAACCATTGATTGCATCGGAAATTCCAGCTGGTCTTGTCCTTGGCTCGCAGCAGGTTTCTTTCGAGAAACTCTCTTGTCATGTTCCAGAGGTCATCCCATTCCCCTTTGACAGCGCCCTTGTTTTGCCGCAAGGCAATGCAGAGCAAAAGCGGCTCGCACATCACCTCTTGTTGCGGCTGCTGTCTGTTTTGCCGCCAGGACAAGTAGAACTGACGCTGATTGACCCACTGCAACTGGGGCAATCGGTCGAGCCGTTCTTGCCACTGCTGAAGGTAGAGCAATTGGTGCCGCAAGGCCATGTGCTCACTCGGTCAGACAAAATCGAAGCTGCGCTCGGCAAACTGACGGACGAGGTTGAGGAGATGATCCAGCACCGGTTCACTGACAAGGCATCCAACTGGTCAGAATACAACGCGATCAACGCCGACACCCCTCTGCCTTACAAGATGGTATTGCTTTTTGATGTGCCGGAGCAGATTTCGGACAAAAGCCTCTGGTTCCTAGGGCGGCTTTGCGAGAACGGCCCACGCTGCGGTGTGTTGCCCATCATCGCAGTTGATGGGCAACGCATGGAAGACAGGCGATACGAAAAGTTTCGTGCCACGCTGGAAGCCTCGGCCGTGCGGCTTGATACGCTGCTGCAGCGCGCGGGGACTGGGGAGATGTCATTCACATATCAGCCGGAGCAATGGCCCCGACAGGATGTGCTGGACAGTTTTATGGCAACGCTTGCCGAACATTGCGCTGCAAAGACGCGCTTCAAAAAAAAGATACCTGACCTCTGGACGAACTTTGTCAAGGGAGAGACGACACTGGGCGGTTTTGATATTCCCATTGGCTGGACTCCTGCTGGAGACTTCGCGACCCTGCGATTGGGCGCGACGGACTCTGAGCATCACGTGCTGCTTGCTGGCAAGACTGGTTCCGGAAAATCCAATCTGCTCCATGTCTTGATTCACACGCTATGCGAGAAATACCCGCCTGAAGAGGTTGATCTTTATCTGCTGGACTACAAGGAATCGACGGAGTTCAACATCTACGCAGCCCCGCCACTTCCGCATGCCCGTCTGGTCGCTACGGAAAGTGATCCTGAATACGGCGTCACGGTGCTACGGCATCTTGTGGGTGAATTGGAGAAGCGCGCACGCATCTTCAAGTCCGCAAGCGCCCGAGATTTTGTCGAATACCGCAAAGCAAGCGGGGTGCAGTTGCCCCGCGTTCTGTTGGTCATAGATGAGTTTCAGGTTCTGTTTTCAGAGGGCCGCCAAGTGGCCGAAGCCGCTGAGCAACTGCTCTCGCAACTCTTGAAACAGGGGCGTTCGTTCGGTATTCACATCCTTCTGGCTACGCAGACTCTGAAAGGGATCAATGCGCAATCCATCGGAAGCATCATCACCCAGTTGGGATGCCGCATCGCGCTGGCCTGCGGGCAGGAAGATTCCGCGCTGATCCTCGGCGGCAACAACTGGGCAGCAGCTGAACTTCGCAGCCCACCCGAAGGGATAATCAACAACGCTAATGGCGCGAAATCCGGCAATGTGAAGTTCATGATTCCATTTGCAGGAGAAAGTGAATACCGGAGCGAGTTGCTTACGAAGCTGTCAGTGCGTAAATCAGGTTCTGGGGCGCTCTCCAAGACGAGAATTTTCAGTGGAGCCTATCTCCCTGAGATGCCATCATCTACTGAATATCAGATAGCGTGCGCACACAAAGAAATTCTTTTGTTGGGCGAACGGCTGACATTCGATGCCGACGCACTGACTGTCCCGCTTACACGTCGCTCCGCGCTCAATGTTCTATTCAGCGGTTACAACGATCAAATTCACGACGGACTCCTGGCCGCAATGCTTTCCAGCATTGCTTTTGCCGGCTGCTTTGATGAAGTCGTGTATTTCAACGCGCGTGGTGTCGCTCCCGGTGGCGGATTCTCCGCCGCAGCTCGGGCGCTCGGTGCGCGCTTCAAGATGTTCGACGAAATTGCCACGCTACCGTTGCAAGCGATATCAGACAATATTGGCACTCGTCGCGTCGCGTTGATCATCGACGGTCTTGATTCTGAGAAAATACTGCATCCGGCACCCGCATTCAGAGCCCCCAAGCCAGGTGAGCCACCATCCCCGGCTGATCTGCTGAAGCGCCTCGCAGAAGAAGGCCCTCGGAAAGGGATATTCGTATTTGCCTTTGTCGACCGATGGCAGCGCTGTGCTGGTGCGTGCAAGGATCTTTTCTCGTTTTTTGAATTACGCGTGGCGTATTGCATGAACGAGGACGATGCCGGATCACTTGTGAGTGGTGGTATTGGCAAGTTCAAAGGCATTGAAAAACCGAACCGAGCCGTATTCGTGAACAAGATGACGAATGACATCGCATGGTTCCGCCCATATGTTCAGGAAAGCACTCGATGAAAAAATTTCTGCTCACATGGTATGGAATCACGGATTTTCGCGCATCTTTGGGATTCGAGAATACCGATGGCCCCATTGCAAGTGCCCTTGCGGGGGAATCCTATTCGGATGTCGTTATTCTCGGCTACACCCGGGCGGACAATGATTCCAGCGAATGTATCGAAGCGCAGAAAACATTTGCGTTTGAACTGGCCTCAATTCGAAACACGGATCAGGAGAAAGATTGGAAGGCGACTAGTCAGTTTGTCTCTAGGTTCGCGAATACCTCCGTCGCCCACGAACATTTCGAGACTTGGCTGAAAAAGAAAGCCGCCAGCGTCGGCAACAGCGCGAGTATCAGCTTCAAAAGCGAAAAGCTTCGCGAACTCAACGACACCGAAGGTATTTATGCTGGCGCAATGCGTGCGCTGGATTCGGTGGAGCGTGAGCCTGGTGAAAAGCTTGTCACGCTTTATCTAAGCCCAGGAACCCCGGTGATGGCCTTTGTATGGGCTCTTGCAGCGCTAAGCTACCCTGAGCTCAAAAAACGGCTCATGGCATCGTCAGTCATTGGCAAGGCACCTGAAACTATTTCTTTGCCTGCTGAGTGGCTTGAGCGACACAGTGCGAAACAGGAGGTGATACGAGACATTGCCAACGGATTTGATGTGACCTTCCATCTTTTTGGCGAGCAAAGAATGCCTGCCTTGCTTAGTATCCGGCAATTTGAGTCAGCGCACCACATTTTCGTGAACTCAAAAGACTACCCAGCCACATGTATGCAAGCGTTCCTTGGCACCCGCGAGTTGCTCGAACTTTACGTTGATCCTTGGGATGATCGGGCCGTTCATGAGCAAATCACCGAACTTGCTAAACAATTCCCAGAAAAAACGCGCATCGGAATTAATTTGACAGGCGGAACAAAATTAATGTTTGCAGGCGCGCTCTCTGCTGCGCGAGAGCTTGGCGCAGTCCCATTTTACTTCGACAGTAGGAATCGTCGCGTAACCTTTATTGATAGTCTTCGCCGCGAAAAAATCAGGCCGATTGATTCGGTTGAAACTTTTCTACAACTCAATAGCGATGGATTAGAGATTGCAAGCAATGCCACGATGAATGAGATGTCGCCGGATCGTCAACTTCTGACAAAGACGCTCTGGATACATCGCGATAAGATACGTAAATTCTATACACAACTGACAGATTACAACAATGCCTTCAGGCCATTCGAATTAAAACATGATGGCTTTTATTTAAAGTTGGACGATGCTAAGGCAGCAAAAATCCAAGGCTACGGGCTGGATTTGGCCTTTGACAACTGGCCTGATTTAGCCAAATACCTATCTGGTGGCTGGTTTGAGGAATATGTTTATTTGCAATGCAAGCCTTACGAAGATGCTGGAGTCATTCAAGACTTGCACCTCAATGTCAAGCTGAATCTAAAGCAAGAAAACACCTGGAGTCATTCGGCCTGGGGCGCTGAATACAACGAGCTTGATATTACATTCACCGACGGTTACTCGCTTTACATCGTGGAATGCAAGGCGGGCAACGTAACGCAGGAACAGGTTATGAAGCTGCAAAACCTCGTGCGTTTTTACGGAGGCATAGAGGGCCGTGGCATTGTCGCCTGTTGTGTTCCACCAAATACAGAATCGGCCAAGAAAAAGATCAAGGATGCGAGGCTGATGCTTTGGAGCGGAGGATCATTTTCAGAACAGCTCAAGGCGCTAATGAACGGCATCTCAGAAAGTGCTAAATCAATAGGTGAATCCAGATGACGCTCTACTTGGTTTGCGATATATCCGGCAGCATGGGCGATGGCGGCAAGCCGTTCATCATGAGGACTGCCGTTATGGGCGTCGCTCAATGGGTGCGGTTCGGATACGGATGTGCGGAAATCAGATTGTGTGCTTGGGCGTGCGAAGCTCGCCATCTTCTGGACTGGAGAGCAAATAAAGAGTATCCGGTGGAACTGCTTGCTTGCAGTGGTACTTCAAATGTGAAGGCTTTGGTTCAATTGCTCGGAGAAAAGCCTGACGGCAAAGTCCTGCTTTTTTCTGACGGGTTCTGGTCGCGTGATGATGTGAGGACATTAAAGCGATGGAAAGAATGCCTGCCGCTGGACACGCTACGCATCATCAAAATTGGAGCAGATGCCAATCCGCAACTCAAAGGACCGGATGTGTTCGCAGTGGAAGATTTTTTCGCAGCGCTGGACGGTTGGCTGGAAGGCGGCTCGGCATGACACTCTGGAAGAGTTTTGGCGCAAGTGTCCGTGGCCCAGGACATGTCGCTACAGGTAAGCCAAACCAGGATGCGTGGGCATCGTTTCACTATGCTTGGGGTGACGGTATTGTCATTTCCGACGGTCTAGGCTCGAAGCCGTTTTCCGACGTTGGGAGCGCTGCTGTGTGTCGTGCAGTGGCTTTTTCGGCCAACGCCTGCCGCGATATAACTGAAATCGACCACAATTCTCTATCTAATTGTATCAAAACCAATTGGCTCTCCCTTATCACCCCGCTTGAACCCCGCGATTGCGCCGCCACTTGCCTGTTCGCGTTCCGACTTGGAGATGGCGCAATCCATCTGGGCATGCTCGGCGACGGGTTGGCTGCCGCCGTCAAGGCTAATGGCACCATCGTTCAGTTATCAGAGGACAAGTCGCAAGGATTTTCAAACATTACGGCCGCGCTTTCACCAAATACGTCCCCAAAGGACTGGCGATATTTGTTGTTGCCGGAAGAAGAGTGCGCCGCAGTCCTGCTCTGCACCGACGGTGTGGCGGACGATTTGGACAATATTGAGGGGTTTGTGAAGGGCTTTATCGAAGCACATCGTTCCCTCGCCGCTGTAAGTGCAAACCGCCATGTCCGCGAGATGCTCGAAAACTGGCCAACGCCAAAGCACAGCGACGACAAGACCATCGTCTGCCTTTGCCGTGAGGATGTTACCCATGAATAAAGCTGATGAACTCCAGTCATCGAAGCCGCTTTCCGACGAATACGGCAATATGCACTACCTCGCCGATGAACTCGCCAGAGGTGGTCAGGGCGTGGTCTTTCGCACCAAGGACGCAGATTTGGCAGTTAAGCAACCGCTCGACACATCCGGCCAGCCCGACAAAAACGCCAACCTGCGCGACCGCTTTCAGAACATCCGCCTGTTGCCCATGCCACCCCGCATTCCGGTTTCCCTGCCTCTTGCCAACCTACGCGATGAGCCAGGTTATGTGATGCGCCTTTTGAGCGGGATGAAACCATTCAGCATTTTTGATTTGGACGGCAGAACGAAGAAAGAACTGGAAGATCGAAAATCGGTGCTGCCCCAATGGCTTGCAGGGATTCCGGACAAAGAGATGGCGTTACGGCTCTTCCATTACTCCAGTACAGGTTCCACCCGCCGCCGCTTGTTCGCTCTCTCAAAATGTGCCTCCATCCTTGCCCGTCTCCACAGCGCAGGGCTAGTCTATGGGGACATTTCGACAAACAATGCGTTCATTGGGGAAGCCACTTCCCGCGATGTCTGGCTGATTGATGCCGACAATATGCGTTTTGAACTGTTGATCGGCGGTATCTCTGTCTATACGCCGGGTTACGGTGCACCGGAAGTTGTGCGCGGTACCGATTCGGCTCGTCCACGCTCGGATTGCTGGGCATTCGCGGTGATGGCATTCAAAACACTGGCGCTCTGTCATCCGTTCATCGGAAAAAAGGTGCTTGAACCCGATGACGATGAAGGCGGCTGGGATGCCGAGCCGGTATCGGATGGCGCACCCGCCGATTTGGATGAACAGGCATACGCCGGTTATTTACCTTTCGTTGATGACGAGGACGACGATTCGAACCAAGGTATTGGCGGTCTGCCCCGCGAATTGGTGGCGACACCGCGACTTAATCTTCTTTTTCAGGAAACATTCGGTGCGGGAAGAAGACAACCCCACCTCCGCCCAACGATGTTTTTCTGGGCACTGGAACTCGCCAAGACATTCGACCTTTCGTTGGAATGTCACGAATGCAAAATGAGTTATTTCGCCGACGGCAACAAGAAATGTCCTTATTGTGGCATCCCGCGTCCCGCGTTCATCCGAGCCAAAACTCCACGCTGGGAAGTCCTGATTCCCCACGGTGTCACGGAGTTTGCGCTCCCGCACCGCATGTTTTACCCATTTTCGTTTGAACATAACGACGATACTGAATTCGAAGCAGTTCTGGACTTCGCGGCAAAGACCGTATTCTCCTTCCGAGGTACGAAGGCTTTCCCCGAAAACCTGACATTCGATTTCGTGGAGGCAGGGAAATGAAATTCCATGACATCCCCGCCGAGACACTCTCCATCCGCATCAAGCGGACTGACAACGCTATGGAGGCTCTGCAAGAGCAGCCTGTATTCTCCGTTGAAGCCAGACTCATCCGCACGGACGAGTTTGAAATCCGCCTCAAGAATTCCGTTGCCTTCGTCCGGACTGTTGTTGCCACTGACATCCGTCGTCTCAACTCCGAACTTGCCAGCGGTCGCGCTATCCTCGCGCAACTTGCTAATCCCGCCACCGACGGAAGCATCGAACTCCAAATCGCCTTTTTCACAGGCGAATGTTTGGAAATGGGAGAAGTCGAAATCGGAGTGGATGAGTATGTGGAAACTGCGATTGCAAAGATTGAACGGCGCACCGGCGGACTCCAAGGTGATCATCTTTACAGGAAGCTTGACCAACTTTGCTGCTTCCGCCAAGGCGACACCGCGTTCTTTTTCCTAACTGCCGGTCCAGCTATTGACGATGCGCTGAAACCTGAACCTAAGCCGGAAGACAGCAATGACACGGAAAATTCGGAGGTGTCAGAAGTCGAAGCCGAGCCGAATACGGTTCTGGGCGATGCGACGCAAACGTCAAAACAAGAGCCAACCCGTAAGAACTCGTTCTGCGTTACGGGTGATGGCATCCGTTTTGTCGTCACCGAAACCCCGTTGCCGGACGGTAAATCCATCTTCATTGCCACACGCCTGGCCAAAAGCAGAAACGAATCCGACCGCGCTTTGCGCCTCGCCAAAGGCAAGCTCCGCTTTGTTGACTGGACGCAGGCGGGACAAGTCCAAATCCTCACCAAGGCGCAGATGACCGCGCTCACCAAGGACGACAGCAGTTATCTGAAGAAATGGGACGAATTTGGCGAATTTGAGGGCGAGTTGCTTCTCACTCAGGCCCGCGAAATCGGCACGTTGCAGTATTCCGATTTGACACAGAAAAGGAACGGAACGGTGTCCGTTCATATTTCGCAGGCATCCGACTCCGCTTTGAATGCACTGACGGAAGGCCGTGCGCCGGAAGTCGAGATTGTTGATGAACTACCTGATTACTTGAAGAGTGAAAGCCTGACATTCGAGGAGTTTGTGGACGGGATTGAGCAAGAAACGGAGAACGAGAAATTTCTCAGAAAAAAAAGGCAGCAAGTGGCGAAGTCGTGTTTCAAAGTGTTGACATTTGATGCGGCATCAAAGGTTATCACTCTGGCTACTGAAGACCTCCCGATGGAGTCCGGAACGCTCATCCTTTCGCTTGCTGGCGAGATTACTCAAATCAAGCGCCGGAGGGCTGCTCGCCGTGCGATTCTTGAAGGCTGCGCTGCCAATCCGCAACTTGGGCTTTTGATAGAGGAAAAGGGGCAAATCGCGCAAACCCGTCCACCGCAGAAAATTGAGCCGCTTAACGCATTTGTTCGCGACAAAGTCTTCCGTAACCCGCCGACTGAGAAGCAGAAGGAGGCAATTAAGGTCGCGCTGGAAACGCCTGATATTGCGCTGATACAAGGCCCTCCTGGCACAGGTAAGACCACAGTCATCGCCGCAATACTCGAACGCCTGAACGGAATGGCGCGCAAACGTGGTGTGAGCACAAAGGGACAGGTTCTGCTAACCGGCTTCCAACACGATGCGGTTGAGAACATGATTGAGCGACTCTCGCTCAATGGCATCCCTGTTCCGAAATTCGGAAAGCGTTCTGGCACTGAGGATGATGATTTCAGTGCCTTTGAGAAAAATCTTGAAGAATGGTGTCACAAACTCGCTGCTGAACTCCGCGAGCGAAATCCTCAGATTGCCGAAATCGAGCAGGAAACGGAAATCAGGAATCTATGCCTGCAATATGTTCAGGCTCCGACGCGCGCTCTGGCGGCAAATCTCGCGGGGCAAATCGCATCGCTTGGCGTTTCCATTCTCGGTGAGGATGGTGCACGAAGGGCCGCGAACCTCGCGAAGAATCTTTCGCGCGAAGAAAGACTCGATAACGAACATACTCAGTGGCTCGCCGCAGCCCGCCGTTTGCGCATCCGCCCCGAGAGTTTTGCCGATGACGGGCCGGAACGTGCGACTGACGCTCTGGATGACTTGAAAGAAGCCCTTGAAGAAAACGAATGCGCCTTGTTGGACAGGGCAAGTCTGTGGCGAAGTGAAGATGGTTCCCCTTCGTTCCTGAAGGATTTGACGGAGCTAAAAAAAACACTCCTTGCCCGATTTACCGCCCCTCCCGTCTTCCGTGTGGAGAAACAAAACGATGAGGTTATTGCGCTGGCAGAGGACGCTATCAAACGTATCAAGATCGCAGGGCACTCTGCCAAAGACGCCAAATCCGCCGCGCTGGCAGAGTTTCTGGCCGAGCTGGAAAGCAACCCCTACGGGATGATTGACGCGATATCGGATTACAGTTTTGCATTCGCCGCTACCTGCCAGCAGAGCGTCAATAAGCGAATGCAATTTCAAAAGGGAATCACTGGGCGCGATGTGAATGATAACCAGAGGAGGATGGAGTATGAATATGTGATTGTGGATGAGGCTGCCCGCGTTTCGCCCCGCGACCTGATGGTGGCGATGGCGCAAGGGAAGCGCATTATCCTTGTTGGCGACCACCGCCAGTTACCTCACATCATCGATGACGAAGTCGCCCGCCAAATGGAGGAGGGAGAGACCGGCCAAGAGGAGTCCGACTGGCTCAAAAAATCCATGTTCCAGTATTTTTTCTCCGAACGTTTAAAAACGCTTGAGGGGAACGACGGCATTACCCGTCGCGTCACCTTGGACAAGCAATACCGCATGCATCCGCTTCTGGGCGCATTCATCAGTCGTAACTTCTACGAACGCTTCGACCCAGTTGAGAAATTCGATTCCGGACGATGTGCGAGCGATTTCGCCCACGACCTATCCAGCATGGACGGCAAACCCGCTGCTTGGCTGGATGTGACAGCTGATAAAGGCATGTGTCAACGGAACGGAACCAGTTGGACGCGCCCTGCAGAGGCTACAGCTATCGCTCACCAGTTGAAGGCGTGGATGAACTCTGATGCGGGAAAAAACCTCACTTTCGGCGTGATTTCGTTTTATAAGGCGCAGGCCGAGCTCATCAAAAGGCAACTGGGTGCAATCACAGACGACGACAAGAAACTACGCATCGGCACAGTGGATTCGTTCCAGGGCATGGAGTTCGATGTCGTCTTCTTGTCAATGGTCAGGACATTGCCCCAAAACTGGAAACCGAAAGATGATGACCGCGAGAAACAGGCGCGAAAGCAGTTCGGCCATCTCTGCCTTTACAATCGACTGAATGTCTCAATGAGCCGCCAGAAAAAATTGCTGATCGTGGTAGGTGATTCCGGCCTACTGCAAAGCAACCTTGCCGCAGAGTATGTTCCGGGGTTGGTTGATTTCTTCAAACTCTGTCGAACTGAGGAAGGGAGGGTTTTGCAATGTCGCTGAAACTCCTCGACTACGGTCAGTCGAATCCTTTTGGCGCAACTATCGGTAGGCCGCGCAATCTCGCGTGGCCAGTGGCCGCATATCGTGTGACTTTGCCGATGATCTCTGATGACGATGGCTTGAATCCATTCGAGCGCATCATCCTGAAACTCCTCGATGCAGTTGGCGCGATGGACACCAGTGCACTGGCAGATGAAACCCGCATTCCGCTTGACCTAGTCAACAGTATTCTCCTGCGTTTGCAGGACAAAGCACTCATTGACGAGCACAACGTCATCATCAATCAGGAGTACGGCAGCAGAGAAAGCGAAAAAGAGAAAGCTCCTGTGTTTGTCACCGCGCTCTTGTTCCGAGAACTCGCCACAGGAAAAGTCCTCCCGTTCCTGCATTGGCTGGACGATGCAAATTCGTTACGAAAAAAGGAAGCAGAAGAAAGCGTCTTCCGCTCAATCCGGAGGGATGATGTCCACAAGAACAATCCACTCACACGACGTGATGTCATCAGCGCATCGCGGGCAATGACGAGGCGGTCTGCGGCGTTTGGCGGTGACGATAAAATACCCGATGTCCAGCAAATCACAATAGTTCAGCAGCCCGAGCTATATCATCTCGACTGCCCCATCGCCATTCAGAAAAGTGATGGCGAGTTTCGCATCGCTGACCCATTCGGCAATGGATTCTCCCTGATTCTCGAAAGTGCGTTCGAGCAATTACTTGAACAGAATGAGGAACTAGCCAAATGGCTGGGCAAGTGGAAACAGTCATTGAGTAATCCCCGTCCTCCGAAGCTAGACGATCAAGGTCAGCGACCAAAAGAACCGTTTGAAAACGACGCCAACAGGCAACGCTATCCAAAACTTGTCTCCACCTTGCGCACACAGCGGAACACGCAGTTCCGTTCCATCTCCAAAATCCATGCTTCGGTAGAGTGGGCACTGTTTTACGCCTGCTCCCATCGTCCATTTGAAGATGTCATCGCAAAACTCAAATTTACGGGGCAACCCGAACACCCCGCATTGCTTTGGAGTGCAGCGGAAAATATCGGACTGGTGCCGCCGAAACCCGGTTTTAAGCCAGTTTTAGAAGGCAAGCTAATTGATTTCAAAAGAGAAAAAGCAGATCTGTGGACTGACCTTGCAATTGCTATTTTGCAGGCAGAGAAGGATGAGGGACATCCCTTACGTCGCATCGCATTCGTGCATCCCGATCTCGTCAGCCGTCTTCTCAGCATCAAGAAGGAGCGGGATGAGAAGGGACACGGCAATGGCGGCGCCGATGCGCCCGAAGCTGAATTGGCTGATGAACCGTTTATGCGCGAAATTATCCACTCGCTCTTGCCTGAAATCAGTTTCACGGACACGCCCACTGCCAGACATGACAAGGATGTTCGCGCCGATTTTCTCTTGGACGCACGCACCAACATTCAGGGTGATTTCGGTTTTAAGATTTTCAATCGTCTCGGCTTGAACTTGCAAGATCGTTTAATTCAAGCAGAGCGCTTCTGGCTGTCGTGCCAGGACAACGATGACGCGCTCGTTTTTGCCTATGATCTCTATGCCGCGTTACAGGCGAGCTTTCGCCAGAGGCTCGTCGGCAAGTTGCCACCTGACATTATGGATTCTGAGTTCATCTCCGCAGCACAAGAGAAAGCGCGAGAAAACAGTATCGGGAATTTGCCGGAATGTCTGCTTACCGTCAAGCCCCTGGCTATTCGCCAGGCCTTGCAAGGAAACTACCCAACGCTTGGCGCATGCGTGGTTGCATTTCTGCTTATGTCTGACGGTGAAACATTGAGTGCAGTCGTGGATTCGCAACCGTCTTTTGTGGATGACGTCGCGAATGTTATCACCAGACGCGGCCACGGTAATGAGCCGCTTCCGCTGCCAAAAGAGGAAATCGCAAAACTTCGCAAAGCATCTTACAAAATTATCAAAACACTAATAGAGGTATAAGAAATGGAACGCTCAGGTAAGTCAGAAGAAGAGTTGAAGCTAATTACTGACGACTCGGAGAATCGCGTGAACGACATTAAAAGCCGGGAAGACGATCTCGTCAGGCGTGAACTCGCCTTGACCGAGCGCGATCAGAAGGCTGATATTGAACGTCAAGCAATTGAGGGGAAGAAAGCCGATCTAACTTGGCGCGAGCAGGCCCTCATCGCTGCCGAGCAGACTCGCGACGTGGGCTTCGCCGAGGAGCGCGCCGCCTTGAATGCTGAATTACGCGACAAACGCACCCAAGGCGAGGCGGACATCGCGGAGAGCCGAGAAAAGAAACTTTCCAACCTTGAAGATGAAATCGCCAAGCTGCAAGCCAAACGCTTGGAAAATGCTTCCAACGCTGAGAACGCCGAGCGCGACCGCATCCGAGCGGAAATCGCCAAGGAACGCGCGGCATGGACAAAACAGCAGGATGACACCCGCAAACAGTTAGACGTAGAACGCACGGAATTTGAAAAGCAGAAAGGCGCGCTGTCTGCCTTGCAAAGTGAAATCGAAGGACGAAAAGTAGAGTTGGAAACTGCTGAGCGGACGCTCGAACGTAAAGATCAGCGGTTACAACAGCAATGGCTGAAGCGTAACGACGAACTCGAAGAATCCGTCGAAGCACGCCTCCACGAGCGCCGCAAGTCGCTGGAACTCGCAGAAGCCTCTTCAAAAGAAGAACTCTCCCGTCTACGGGAGTCTCTTCGTATTCAAACCGAACTTCTCGGTGCATTCGAACAATTGAAGCGGCAACTCGGTGGCAAAGACCCCGCCGATGTCATCCGTGATCTCAATAGCAAGACAGACGAATTTAAACTCCTCCGCGAAGAACTTGCCACCCGACCGACCGAGGAGATGCGCGAGCGGTATCAGACACTCGCAATCGAGGCAAAAAGCCAAAAGACGCGGGCGGACGGACTCGAGCAGCAAATCGCTGCCAGCAGTGACGCAGTTGCGGAAGTCGCCAACCTACGCCGCAACAACTCCGAACTAAACGCTGAGAATAAATCATTTGCGCAAAAGGCCTCCATCTTCGAGGGCGCGGCAAATGAGGCACAAGCCGAGCTTAACCGGCTCCGCGCTGCTTATGAACGCCCCGCCGAAGTCTCCGCCCGCTACAAGGAAATCGAGATGCCGCATATCAATGCGGACAAAGTCAAACAACCCGTCAAAGCCGATATTGATGAAATGACATGGCTCACGGGAATTGGCAATGCCTGTAATTCATATGGCATGCACTTCAATCCCCGCATTCTGAAAGCGTTCCACACCGCGCTCAAAACCGCCGAATGGTCGCCACTCACCGTTCTCGCGGGTGTTTCCGGCACCGGAAAATCCGAATTGCCGCGCCTCTATTCGCACTTCGGCGGCATCTTCTTCGAGCCTCTCTCCGTCCAACCGAACTGGGATTCGCAGGAATCCATGCTTGGCTTCTTCAATTCAATCGACAACAAGTTCGACGCCCAATCGGTGTTGCGTTTCCTCGCTCAGAGTCAGAAGGAATGGGTTGCGAAAACCGATGATAGCGAGGGGTATCCAGGTTTGTCTGACGCGGTTTGCATTGTCCATCTCGACGAGATGAACCTTGCTCATCCCGAACTTTATTTCGCAGAGTTTCTGAGCAAGCTCGAATTGCGGCGTGGCATGAAAGGCGCGGATGTGCCGTTCCTGCCTGTGAAAATTGGCGCCGGTATGCCACCTTATAAACTCTCGCTCGGCCGCAACGTCCTCTGGACGGGGACGATGAATCAGGACGAGACAACGAAGTCGCTCTCCGACAAGGTTATCGACCGTTCCATCATCATCAATTTCCCGCGTCCGACCGAGCTCAAACGTCGCCTGAAGCTAACGCCGCTTGATGACAAGAATCGTGGCCCGGCATTACATAAAGCATCGTGGCAGAGTTGGCTTGCCCAAGGCAGCAAATTCTCCGATGAGGATGTCAAGCCGTTCAAACAGCTCATCGAGGAAACGAACGCTGCGCTCGAGGTTGCGGGCCGCGCCATCGGCCACCGAGTCTGGCAGTCTGTCGAATACTATATGGCGAACTACCCGGATGTCCGCGCCGCGCAGCAGGTGTCCGACAAAGACGCACTTGCCAAGGCGATGCACACAGCCTTCGAAGATCAACTTGTCCAAAAGGTTATGCCAAAACTGCGCGGCATCGACACGCGTGGCAAGAGCAAGACCGAATGCCTCGACAAAATCCGCGGACAGCTTGTCAACGGCATCGGGGGTAACAGCTTCAACCTGGTCGACGATTTCGACCTCGCCTGCGAGCTCGGTTACGGCCAGTTCATCTGGCAGTCCGCAAACTACCTGAAGGACGAACCGGGCAATGAAACTAGCTGAACTCTACAAGGCGTTTTCCGCTGAAGGTGAATCTGGCGAAAACGTTCGCGCCTTGATGTCGCAGACGCATTGGTTCACGGTCAACGCCGAGTTTGACCCCAAGACCGGTGAAGCGCTGCCGCAATCGCTGTCCACGCTTCTCGCGAAAGTCGCGCGACCGGCAACCGATGTCGGAATCCACCGTGATCGCCTTTGGCGTATCACTGACCATAGTCGCGCTTCGGTCGAGCGGCTTTTCCGAGCGCTCAACGAAAGCCCTCGCCGCGAACAGGCATTACTGCCCATTTACGCCGTGCGCGAACTCGATGCCAATAGTTTCATCAAACTCAGCAACCGTCCCGGTCGCAATATTCGCGAGAAACTCGCCGGAAAACCCTATCTCCAAGCAGTCCGTCGATTCCAATCCGTGAATCTCCCCGAGAACCGTCTCCTGAAAGCGTTCGTCACCCGCCTCGCCGAGTTGCTCGAATTACGCCTGGACTGCTTCGGGGAGGAAGATGACGATCTCCTGCCAAAAATCCAATCATGGCTGCGTTCCGACGAGGCGCAGGGCATCGCCCGATGGGACAACCTGCCGCCCAACAACACGCTCCTCTCGCACCGAGATTACCGCCGCGTCTGGGACGCATGGCGCTGGCTGCAAACACTTGATGACGACATTGCCCGCGATTGCTTGCAACTCGAAACGCGCGACAAAACTATGCGCCTCTGGAACAAATACGCGCAAATGTGGGCTGACGGCATGCATCTCTTTGCGGAAATTCCTGTTCTCTTCGATTTCGAGAAGTTTGAGATTCGCCCGTGGTTTTCACAACTCGCGTTTCAGAAATCGAAACAGATCATATCTCGGCAGTTCAGAAAGGAAGAAATCTCCGAACCGACTTGCCTCGATCTCACCGGCTTGCGCCCGCGCTATGCCACAAAAGCGTCCTCTAGATCTTTGTGTGATACTTATCTTTGGCAGCAATGGAAGATCGACGGTGAATCCTTTGACATCGAACTTTTCAACTCCGATGCAGCCTATCTCCATCCCGACGCGACCTCAATTACTTCGTCAGACCTCTTTTTCTCAAAAGCTAAGACTTTCGAGCACTTCGACCGCGCAGCCCGTTCATTCGCTTATAAACTTCGCGAAGTTTTCAAAAACGATACACTCATTTGGCTCGTTCCCGACGCCCTCAACGACTTTGATCTTGAAGTTACCCGCCGCAATCTCAACGCTCGCTTCCCCGATGCCGAACCGCTGCCGCGCAGTGTGGCAGCAGCCTTTGATCAGGTTGGCTATTCAAAAATTAAAAATGAGGGTTTTTCCATCGTGGTCGTTGACAGCGTCGGCGGAAAGATCTGCGTCACCAAACTTCTCGTGCGGTTCGACCCGTTACTCAAGGAACGCCTTCCCGAAACTCGCGGCTTCTATTGGGAGCGTTGTCCCCCGGTAATTATCGCAAGTGCCGACCCAGAAAGCACCGAAGGAAAAGGCTACGACCTCATCACCGTTGACGGCCAGGGGCAGTGGCGCGACGCAATCCTACAGACAGAGCCGCGGCTCCTTGATCCGTCCTCGCTCAAACGCGATTCGCGCATCGGGCAATTCGAATCTCTTATAAACTTAACCAAAAGCCCTGTCGTTGGAGGCATACGGCTTCACTCTTTGCAACAACGCGCCGGCGACATCCCGCTCTGGCGCGACCGGATTCCTGAGCTTTCGATCAAGGTGATGAAAGACGGTAGTTACCAACGATTTCACCTTGTTTCGCGTGGCACAACAGTTAAGCCCATTCGCGGACATGCGGTTCAAATCCCCGTTGATGAAGACTTCATGCTTCCTTCCGGAAGAGCGTTCTATCAATTCCCAATTTTCCAAGGCGAGAACGCCGACGATCTCGGTTTCTCCGCTCGTCTTGACTCGCCCGCATTTCCTTTGAAAGAAAACGTCGTATGCAAACTTAACCTCACCTTTGAATACGGAGCTGACGAACCGTATAAACTTTTTTTCATCCCTCTCAATAAAACTTTCCCGCCCGTGCGCGCCACTTGGCGACGCATAGAAGAAGTCATCATCACCGACGCCCCCTCGCCAGAATACCCAACGCCGATGACTTGGGCTGAGTTGCGCAGTGTGTCCAAACGCAACAGCAGCGAAACGTCTGATCTATTTGACTGGGTGTTGAACGCGATTACACAGTTCGACAAAGATCTGTTCATTCGCCCTAAACCAAGCAAAACACGGACAATTGGCGAGATAACAAGTTATTGGCATGAAGACAAAAACGGCGCGCATTTTACTTTTGTTCGGTGTGATGATGCTGAGAATACTGTGTTTATCCACGAAACGAATTTCGCAAAAGATTTTTCGTATGAAAACTTTGAAGAAGGTGACGAAGTGTCTTTCGAGTTGCAAGAAAGAGACGGGAAGTATTCTGTCAGGAAAGTCGCCGGAGCCGATTATAGAGAACCACCACAAGCAACACGGTTGAAGGAGTTTGATGAAAACGCGACCCAACTTGTGGTTGAAAATATCCGTAAACGACTTTACTTCCCGACAATTCAAGTCTGGCGCGACGGGCGTTCAATTTGTAATGCAGATTGTCCATCTGAATTTACGGATGCCATGCGGTCGAATATTGAATACCTCGCTAGTTTGTTGCAGTACGATGGAATCCCCAATCCAGTCCAATACGAAGTTTTGTTCCTGCTGGCTTGCATGCACAAGGACTCACCGGATGAATGCTTCAAGTGGATAACAGCGCAGGTCAAAAACGGCAACATTCGCGCCCCGCAAGCAGTCGGCTTCGCACTTGGAGATGTGTCGGAGCAATGGCAAAAAGATGCTCTGGCCAAACTCGTGACGCACCTGACAAGCGACTCTCTTTGCGTTTTTGCTTATGCAATCTGGCGCGAACCGCATTTCGTTGAAAAGTTCAACTTCGCAGAATTGCAGTCAATTCTGAAAGGTCTGACTGAAATGTTGGGCAAACTTAGACAGTGTCCGCCTCGGAGAGATGAGAAAGACAAAAACAAAAAGACTGTCTGCAATTGGGTTCGCGCCACTGCCGAACCGCTAGAACTCCTGCTCGGTCTGCTACGCACTCGTGATTCGTCAGACAATGAAATCAAGATGCTTCTTCAACCGCACCAAAAAATTACCAAGGAACTGGCGAAGCAGATCGAGCGCGTGACGAAAATTGTCGCGCAGTCGAATGCCACTCTTTTCTCCCGCGTGCAGATTAACATTAAGAAGCCTGAAGGCGAACGCACCCCCGACCTGCTCTATGCCCTCCGCCTTTATTTAACCGGCGACGATGGTGCCAACGCCATCCACATCACCAGTGTTTCCGACAGTGATAATGATTGAGCAAAGGACAGTTGAGTGTCTCCAAAAACTCATGATTTCGTCGGTTTTTTGGTTCCGGACGTTCCATCAAGCTAATCTGAGCATTTTTTTACAAGACCGTCACGGTCAGCAATGGCCGAGCTAGAGTCATTCAAGCGCACGAATTTTCGACCGACTGAAAGTCTGCTTTCAATATTAGAGCTGTCGCTCAGATGTTCCAGC
This sequence comes from Sideroxydans sp., assembly GCA_036171075.1. Classification (GTDB taxonomy): domain Bacteria; phylum Pseudomonadota; class Gammaproteobacteria; order Burkholderiales; family Gallionellaceae; genus Sideroxyarcus. The sequence continues at coordinate 201 of JAVHQJ010000432.1, read as the reverse complement.
TTGACGGTCGGGCTTGACGGTTGGGTATGTCTCGAAACCGGATGGATGACAACCACCGTGCATTCGACCGCTATACGTTCGACAGCGGTTGTTCCCATCTCGACACGACTCGATCACATTTCAGAACGTAGCAACATGATTGGCAAATTTCGTTGGAACATGCAACACGTCTAGGAATTCAACGAAGTAACGCAAAAAACC
>JAVHQJ010000431.1:0-5463 GCA_036171075.1 Sideroxydans sp. | reverse complement strand
TGCTAAACCCCAACCACGAAGTGCTAAACCCCAACCACGAAGTGCTAAACCCCAACCACGAAGTGCTAAACCCCAATCCTCTCCGCCCTAACTCCCTCTCCCCCTGGGAGAGGGCTGGGGTGAGGGAGCCACTTTCAACAGCGCATGAAAAATTGCGCCCCCCCCTTCTGCTCATTCCCGCCCCCCTGTTCGACTGCGTACTCGACAACCTCCTCGAAAACGCCTGCAACAAACGCCTGCGCGAACCGGGCATACACATCACCGCACGTTTAAGCGTCTCTCCTTTATCCATTGAAGTCAGCGACACAGGCAGCGCCGTGCCATCGCACATTGCAGGCGATTTACTGCGCACCATCGTCCCCTCCGAAGACGGCCTCGGCGTAGGCCTCTATCAAGCCGCCCGCTGGGCGCACCAACTGGGCTACGCACTGCTTCTGCGTGACAATCAGTTAGGCAAAGTGCGATTTGAATTCAAACCGTTGGCGAAATAAAAAGCCTCACAAACGAGAGGCTGTCAACAGCGTGAAAATTGTAGAGAGCCCATATATTCCTGTGGGAATCCGATTCATAGCCCTAATTAAGGTTCATCTGGCTTTTGCGTGGATTAAGACCAGATTAGCCAGTGGATCGAAAAATCATGGCATCTAACCGATAACCGAGTGTTCCCCCACCCTAATCCCTCCCCCAGTGGGAGAGGGACTAAACCCAAAGCATCGCCGCTCTCGCTCCCTCTCCCACCGGGGGAGGGCTGGGGTGGGGGAAAACACTCCCTATTCTCCAACCAGCAAGCAGGTAAGTAGCAGGTTCTGCTTGTAAAGACGCTTCCGCTTTCTCGTGTCAGTCACCCACGCAAAATCCAGATGAACCATATCCAGATGAACCATAATTAAAGGGCATAGCGACCTGTTGCAAAACTGCAACACTCAAGATAAACCTTTTGACACGCCATAAGCACTTTCTATAAGGTGCGCACCGGTGGTTGGTAGGCAGAACCGAAACAATCATTGAATTAAGAAATTCCACAAATAATCCCGAGGAGAAATAGATGAAAAAAGTAGCTCTCTCACTGGCAGGCGTATTGGCAGCAGCAGCCTTCGCACCAGAAGCATCCGCAGTTCCAGCATTCGCACGTCAAACAGGCATGGCTTGTTCTTCTTGCCACGCACAACACTTCCCCGTTCTGAATGGTTTCGGTCGCGCATTTAAGGCGGCTGGCTTCACCATGATGGGCGCACAAGAAAAAGTGGAAGGCGAGCATTTGTCTATCCCTAGCACTTTGAACGCAGCCGTGTTGTTGAAGGCTCGTTTCCAAAAGTCTAGCGACGCAAAGGCAGTTGGCGCGATTGACGGCGATGCAACAAACTCTGGCCAATGGCAAATCCCTGACGAACTGTCTTTGTTCTTCGGCGGCCGTGTTGCTGATAGCGAAATGATCAAAGTCGGTATGATGATGGAAAACAACATGGTTGGCGGCCCAGCTGGCGGCATCATCGCTGGTTTGCGTGTTCCAGTCGTTGTTGACTTGGGCGCAGCTAAACTGTCCGTTATCCCTTTCGGCACCGACGCTTTGGGCGCATTCTATGGCTACACAGAGTCCAGCACTGGTGTGACACGTGGTATCCGTTGGGCTGAACACCGCAAAGACATCTCCGCTCACCAATACACCGGTATCGGTGATGGTACAGCGTCTGGTATCGCTTTCGTTGCTAAGCACGAAATGGGTTACATCAACGTTTCTCGCTTCTCCAATGCGTTCTTCTATGTTCCAGGCGCAACTGGTGTCGCGATGACTTCGACTGCTCTGCATGTTGCAGTGACTCCAACAATCGCTGACTTCGCAACTGTTATCGGTTTCGAGTCTTTGTCTGGCAAGAACCGTGCGAGTGCAGCTGCTGCTGAAGTTGAGACAAAAGGTGTTGGTTTTGATGCACAAGCTCACGGCGAAATCGCAGGTATGGAAGTAGGTCTGTATGGAACATACGCAAAAAACAACACCGCTGTGAAAACGGCCGGAACAGCTGGCGTAGATGTGACTGTTATTCCTCACACACTGACTCTTGGTACTGCGCTACGTATGGGTAAGACAAGTGGCAAAACTGACAATGCAGTTGTGTTGACCGCTGTGTATGACTTGTTCCAAAACGTAGCTGTGCACGCTAACTACTCTATGTACTCTGGCGACACAAACACCAATGCTGATGCAGTTGGTGGTTCTGGTAAGAGCATGTTCACCGGCTTGTTGGAAGCAGCTTGGTAAGTTAACGCTCACGTAGGATGTACCCGCAAGGGGTAGGCCGTGGTTGCCTCGTAGAGGTTCTTGCACCCTTGGGTGTACGGAGCTAAAGCTCCAACAACACACGCACAACTAGCCCAAGCGAGCATCACACAAAAGCAAAGCAGTAAATCAACAGGGGAGACTTCGGTCTCCCCTGTTTTTTTATGCGCATCAAAGGCGTGACAGGTAAAATCGCGCGCCATGAAATCCGCACTATCCAATATCGCCCAGCGTCGTCTGGCGCGTATTCAACAACTCTCCGCCATCGAATATCCCGCTGACTTGCCCGTGGTGGCGCGGCGGGAGGACATCGCACAAGCCATCGAGAAACATCAGGTCGTTATCGTGTGCGGCGAGACGGGGTCGGGTAAGACTACGCAGTTGCCTAAGATATGCTTGAGTTTGGGGCGCGGGGTGCTGGGCGTCATCGGCCACACACAACCTCGTCGCGTGGCGGCACGTTCGGTGGCGGCGCGCATCGCGCAAGAATTGAAATCCGAGTTGGGCGGGCTGGTCGGCTACAAGGTGCGCTTCAACGACAAGGTGTCGCCCGACACCTGCATCAAGCTGATGACGGACGGTATCTTGCTGGCCGAGATACACCACGACCCGCTGCTGAAGAACTACGACACCCTCATCATCGACGAAGCGCACGAGCGCTCGCTCAACATTGATTTTCTGTTGGGTTATCTGCGCCAACTGTTGTCGCGCCGGCCTGATCTGAAAGTCATCATTACCTCGGCGACGATTGATGCGGAACGGTTTGCGAAGCATTTTGCGGGGAGTGTTCCCACAATCGAAAGTCTCCCTCACCCTAGCCCTCTCCCAGAGGGAGAGGGAACGTTGGCGCAGCGTGGATTAAGCCCCTCGCCCTCTGGGAGAGGGGTTGGGGTGAGGGAGAGTTATTCAACCATTCCAGAAACACTCCTTACTCATGCGCGAGAATTGCGCAAAAATTCAACAAATGCAGAACAGCTAATGTGGAATTTGCTGCGAGATCGTCAGGTGCTGGATGCCAAATTCCGTCGTCAGCATCCGATGGGTGCATACATCCTCGATTTTTATTGTCATGAGGCGAAGTTGGCAATTGAGCTGGATGGCGGTCAGCATGGAGAAGATGCGCAACTGAAGCATGATGAGAAACGCAGTGCTTGGCTGAAAGAGCAGGGCGTCACTGTGTTGCGCTTCTGGAATAACGAGGCGTTGGTGAATACGGAGGGGGTGCTTCAAACGATTTTTGATTGGTTGAGTGCGAATGCGCCAACTTCAAAACCTTCCCTCACCCCAACCCCTCTCCCGAGAGGAGAGGGGCTTAATGGAATTCCTTCGGCTTGTGCCTCACCCCTCCCTGGATTTAGTCCCTCACCCTCTGGATTTAGCCCCTCGCCCTCTGGATTTAGCCCCTCGCCCTCTGGGAGAGGGGTTGGGGTGAGGGAGCAATCCATCAACGAAGCTCAATCTACAAATCTAAATCCCGCCCCCGTCATCCAAGTCTCTGGCCGCACCTATCCCGTCGAGGTGCGCTACCGTCCGCCGCAGCAGAATGAGGAGGGCGATACGCAGGATGTGCCACAGGCTATATGCAGTGCGCTGGATGAATTGAGTATCGGCGGGCTACGTGGCGATGTACTGGTGTTCTTGCCGGGCGAGCGCGAGATACGCGATACCGCCGAGGCGTTGCGCAAGCATCAGCACAAGGGGATAGAAATTCTGCCGTTGTACTCGCGCCTGTCCATCGCCGAGCAAGACCGGGTATTCAAACCAGCGTCGGGTGTGCGCCGCGTGGTACTCGCCACCAACGTGGCGGAGACCTCGCTCACCGTACCCAACATCGGCTACGTCATTGATAGCGGCTTGGCGCGCATCAACCGCTACAGCGTGCGGCAGAAGGTGGAGCAGTTGCGCATCGAGAACATCGCGCGTGCTGCCGCGAATCAACGCGCGGGTCGGTGTGGTCGGGTGATGAGTGGCATCTGCATTCGTCTCTACGAGGAGGCGGATTTTTTACTGCGTCCCGAATTCACCGATGCCGAGATATTCCGCGTGTCGCTGGCGACGGTCATTTTGCGCATGAGCGCGCTGGGCTTGGGCGAGGTGGAGGATTTTCCCTTCATCGAGCCGCCGAGGTCGCGCGCGATTGCGGATGGGTATCAGCTGTTGATTGAGTTGGGGGCGATAGCTGAGAGTGTTCCCTCACCCCAACCCCTCTCCCAAGGGGAGAGGGGCTTATCATCGCGTAGTCCCAAGCTCCCTCTCCCCCCGGGGGAGGGTTGGGGTGAGGGAACACTCTCGGCAAAAACCGCCACCCGCCAGCTCACCCCCCTCGGCCACGAACTCGCCAAGCTGCCCCTCGACCCCAAGATTGCGCGCTTGCTGTTGGCCGGGCGGCAATATCACTGCCTCGACGAAATTCTCATCATCGCCAGTGCGCTGGCGTTGCAAGACCCACGTGACCGTCCCGCAGAGCGACGTGAGGCGGCGGATGCGGCGCACCAACGCTTCAACGACGAGCGCTCGGATTTCCTCGCCTATCTCAAATTGTGGGCGTGGTTTCAAGACGCGATCAATCATAAAAAATCCAACAAGCTATGGGCGCAGGAATGCCGCGAGAAATTCTTGTCGCCGATTCGGCTGCGTGAGTGGCATGAGCTACATCAACAGTTGCATGCGCAGGTGAGTGAGATGGGGTTGTTTGGGGGGGGAGCTTCGTCGAACAAGGGTTCCCTCACCCCAACCCCTCCCCCAGCGGGGGAGGGGCTTAGCTTCCCTCTCCCCTCGGGAGAGGGACTGAGGGTGAGGGAACCCTCTATAAAAGCGACGCAGACCATCGAGTCCTCCCAACCCGCCACCTACGAACAAATCCACAAAGCCCTGCTCACCGGCTTGTTGGGCAATATCGGTTGTCGCTCCACCAGCGAGCCGCACTACCTTGGCCCGCGCGAGATCAAGTTCTTCATCGCATCGAATTCGGTGTTGGCAAAGAAGGGCGCGAAATGGGTGTTTGCTGCGGAGATCGTGGAGACCACCAAGCTGTTCGCGCGCTGCATGGCGCGTATCGAACCGGAGTGGTTGGAAGAGGTGGGCGCGCATCTCATTAAGCGCAGTTACTTTGACGCGCATTGGGAGAAGAAGGCGGCGCAGGTGGCGGCGTGGGAACGCAGCACGCTGTTCGGCCTGCTCATCAACCC
>JAVHQJ010000430.1:0-22828 GCA_036171075.1 Sideroxydans sp. | reverse complement strand
GCGCACCGTCCACGTCCGCGTCGGTCATGATGATGATGCGGTGGTAGCGCAGTTTCTCGGCGCTATATTCCTCTTTGCCGATGCCGGTGCCCAGCACGGTGATGAGAATGGCAATCTCTTGCGAGGCGATGAGTTTCTCGAAACGCGCTTTTTCTACGTTCAATATCTTACCCTTCAGTGGCAAGATGGCTTGGAACTTACGGTCGCGGCCTTGCTTGGCAGAGCCGCCAGCGGAGTCACCCTCGACCAAGTACAGCTCGGACATGGCGGGGTCTTTTTCTTGGCAGTCTGCTAATTTACCTGGCAGACCGATACCATCCAATACGCCCTTACGACGCGTCAATTCACGCGCCTTACGCGCCGCATCACGCGCACGCGCAGCATCAATAATTTTGCCGCAGATAATCTTGGCGTCAATCGGGTTCTCCAACAGGTAGTCAGATAACTTCTGCGAAACCACTTCTTGCACGGCGGGTTGAACTTCGCTGGAAACCAGCTTGTCCTTTGTTTGTGAAGAGAATTTAGGGTCTGGCACTTTAACGGAGAGCACACAGGTCAGCCCTTCGCGCATGTCGTCGCCCGTGGTATCGACCTTGGCTTTTTTCGCCAATTCATTGTCTTCGATATACTTATTGATGACGCGAGTCATGGCCATACGCAAGCCGGTCATATGTGTGCCGCCATCGCGTTGGGGGATATTGTTGGTGAAACACTGCACAACTTCGGAATAACTGTCGTTCCACTGCATGGCGACGTCAACGGTGATGTTGTCTTTCTCGCCGGATGCTTGGAAGCATTTTGGATGCAGCACTGCCTTGCTTTTATTCATATACTCAACAAAACCACGCACCCCACCCGAGTAGGCGAAGTTTTCACCCTTACCTGTGCGCTGGTCTATCAATTCAATCTTGACGCCATTGTTCAGGAAAGAAAGTTCACGCAGTCGTTTAGCGATAATTTCATAGTGAAACTCAACCAAACCAAAAATTTCTTTATCTGCCAAGAAATGCACTTCGGTGCCGCGTTTATTGCTTTCTCCCAATTCACGCACTGGGGAAACTTCAACACCTTTTTGTTGTTCAACTAAACGATCTTTAACTGCGCCGCGCACAAACTCTAGGCCAAATTTTTTACCGTCACGATAAGTGGTGAGTTTGAGCCATTCTGACAAACCATTGACGCATGAAACACCCACACCATGTAGTCCACCCGATACTTTATAGCTATTTTGATTAAACTTTCCGCCTGCGTGCAAGACGGTCAACACGATTTCAGCGGCGGACCGCTTGGGTTCGTGTTTATCGTCGAATTTAATGCCAATAGGAATACCGCGCCCGTTATCGAAAACAGAAATAGAGTTATCACCATGAATAACAACTTTGATGTCGTCGCAATGTCCTGCTAATGCCTCATCAATAGCGTTATCCACCACTTCAAAAACCATATGATGTAGGCCTGTACCATCAGAAGTATCTCCAATGTACATCCCTGGACGTTTGCGGACTGCTTCCAAACCTTCTAATTGTTGGATGCTTGACTCGTCGTAATTATCACTCATTGTTTTTCTCTCTGTTTCACGTGGAACAAAACTACAGTTTTTTCATTAAATGCGCATTGGCATAACAACATATTTGTAATCACTCTTTTCTGGGGTGGTGATTAATAAACTGCTGTTTTGATCGCCGAACGAGAGTGTGATTTGCTCGCTGTTAATGTTGTTGATACCTTCTAATAAATAATTCACATTAAAGCCAATATCTAAAGCACCCCCTTGGTATTCGGTTTCAATATCTTCTTGAGCTTCTTCTTGTTCACTGTTGCTACTGATAATTTGCAAGTTTCTTTCGGTCAGTAATAAACGCACCCCACGGAATTTTTCATTTGAAAGAATAGCGGCGCGTTGTAAGGCTTGCAAAATTACCACTCGATTTAAGATTAAGTTATTGGTGTGATTGGGGATAACACGGGTGTAATCTGGGAATTTCCCATCAATTACTTTTGAGGTAAGCACGATATTGGCGAAAGTGGCTCGCACTTGTTTCTCGGCCAATTCTAATTTCACAATATCAGTGGTGTCGACTAATAGTTTCAAAAGCTCGCTCACCGTTTTACGTGAAAGAATGACTTCTTTTTTAGTGTGTTCAGTGGGGAGTGATTCTGTAATATAGGCTAAACGATGACCATCCGTGGCAATCAATTTAATGCTACTACCTTCAATAACAAGTAGCACACCATTTAGGTAATAACGAATATCTTGTTGCGCCATCGCATGTTGAACAGATCCTAATAAACGCTTTAATTTGCCTTGTTCAATTTCAATTGAAACTGAACCGGCTAATTGTTCCGATAAGTTAGGGAAATCTTGCGCGGGAAGTGTCTGTAAGCTAAATCGGCTCTTATTAGCTTTAACCAATAATTTATTTTCTTGGTTATCTAAACTAATACTACTTTCATCAGGAATAGCCCGTAATATTTCTTGCAGCTTTTTAGCTGAAATCGTAATGGACTCTAAACCCTCTGAACTTTGCAATTCAGTTTTTAATTGCGCTTCAATCTGAATTTCAAGATCAGTCGTAATAAAGCGCACGCCCTCATTATTTTTCTTCAGCAATACGTTCGAAAGAATAGGTAAGGGTTGTTTGCGTTCAACAATCCCCACGACTGCTTGTAGGGGGGTGAGTAAATCATTACGACTAATTTGTTTTATAAACATATGTTTTTTCCTTAAATACTTAATAACAATAATAAGGCCAGCTAAATCTGTGAGTAACTATAAAAATACATTGGATTCAATGTTCTACTTCTATTAAAAGGTGTTAATAAAATATAGTGCAAATTATGTATGGCATGTTGAAACAATTAATACACATCCGCAAAATTGACTTTATCAACAATACATCAACAGTCTTAATTCACTTATCCTCGTAAGGTTTGATGCAATAAATTGAAATCTGCTTCAATTACATTATCGGAATTTCTTAATAACTCAATTGTTTTACAAGCATGTAAAACCGTGGTGTGGTCACGTCCACCAAATGCATTGCCAATTTCAGGAAGACTCAATTGGGTTAATTCACGCGCTAAACTCATGGCAATTTGACGTGGTCTAGCAATGATTCGAGTTCGTTTCTTTGATAGTAAATCAACCATCTTTAGCCGATAAAAATCAGCAACGGTTTTTTGAATATTTTCGATAGTAACCTGTTTATTTTGTGCCGCAAGAAGATCGCGTAACGCTTCTTTTGCTAAATCAATGGTAATAGGACGTTTATGAAAACGTGCGTAAGCCTCAATACGATTGAGTGCGCCTTCTAATTCGCGGATATTTGAGCGTACATGTTTTGCTATAAAGAAGGCGACATCTTCTGTGATGGGCGTGCTGTTATTAGCCGACTTTTGAAGCAGGATAGCTACACGCATTTCAAGGCCAGGTGGTTCTATGGCAACGGTTAAACCGCAGGTGAAGCGAGAGGTTAAGCGAGGTTCAATTCCGGTAATTTCTTTGGGAAACGTATCGCAGGTAATAACAACTTGTTTATGCGTGTCTATTAGAGAGTTTAGTGTGTAGAAAAATTCTTGTTGCGTACCTGGTTTATCAGCGATGAATTGAATATCGTCAATTAACAATAAATCAAGTGAGTTGTAGTGTTGCTTAAATTCATCAAAGCTTTTGGTTTGAAACGCTTTTACAACGCCAGAAACATAATTGGTTGCATGAATGTAGCTAATTTTTGCTTGAGGATTTTCTTTTGCAACCAAATTTCCAATAGATTGAAGTAAGTGGGTTTTTCCTAAACCTACGCCGCCATATATAAACAACGGGTTGTAAGTCATGCCAGGGGTCTCCGCGACTTGTAGACCTGCTGCATGGGCTAACTGGTTTGCTTTACCCGTAACAAAAGTTTCAAACGTTAGTTGTGAATTTAGTTTATTGGTTATTTTTGGTGCTTTTACAGCAACCGGCGCAGGGGTTTCTTTTTGAGTTGAATTGGGTATGCTTTTTTGAGTTGGGTGCTTTTCAATACGTAATTCAACTTCTGGTGAAGTTTGAAAAAAAGGTATCGCGCGTTTAGTTATTTCCGATAAAAACCGTTCTTGAATAATGCGCAGCGTAAAACTATTCGGCGCCGTTAAAATTAAACGATTACCCACCACCTCAAAGACTAAAGGTTTAATCCAAGAATTGTATTGTTGTAAAGGCAGCAAATCTTTGAAGAATTGCTGGCAACTACTCGACAAACCATTTGAAGGCATAAAGACTAACGGAAGAAAACTGGGAACTGGCGCATTCTACAAGCTCCCTAAAAAGTTATCCACAAGTTAAAATGGCTTGACAGAAAGCCTGCAAGCGATTGTAATCGCGCGCTTTTCATTTACCAATAAAGGAATCTAATCATGAAACGTACCTTTCAGCCTTCAGTTATTAAGCGCAAACGCACACACGGCTTTTTAGTTCGCATGAAAACAAAGGGTGGACGTGCTGTTATTGCTGCACGTCGTGCCAAAGGCCGCGTGCGTCTTGGCGTGTAATTCAGTAAAAACGTTTATTTTTTCTCGACGCTATAGATTATTGCGTCGAGATGGTTTTTCCCGAATACTCAAAGCAAGAGCGCATACCAATCCTTGGTTTGCGGTTCATTCAGAACCCAATACACAATCAAACGCAAGGCTAGGGGTAACAGTGGGTAAGCGGGTTGCACCTAGCGCGGTTCTTCGAAATCGAATTAAGCGGCAAATTCGTGAGACATTCCGTCTTTTGGGTGATGCTCGGGTAGCGCGAGATATTGTTATTCGCTTACGTAAAGTGCCAGATGCAGTAGATAAAGAGGCGGCGCAACTTGCGTTAACTGTTTCCATACAACGAGCCTTACAGCAGAAATGAAGCATTTTTTCTTAACGCTTGTGCGTGGGTATCAACGGTTTATCAGTCCGATGAAGCCGCCTTCCTGTCGTTTTAGTCCTACTTGTTCACAATATTCATATGAGGCCATTGAAAAATATGGTGCGATTAAAGGTTTGTGGATGTCAATTAAGCGAGTAGGGCGGTGCCACCCATTTAATCCGGGTGGCTATGATCCTGTTCCATAAGATAATTATTGGGGTGCACACAGATGGATATGCGTCGGTTGTTTCTATTTCTGATTTTTTCTTTTTCCCTTGTTGTTTTGTGGGGGGAATGGACGCGACAAAATCAAGTGCCAGCTAGCCCTTCGGTAATAACGAATAAAGAGCCTGGCGTTCCATCAGCAGCCACTGTGTTAGCGCCTCAAGTAACCCTGCCGATTGAGACAATTAAACCTGTAACAGGTAAAAAACTATATGTAACAACAGATTTCTTTGAGGCGGAAATTAATACTGCTGGCGGCAATATAGAACGTTTAGCATTATTGAAACATCAAGAAGCGAAAGATCAAAGTAAGCCTATTGTTTTATTTCAACGTGGCGACAAACTGACTTATGTTGAACAATCTGGATTGTTGGGCAAAGGTCTGCCAACACATAACGCCGATTTTCAAGCCGAGGCAGATCAGTTTAAGCTGTTGGAAGATAAAGACACACTTGAAGTCAAACTTACGGCTAAAGCAAATGAAGGTGCATTAATTACAAAGACTTATACATTTCACCGAGGTAGTTATTTGGTGGATGTTAGTTACTTTGTACAAAATACCGGAAATTCTGCAATCCAACCATCAGCATATTTTCAATTACTACGAGACTCAACGCCTCCCGAAGCTGGATCTTCATTTGTGCCCACTTACACAGGTGCTGCGGCATACACCGATGCTGAAAAATATCTAAAAATTAATTTTGCAGATATTGAAAAAAACAAGGTAACCCTGCCTAAAGCGCCAGACAATGGCTGGATAGGGATAGTGCAGCATTACTTTGTGTCGGCTTGGTTGCCGCAAGGTAAGTCGCCGCGCGAGTTTTACACCAAGCATGTGGAGGGTAATCTGAACTCGGTCGGGGTTATTTTGCCTATGGCCAGTATCGAGCCCAATCAATCGCAAAGCATTAGCAATCAACTCTACATTGGTCCAGCGATGAGCAAGCTGGATAAAATTGCGCCGGGTTTGGGATTAACGGTGGATTACGGCATTTTCACCGTATTCGCCGCCCCTTTATTTTGGGCGATGTCTTTTTTGAACGATTTGGTGCACAACTGGGGTGTAGCCATTGTTTTGCTGACTGTGTTAATTAAGTTGGCTTTCTTTCCGTTGTCCGCAGCAAGTTATCGCTCGATGGCTAAAATGAGTGTGGTTGCGCCAAAGCTGGAAAAAATAAAGAAACAGTATGGGGATGATCGCGAACGCTTAAACAAAGCCATGATGGATTTGTACAAGACGGAAAAGATCAATCCGTTGGGCGGGTGCTTGCCGATGTTGATTCAAATCCCTGTTTTTATTGGTTTGTATTGGGCAATTTTGGAGAGCGTTGAGCTTCGTCATGCGCCTTTTATTGGTTGGATTAACGACTTATCAGCCGCCGACCCTTACTATGTTTTGCCGTTGATTATGGGCGCGAGTATGTTGGTTCAAAGTAAATTGAATCCTGTGCCAACGGATCCGATTCAAGCAAAAGTCATGCAAATCATGCCTATTGCTTTTAGTGTGGTGTTCTTCTTTTTCCCCGCTGGGCTGGTGTTGTATTCCATCGTGAATAATGTGTTGTCCATTTCACAGCAGTGGTACATCAAACGTGCAGCACAGGCAGAGCAGTCGGGTGTCAAAAAAATCTGATGTTATTGCCGCCATTGCGACCTCATCTGGTCGTGGTGGTATCGGCATTGTGCGTGTTTCTGGCTTTGGATTGCAGGGTTTATATAGTGCGCTAACGTTGCGCATACTTGAGCCTAGAGTTGCTACTTACACCCCTTTTTTCGCTGAAGACGGCAGTGTGCTAGACCAAGGCATCGCCCTATATTTTCCTGCGCCGCATTCCTACACGGGCGAGGAAGTTTTGGAGTTTCAGGGGCATGGTGGACAGGGTGTATTAGAACTGCTATTGCAGCGGTGTTTGGCATTGGGGGCGCGCTTAGCGCACCCTGGGGAGTTCACCGAACGCGCTTTTTTGAATGACAAGATGGATTTGGCACAAGCAGAAAGTGTAGCGGATTTAATCGAAGCAACCACACAGCAGGCAGCACGTAGCGCAGTTAGATCGTTGCAAGGCGATTTTTCTAACGTAATTCACTCTGTTGTAAAGCGCCTAATTGATTTGCGTATGTATGTCGAGGCCACGCTAGATTTTCCTGAAGAAGAGGGCGTAGTTGAATCTGATACAGATAAGCTCATCGCAAAGACAGCCGCGATTCAAGAGGAGCTTAAGCGTATTGCTGTGTTAGCTAAACAGGGCAGCATTCTGCGAGAGGGCGCGCAAGTTGTTTTAGTGGGCGAGCCCAACGTGGGTAAATCTAGCTTAATGAATCGACTGGCAGGTGAAGAGGTCGCGTTGGTGAGCGATATTGCCGGCACTACGCGCGACGCAATTCGTCAAGTATTGCAGATTAAGGGTGTGCCCCTGCACATCATAGACACTGCTGGTTTGCGCGAAACAGAGGACGTTGTCGAGCGTTTAGGTATAGAGCGCACACAACAAAACATTGAGCGCGCCGATTTGGTGTTGGTGATCATTGATAGCACCAAGCCTGATTCTGCTGTTGCTGCCCCTTTGCTGATGCGCATACCGAAGCACATCCCCCGCCTATTCATCCATAACAAAATAGACCTTACACAACAGACTGCACGCACGCACAAGGATGATGAGGGCAATAAGCACCTCTATCTTTCCGCGAAAGCGGATATAGGGATTGAAGCTTTGCGTGATTGTGTATTGCACACCATTGGATGGCGTCAAGAAGCAGGCGTATTCATGGCGCGCGCACGTCATCTGTCCGCCATCGAGCAAGCTACGCAACACCTAAATGCCGCCTTGCAACAAGTGGCGGCACAAGAGTTGTTGGCAGAAGAATTGCGTCAAGCACAGCTAGCACTCAATCAAATCACAGGGGAATTTGTGGCGGATGATTTGCTTGGCGAAATTTTCAGTCGTTTCTGCATCGGCAAATAAGCGCCCAAGCCATTCATTAGCTGTTTCACGTGAAACAATCTGTTTTGTAATCCAATCGTGCTGGGGTAAGATGCGCGTCCTTTTTGGTTGGTAGCAATATGAATTTCCCAGATAAATTTGATGTCATCGTGGTGGGCGGAGGCCATGCTGGTACAGAGGCTGCGCTGGCTAGCGCGCGCGCAGGGTGCAAAACGTTGTTGCTTTCTCACAACATCGAGACGTTGGGGCAGATGTCATGCAACCCCTCTATTGGTGGCATTGGTAAAGGCCATTTGGTTAAAGAGGTGGATGCCTTAGGTGGTGCAATGGCGGCTGCGACCGATGAAGGGGGGATTCAATTCCGTATTTTGAATGCCAGCAAAGGGCCGGCAGTGCGCGCAACCCGCGCACAAGCAGATCGCCTTTTGTATAAACAAGCCATTCGCTCTCGGTTAGAAAATCAGCCCAATCTGTGGTTGTTTCAGCAGGCGGTAGATGATTTGTTGCTAGAGCAAGGCCGTGTTGTGGGTGTGTTGACGCAACTTGGTTTGCGATTTTCTGCTAGAAGTGTCGTGCTGACGGTGGGTACGTTTTTGGCGGGTTTAATTCATGTTGGCGAATCTAATTATGCCGCAGGACGTGCAGGTGACCCACCTGCCGTGCGATTGGCACAACGCTTGCGCGAGATGGCATTGCCGGCCGGACGCCTAAAAACAGGTACGCCCCCGCGTATAGATGGTCGCACGATTGATTATTCGGTAATGCAAGTGCAGCACGGTGATGATCCTGTTCCAGTATTCTCGTTTTTGGGTAAGGCTACTCAACATCCACGCCAGCTACCTTGTTGGATCACAGAAACCAATGAGCGAACGCATGAAATCATTCGAGGCGGATTAGATCGTTCACCTTTATTTACGGGGGTTATTGAGGGAGTGGGACCTCGGTATTGCCCCTCAATCGAAGACAAAATTACCCGCTTTGCGGGCAAAACTTCGCATCAGATTTTTCTAGAACCCGAAGGGTTGACCACACATGAAATTTATCCCAATGGTGTATCTACCAGCTTGCCCTTTGATGTGCAATTAGCTTTGGTTCGCTCAATAAAGGGGCTGGAATATGCGCATATTTTGCGCCCAGGCTATGCTATTGAATATGATTATTTCGATCCGCGAGGCTTGAAAAATTCTTTAGAAACCAAACAGATACAAGGTTTGTTTTTCGCGGGGCAGATTAATGGCACTACAGGCTACGAAGAGGCTGCTGCACAAGGGTTATTAGCGGGCGTGAATGCCGCATTATTTGCGCAGGAACGAGAAGCCTGGTGTCCAAAGCGCAATGAGGCGTATTTGGGCGTGATGGTGGATGACTTGATTACACGTGGTGCCATCGAGCCTTATCGTATGTTCACCAGCCGTGCTGAATATCGTTTGCAGTTGCGTGAAGATAACGCGGACTCGCGCCTAACGGAAATTGGGCGAACCTTGGGTATTGTAGATGATGCGCGTTGGCAAGCGTTTGAAGCAAAGCGTGAAGCCGTAGCATTGGAATCGCAACGCTTGCGGAGTACGTGGGTGAATCCGCGCATTTTGCCGATGGAAGATGCCCAACGCGTGCTAGGAAAAAACATTGAGCGCGAGTATTCGTTACACGAGCTATTACGCCGCCCTGATGTAACGTATGCCGCGCTGATGACGCTTCCCGGTGCGGGCGTTGCTGCGCCAGAAGCGGTAGCGTTGCAAATTGAAGTGGAGGCCAAGTATCAAGGGTATATCGAAAAACAGCAGGGCGAAATTGATCAGCGCGCGCACTATGAAGATTTTACTTTGCCAAGTGATTTGGATTATCGGGCGGTACGCGGACTTTCTATGGAGGCGCAACAAAAGCTTAATCAGCAGAAACCGCAAACGATAGGCCAGGCGGGACGTATTGCGGGGATTACCCCCGCCACAGTTTCATTGTTGTTGGTGCATCTGAAGCGTGGTTTTAAGGGGGCGCCCAGTGTGCAAGTTGATGCATGAATAACGCCAAAATGTTACGCGCGGGCGTTGCAGAATTAAACTTGGATATATCCGAAAGTGCGCAGGCCAAGCTGTTGGCTTATGTGGACTTGCTGCACAAATGGAACAAAGTATTTAACCTCACCGCTATTCGAGATAAACCCGAGATGGTGAGTCACCACTTACTAGATAGCCTTGCTGTATTGCCGCATCTTTGGGGTGGGCGCTGGTTAGATGTGGGGAGTGGCGGGGGAATGCCAGGCTTGGTATTGGCAATTGCCCGTCCTGATTGGAAATTTACGTTGCTAGATAGTAATAGCAAAAAAACGGGGTTTGTTCAGCAAGCTGCCATTGAGCTGGGTTTGAGTAATGTGAGCGTCCACTGCGGCCGCGTGGAAGAGTGGAATCCTGATTATTTTTTTGATGGGATTATTTCCCGCGCTTTTGCCGAATTAGGAGATTTTGTTCGGGTAAGCCGCCATTTACTTGCACCCAAGGGACGTTGGGTGGCAATGAAAGGCGTGCCAGAAGATGAGTTAGCTAGCATTCCTAAAGGATGTGAAATCGAGCAAGTGATACAACTCAACGTTCCAGGAGTAAATGCGGCACGTAGTTTGGTGATTGCAAAGATATTGGAGGGGCGCACAGCATGACAAAAATAATGGCCATCACAAACCAAAAAGGAGGCGTGGGTAAAACCACGACCACCGTTAATTTGGCCGCCAGTCTGGCTGCCGCTAAAAAGCGTGTGTTGTTGGTGGATTTGGATCCACAAGGTAATGCAACGATGGGAAGTGGTATTAACAAGGGCGACCTGCAAATTTCCATTTACCACGTGTTGTTAGATGAAGCGACGGTGGCACAAGCGCGAATTGCATCAGAAAAAGGTGGCTATGATGTTATTCCTGCTAACCGAGATTTGGCGGGCGCGGAAATCGAATTGGTGGGGGTTGAAGGTCGAGAGATAAGGCTTAAAAAAGCGCTTGAAATGGTGGCAGAAGAATATGACTATATTTTAGTAGATTGCCCGCCAGCACTTAATCTACTTACTTTGAATGGATTGTGTGCTGCACGCTCTGTCATGATTCCAATGCAGTGTGAGTATTACGCGCTAGAAGGCTTGAGTGATCTGGTGAATACCATTCGCAAAGTGCGTGAAAATTTGAATCCAGATTTGGAAATAGAAGGATTGCTACGCACCATGTTTGATCCGCGTAACTCCCTGGCACAACAAGTTTCAGATCAATTGCAGCAGCACTTTGGCGATAAGGTTTATCGCACCGTTATTCCTCGCAATGTGCGATTAGCGGAAGCACCAAGTTATGGCGTGCCGGTGCTTTGTCATGATGCTCAATCAAAGGGCACACAAGCCTATTTGGCTCTGGCAGGTGAGTTGATGAATAACGCATCAATCGTCACAAATTAAACAATTAATGCGATAGGGAAAATTATGGTAGTAGCAAATAAAGGATTGGGGCGTGGGCTGGATGCATTATTGATGGGCAGTAGTGCCCCTAAAATAAATGATGCACTACGTGAATTAAAGGTTGATCAATTAAGACCGGGAAAATATCAGCCACGCAGTCGTATGGATGAAGTTTCGCTAAACGAATTAGCGGTTTCAATTCGAGCACAAGGCGTGATGCAGCCAATTTTGGCGCGCGAATTGCCAAATGGAATGTATGAAATTATTGCGGGCGAGCGGCGCTGGCGTGCGGCACAAATTGCGGAGTTGAAACACGTACCCGTATTGGTTCGAAAAGTCGAAGACAAAGCTGTGTTAGCTATGGCGCTAATTGAAAACATTCAGCGTGAAGATTTGAATCCTTTGGAAGAAGCCATTGGTATTCAGCGCCTGATAGATGAATTTCAAATGACGCACCAAGCGGCGGCAGATGCGGTTGGACGCTCACGCAGCGCAGCAAGCAATTTACTGCGCTTGTTGAAATTGCCGCAGGATGTGCAAGAAATGTTGATGGATGGGCTACTTGATATGGGACACGCACGCGCAGTGTTGCCATTAGAGGCGGCGCAACAAATTTTATTGGCTAATAAAATTGTGATGGAAAAGCTTTCTGTGCGTGAAACGGAAAAGTTGGTTCAACAACACAGCGCAACGCCCGCGCAAAGACAAGTTAAACAGCCGATTAAAATTGATCGTGATGCCGTGCGTTTAGAAGAAGAATTGAGTGCAAAGTTGGGAACGCGCGTAGTCATTAAAAGTAGCAAGGGTGGGGCAGGCAAACTAGTCATTGATTTTTCAAATAATGACCAGTTAAGCGATTTAATTAAGCAGCTTGGACGGGGCGGCAATTGACAAAGGCGCTGGGTGAAAAAGTAGAAGACTGTTTGACACCCCCAATAAACGCCGCTATCATCGCCGCGCTCATAAAAGCAGAAGCACAAGAAAAACAACAAGCACAGCGAATTACATGGTTGCAAATTATTTTTGTAGTAGTCGCTAGTGTCTGTGTTTTTGGTTTTGGAGCAACGCCGCGGTATGCGATAGCGGTGTTGAGTGGGGGAGGGGTTTCTGTTCTCAATAGCGCATTAATGGCTTGGAGAATGTCTCGAGCAGGCCAGCGTTCAACCCATGATGCACACCTTCAATTACGGCTTTTATATTTCTACGCTGCCGAACGCTTTATGGCAGTCGTTGTGTTGCTGGTTTTAGTTATGGCGACACTAAAGTTACCGCTTGCAGTGTTGGGCGGATTTGTATTAGGTCAAACGGTGTTGCTCACAGCCCGTTTATTTTTGCGAATTAAGACTGAATAGATAGCGAAAAATATGTCCAGCGAAGCTCATACCTCAGCGGAATACATCCATCACCACTTACAAAACCTCACTTACGGACAATTGTCTGATGGTACATGGGGCGTTGCGCATACTGCGGAACAAGCTAAAGAAATGGGTTTTTGGGCACTCAATCTCGACACGTTAATTATGTCGTTTTTGTTGGGTTTTGGATTTTTGTGGATATTTCGTAGCGTCGCAAAGAGCGTTGTAGCAGGGACGCCAAGCGGCCTGCAAAACTTCTGCGAATGGGCAATTGAATTTATAGATAGCAGCGTACGTGGTTCATTCACCGCTAAAAACAATATGGTCGCACCGTTGGCGCTGACCATATTTTTTTGGGTTTTCAGTATGAATCTGATGGATTTGTTGCCAATTGATTACATCCCGTTGTTGTTGGGATCGTTCGGCGTTCCATTCTTTAAGGTTGTACCCTCCACTGATCCTAATGCTACTTTTGGTATGGCTATCGGCGTATTCCTGTTGGTGCTGTACTACAGCGTCAAAATGAAAGGCTTGGGCGGTTTTGTGGGTGAGCTGACGTTGCAGCCTTTTGGTAAATGGGGCATGCCAGTCAATTTCTTGCTGGAAGGCGTAAATCTGATTGCAAAACCTATTTCGCTCGCATTGCGCTTGTTCGGCAATATGTACGCTGGCGAAATGATCTTTATTTTGATTGCCTTGATGGGTGGTGCATGGGCTGGATTCTCGGCTACCAGTGTGACACTTTATGGCTCACAAATTCTGCTGTCTTTGGGATGGGGAATCTTCCATATTCTGATTGTCACCTTGCAAGCGTTTATTTTTATGACGCTCACAATTGTCTATCTGGATATGGCGCATCAAGAGCACCACTAATTTCGTTTCACTTTAACTTTGTATTAATTAACTGGAGAAATAAAAATGGAAATGGCAAACGCACTGCTTTATATCGCTGGCGCATTGATGATGGGTTTGGGCGCACTAGGCGCAGCGGTTGGTATTGGTATTTTGGGGGGGCGCTTCTTGGAAGGCGCTGCTCGTCAACCAGAATTGATCCCAATGCTGCGTACACAGTTCTTCGTTGTGATGGGGCTAGTTGACGCTGTTCCAATGATTGCAGTTGGTATCGCGATGTATGTTCTGTTTGCGGTCGTTGGTTAATTCCCTACAACACGAAACGCATAATAAAGAAAGGAAGCTTGCATGAATATCAATGCAACTCTTCTCGCCCAGACCATTATGTTTGCTTTGTTCGTGTGGTTCAGCATGAAGTTTGTCTGGACTCCGATCGTTGCCGCATTGGATGCGCGTAAGAAGCAAATCGCGGATGGTTTGGCAGATGCCGAACGCGCCAAGCTCGATTTGGAACTCGCCGCTAAACGCTCCGCTGAAATTTTGCGCGAAGCTAAAGTACAGGCGGGCGACATCATCGCTAATGGCGAAAAACGCGGTAGTGAAATCGTTGAGGAAGCTAAAAATCAAGCTAAAGCCGAGGGTGATCGCATTGTTGCGGGTGCTAAAGCTGAAATTGATCAGGAAGTCTTTCGCGCCAAAGAGCAACTTCGCACGCAAGTGTCCGGCATTGCGCTGGCAGGAGCAAGCAAGATTCTAGGTCGCGAAATTGATGCCAAGGCTCACAATGATTTACTCGATAAACTTGTTGCGGAAATCTAATCGCCATGTCCCAAGCCATTACAACTGCGCGTCCTTATGCCCAAGCGGCATTTGAAGAAGCACAAAAGCTAAATGCACTAAAGACATGGTCGGAGATGATTATTGCTTTGGCAGAAGCAGTGCAACACGCGGAACTGCGCGCAGTTGTAAGCAACCCTAAAGTATCCAAAGCGAAAGTGGCGGAACTCATGGATGCGCTGCTCGGTGCGAGTGCTGGCAATCAGCAACGCAACTTTGTCCGTGTCTTGACTGACAATCAACGCTTGTTAGAACTGCCGGAAATTGCCGCTCACTTTGAAGCGTTAAAAGCAGAAGCAGAGAAGACAGTTAATGTGGTGGTTGATTCGGCATTCGAATTGTCCGTCGCGCAACAAGAAAAAATTGTAGCCTCGCTTAAAAAGCGTTTGGGTCGTGAAATCAAGTTGGCGTGTAATGTCAAAAAAGATTTGTTGGGTGGCGTGGTCATTCGCGCCGGTGACAAGGTGATTGATGGTTCTGCGCGAACCCGCCTTGGCGAAATGGCGAATGCCCTAGCCTGATAAAGAATTATCAAGAATAAGGAAATCCAGATGAAGCTCAATCCTTCCGAAATTAGTAATTTGATTCGCAGTCGCATCGACAACTTCGAAGCACTGACCCAAGCGCGCACTGAAGGTACAGTGGTCAGCGTAACCGACGGTATCGTTCGCGTCCACGGCCTGTCTGATGTGATGCAAGGCGAAATGTTGGAATTTCCTGGCAACACATTCGGTTTGGCGCTCAACCTTGAGCGAGATTCCGTAGGTGCGGTTATTTTGGGCGAATATGAACACATCACCGAAGGCGACACTGTCAAATGTACGGGCCGTATTTTGGAAGTGCCTGTAGGTCCAGAATTGTGTGGTCGCGTAGTGAATGCATTGGGTCAGCCCATTGATGGCAAAGGCCCAATCAATGCCAAGTTAACTGACAAAATTGAAAAAGTTGCACCGGGCGTTATTGCACGCAAATCAGTTGATCAGCCTGTGCAAACAGGCTTGAAGGCGATTGACTCCATGGTTCCTGTGGGTCGTGGTCAGCGTGAGTTGATTATTGGCGATCGCCAAACAGGTAAAACAGCGGTTGCTGTTGATGCCATCATCAACCAAAAAGGTCAAAACATGATCTGTGTCTATGTGGCGATTGGTCAGAAAGCATCGACCGTTGCTAATGTAGTGCGCAAACTGGAAGAACATGGCGCACTGGAATACACAATCGTTGTTGCAGCGACCGCTTCTGATTCTGCCGCGATGCAATTCTTGGCTCCGTATGCGGGTTGCACCATGGGTGAATACTTCCGTGACCGTGGCGAAGATGCATTGATTGTTTATGATGATTTGACTAAACAAGCTTGGGCGTATCGTCAAATTTCTCTGTTGTTGCGCCGTCCACCTGGTCGTGAAGCTTATCCGGGCGACGTGTTCTATCTCCACTCTCGTTTGCTTGAGCGTTCTGCACGTGTGAATGCTGAATACGTTGAGGCTTTCACTAAAGGCGCAGTAAAGGGTAAGACAGGTTCTTTGACCGCTCTCCCTGTGATTGAGACACAAGCCGGTGACGTTTCCGCATTCGTTCCAACCAACGTAATTTCGATTACAGACGGTCAGATTTTCTTGGAGTCCGACTTGTTTAACGCGGGTGTGCGTCCAGCGATTAACGCAGGTATCTCGGTATCTCGCGTGGGTGGTGCTGCTCAAACTAAAGTGATTAAGAAACTTGGCGGTGGTGTGCGTTTGGCGTTGGCTCAATATCGTGAATTGGCTGCGTTTGCGCAGTTCGCTTCTGATTTGGATGAAGCGACACGTAAGCAACTTGAGCGCGGCAAGATCGTGACGGAGTTGATGAAGCAACTGCAATACGCTCCTTTGTCAGTTTCAAAGATGGCGGCGACATTATTCACCGTCAACAAGGGTTACTTTGACGATGTGCCTGTACCAAAAGTATTGGCATTTGAATCCGCCTTGCACGCTTCCCTGTTGTCCAAAAACAAACCATTGATGGATGCAATCGAATCCAGCAAAGACTTGTCTGCAGACAATGAGAAGCTGTTGATCACGGCAATCGAATCCTTCAAGGCAACAGCAGTCTACTAAGACGAGGTGATTTATGGCCGGTAGTAAAGAGATTCGCACCAAGATCAAGAGCGTTGAAAATACGCGCAAGATTACCCGTGCGATGGAGATGGTAGCCGCTGCAAAAATGCGCAAAGCGCAGGAACGCATGCGCGCTGCTCGTCCCTATGCCGAAAAGATTCGTAACGTTGCTGCTCACTTGTCACGCGCAAATCCAGAATACAAACATGCCTTTTTGGTGAAGCGTGAAAGTGAAAAGAACATTGGTCTAATCTTGGTCACTTCAGATAAAGGCTTGTGCGGTGGGTTGAATACCAACCTATTGCGCTTAGCTGTTAACGAAATGAAGACATGGGAAGGCGCAGGCAAGGGCTTGCTCGTATGTCCAATTGGTAATAAAGGCTTCGGCTTTATGAACCGTATTGGCGCGAAAGTTCAATCGCACTTGGTGGGTATTGGTGATGTACCGCATGTTGAAAAGCTAATTGGTACGGTCAAGGCGATGCTGGATGCTTATGTGGCGGGCGAAATTGATGCTATCTACTTGGGCTACAACCACTTCATCAATACGATGCGTCAAGAGCCCCGCGTAGAGCAATTGTTGCCATTACCAAGCGAAAAGTTGGAAACAACTTCAACCGCAACTTGGGATTACATCTACGAACCGGATGCTAAAAAAGTGATTGATGATTTGCTACTGCGTTACATTGAATCTTTGGTGTACCAAGCTGTCGTCGAAAACATTGCCTCTGAACAAAGCTCACGTATGGTGGCGATGAAGGCGGCTTCTGATAATGCGAAGAGCGTTATTAGTGAGCTCAAGCTGGTCTACAACAAAGCACGTCAAGCAGCGATCACCAAAGAAATTTCGGAAATCGTAGGTGGGGCAGCAGCGTTAGCTTAACGATTCGTTCAGCTAACCACAGAATTTAGTATTAACTTAGACGGGGAATCTTAAAATGAGTCAAGGAAAGATTGTTCAGTGTATCGGCGCGGTGGTTGACATCGAGTTTCCGCGCAACAAAATGCCAAAAATTTATGAAGCGTTGACACTGGCGGATGCGGGTACATCAACGGCTGAACCGGGCTTGACCTTTGAGGTTGAGCAACAGTTAGGCGATGGCGTGGTGCGTACGATTGCGATGGGTTCATCCGATGGCTTGCGTCGCGGCATGTTGGTAAATGCTTCTGGCAAAGCAATTCAAGTACCTGTTGGTGAAGGCACTTTGGGTCGTATCATGGACGTGTTGGGTCGCCCCATTGATGAAGCGGGTGACATCAAATGTAGCGAACATCGTTCCATTCACCAATCTGCGCCTAAATTTGATGAGCTGTCTCCTTCCGTTGATTTGCTCGAAACAGGTATTAAGGTGATTGACTTGGTTTGCCCATTCGCTAAAGGCGGTAAAGTGGGTCTGTTCGGTGGCGCGGGTGTGGGTAAGACCGTGAACATGCTTGAGCTGATCAACAACATCGCTAAACAGCACGCAGGTCTGTCCGTATTCGCAGGTGTGGGTGAGCGTACTCGTGAAGGTAACGACTTCTATCACGAAATGACAGAAGCCGGTGTTATCAACACTGAAGACTACACAAAATCAAAAGTGGCGATGGTGTTCGGTCAGATGAACGAGCCGCCTGGAAACCGTTTGCGCGTGGCGCTGTCTGGCTTGACCATGGCTGAAAAATTCCGTGACGAAGGCCGCGACATCCTGTTCTTCGTGGACAACATCTACCGCTACACATTGGCCGGTACCGAAGTTTCCGCCTTGCTGGGTCGTATGCCTTCCGCTGTGGGTTACCAACCTACATTGGCTGAAGAAATGGGTCGCTTGCAAGAGCGTATCACTTCAACCAAGGTAGGTTCCATCACTTCTATCCAAGCTGTGTACGTTCCAGCGGATGACTTGACCGACCCGTCTCCAGCGACCACCTTCTTGCACCTTGACTCCACCGTTGTGTTGTCACGTGACATCGCTTCTCTGGGTATCTACCCAGCGGTCGATCCACTGGACTCCACTTCTCGCCAACTCGACCCATTGGTCGTCGGCGAAGAGCACTACACCGTGGCACGTCGCGTTCAACAAACACTGCAACGCTACAAAGAATTGCGCGACATCATCGCGATTCTGGGTATGGACGAATTGGCACCTGAAGACAAATTGGCGGTTGCCCGTGCACGTAAGATACAGCGTTTCTTGTCTCAACCGTTCCATGTTGCTGAACAATTCACAGGCGCACCAGGCAAATACGTCACACTCAAAGAAACAATCAAGGGATTCAAGGCGATTGTTGATGGTGAGTATGATCACCTGCCAGAACAAGCTTTCTATATGGTCGGCGGTATCGAAGAGGCAGTAGAAAAAGCCAAGACCCTGCAATAATAATTGGGAGCAACTATGGCAATGACCGTACATGTGGATGTAGTAAGCGCAGAGGCGCAGATCTTCTCTGGCTTGGCTGAATTCGTCGTTGTTCCAGGCGAAATGGGCGAGCTGGGTATCTATCCACGCCACACCGCACTGATGACCCGTATTAAACCAGGGGCAGTGCGCATCAAGCAACCCGACCAAGAAGAACTGTTGGTGTATGTGTCGGGCGGCATGTTAGAAGTGCAACCAAACGTGGTCACCATCTTGGCCGACACCGCGATTCGTGGTGCCGACTTGGATGAAGCGCGTGCATTGGAAGCCAAGCAAGCGGCTGAAGAAGCGATGAAAAATCGTAGCTCTGACATTGATTACGCTGCTGCACAAGCAGAATTGGCGGAAGCACTGGCACAGTTACGAGCTATCTCGCAAATGCGCAAGCATACGCATTAAGCAATGCTGTAAAAGTAATCAACAAAAAGCAGCTTTGGCTGCTTTTTGTTTGTCTGAACGATATACTTCGCCCTCTAGAAAATGGCCTTGAATAACTCATTGAACATCGTCATCCTCGCTGCTGGTAAAGGCACGCGTATGTATTCCAACAAGCCTAAAGTTTTGCACGCATTGGCTGGTAAGTCGTTGGTGCAACATGTGTTGGACAGGGCAACAGAACTAAAACCTAAACAGATTTGTGTGGTGTATGGACATGGCGGTGATGCGGTGCCGCTGGCGATGTCCAATTACGGCGCAAAGTTCGTCATTCAAGAGCCCCAACTTGGCACAGGGCATGCTGTACAACAAGCTATGCCGCAGCTTACTGACGATAGCCGCACACTAGTGTTGTATGGTGATGTGCCTTTGACGCAACACGAGACGTTACAACACATGCAACAAGCTGGCGATGGTTTGGTATTGCTCACGGTGAATCTAGACAACCCGACTGGCTATGGTCGCATTGTGCGTAACGCACAGGGTGCAGTGCAGTGCATCGTTGAAGAAAAAGATGCCAATGAGGCGCAACGAAAAATCAGCGAAGTGAACACGGGCATCCTGCTTGCCCCTACCCATAAATTGCGCGAGTGGTTGAGTAAGCTAGGCAACAACAATGCTCAAGGCGAGTACTATCTCACTGACATTGTCGCGATGGCGGTTGCGGATGGCATTCCCGTGAGCACAACACAACCTGCCCAGCGCTGGGAAGTGGAAGGCATCAATAACAAATCTCAGCTTGCCAGCTTGGAGCGCGTTTGGCAGCAAACCGTAGCGGCGAAAATGATGGCGCAAGGCGTCACATTGGCCGACCCAGCCCGCTTGGATGTGCGCGGAAGTTTAACCTGTGGTCGCGATGTTGAGATTGATGTGGGCTGTATTTTTGAAGGTGAAGTAAGCCTTGGTGACAACGTGCGAGTGGGGGCTTACAGCATTATCCGCAATTCCAGCGTTGCGCAAGGTACGCAGATTGCGGCCTACAGTCACATTGACAGCAGCGAAGTAGGAGCTAACTGTCACATTGGACCTTACGCGAGATTGCGTCCTGGAAGCAAATTGGCAGAGGACGCTCATGTGGGCAACTTTGTTGAAATAAAAAATAGTGAGATTGGCAAAGGCAGTAAAGCTAATCACTTAAGCTACATTGGCGACAGCACGGTAGGAGCACGCGTGAACATCGGTGCAGGCACGATTACCTGCAACTACGATGGTGCAAATAAATTTCGCACCGTGATAGAAGACGATGCTTTTATTGGATCGGATACGCAATTAGTCGCGCCAGTCACCGTTGGTAAAGGTGCAACCATCGGAGCGGGCTCGACCATTACTAAAGATACGCCGCACGGCGAGCTGACGTTATCGCGTAGCAAACAGATTTCAATTAGTGGATGGCAACGTCCTGTTAAAGGGAAAAAATAATATGTGTGGAATCGTCGGCGCAGTCGCCAAAAGAAACATCGTCTCAATCTTAGTGAACGGATTGTTGCGCCTAGAATATCGTGGATACGATTCTGCTGGTTTAGTCGTGGTGCACGAAGGTAAGCTCGATCGCGTGCGCAGTGCAGGGCGCGTTGCCGAGTTGGAACAAAAGAGTGCGACGACTTACGGTGAGCTAGGCATTGCGCACACGCGCTGGGCGACCCATGGCGTACCAAGCGAGCATAATGCTCACCCTCACATGAGTCGCGACCTCATCGCAGTCGTACACAACGGCATCATCGAGAATTATGAAGAATTGCGCAGCAAGTTGATCGCCCAAGGTTACGAATTTACCTCCGATACCGACACCGAAGTCATCGCTCACCTGATTCACAGCCACTACCAGCCAGGCAAATTATTGCTAGCAACACAAACCGCTTTGAAGGAGTTGGTAGGGGCTTACGCGATTGGCGTGGTGGCGGCTGACAATCCGCATCAACTCATCGCTGCACGTAAAGGCAGCCCATTGTTATTGGGCGTTGGCGTGGGTGAGCACTTCGTCGCATCGGATATGTCCGCCCTTCTGCAAGTCACCAAGAACGTGGTGTATCTGGAAGAAGGCGACGTGGTCGAAGTGAATCTGGCGAACTACCGCATCTTTGATCAACAAGGAAATGCGGTGCAACGTGCGGTGCATGTGAGTGAGTTGGACAACGACAGCGTCGAGCTGGGTGAGTACCAACACTACATGCAGAAAGAGATTCACGAACAACCTCAAGCGTTGGCGAACACGCTGGAGTCGGTGTGCAACAGCCAATCTTTGGTGCCCGGTATTTTTGGTGCGGAAGCCAACACCATCTTCCCGCAAGTCGAGAACATCCTCATCCTTGCTTGTGGCACCAGCAACCACTCTGGGCAGGTTGCAAAATACTGGTTAGAAGAAATCGCAGGCATCCCGTGCAGTGTGGAAATTGCCAGTGAATATCGCTATCGCGTTAGCGTCCCTAACCCCAAGACATTGATCGTTACAATTTCACAATCCGGTGAAACAGCCGACACTTTGGCGGCGCTCATTCATGCCAAAGCAACGGGGCATACCTTCACGCTAGGGATTTGCAACGTGCCGGAAAGCGCCATCATCCGTCAATCCAAGCTGCGTCTGCTGACGCGTGCGGGCCCTGAAATTGGCGTGGCCTCCACCAAAGCCTTCACCACCCAACTTGCGGCCTTGTTCTTGCTCACCTTGGTGCTGGCAAAGATGCGTGGTCGTCTGGATGCAGCACAAGAACAACAGTTCTTACATGAACTACGCCACTTGCCCGCTGCGGTGAACAAAGTATTAGCCCTTGAACCCAAGATTGCCGAGATGGCTAAACATTTTGCGAATAAGCACCACGCGCTGTTCCTTGGGCGCGGCATGCACTTCCCAATTGCAGCGGAAGGTGCGCTCAAGCTCAAAGAAATCTCCTATATTCACGCCGAAGCCTATCCTGCGGGTGAGTTGAAGCACGGCCCTTTGGCATTGGTCGATGCCGATATGCCCGTGGTATCCGTCGCGCCGAATGACACCTTGTTGGAGAAATTGAAATCAAACTTGCAAGAAGTTAAAGCACGTGGTGGTGAATTATTTGTTTTTGCTGACGCAGAAACGCACATGAAAGAATCTGAAGGTGTGCACATTTTACAAATGCCCGAACACGCCGGTTTTTTAAGCCCGATACTGCACACCATTCCTTTACAGCTACTGGCCTATTACGTAGCACTGGAAAAGGGAACGGATGTAGACAAACCGCGCAATTTGGCTAAATCTGTCACCGTAGAATGAAAGAGTTAGCGGGGGGGTAACTAGCGAAGCAGGTTACCCCCCGCGCCATTTGAAGTTAGGGAAGATGGGGTGGGCGCCCCTTATTGTGGTTTCATTCTTTATCTGCGGAATCATTTTTGGTCCTGTGCCACGGTTTCTTTC
>JAVHQJ010000429.1:0-1164 GCA_036171075.1 Sideroxydans sp. | reverse complement strand
TCTCGGCGTTGTTGGCGATGGATTTCAGGGTGATGTGCGGCACGCGCTCATAGACGAAGCCGTGGCGGATGCTCCCCTGCACGGGCTGCGAGCTCGGCGCGGTGCGGGTGACTTCGGCCTCCTTGATCTGGCCCTCGCGGGAATCGGCGAGCAGGTAATAGGGATAGCGCGCGCCCATGATGCGGGCGCGCGCCAGCGCCAGCGCCACGCGCGAAGTGTCGATCGTGATCCAGCGGCGGCCCCATTGTTCGGCGACATAGGCGGTGGTGCCGGAACCGCAGGTCGGGTCTAGGACCAGGTCGCCCGGGTCAGTAGCCATGAGGATGCAGCGTTCAATGACCTTCGTGTTGGTCTGAACGACATACATCTTTTCGTCCGTAAAGTTACCAGAACCTGTGTCGCTCCAGATGTTGCCATGAACAGCCACGTCAAAGTCCGTGTGATAACGGACATATTGAATTGAGTTTTCTGCGACATGGATGCGATTGGCCTTTCCGAGTCGCTCCATTCCTATCGGATAGTTCGCCTTCCAGTGGGAGTTCTTCGCCCATGTGTCGTAGGTTTCTCCACGGAACACGAAAGGTTGAGGTTCCTTAGCACGGCCTTGAGAAATGATGTTGTCCGGCTTGTAAGGCAGAGCCGTCCTAGGGACTGCCTCCTCGCCGCGTTGCTCTCGCGCTGAGACGCCACGATAAGTGAAGTCTTCTAGCATCAGCCACCGCGCATTCCCTTCGCCTAGCGCGAACTCTTTTCGATAAAACGGAGCGCGGGATTTCCCCTGCGACTTGTCTTTCGCATACCAAAGGATGAAGTCAGACATGTTGCCGAGGTAGTTAGCCTCGAACCCGGTTGTCGTCTGAACAGTGATTAAGCTGATGAAATTCTGGTCCCCAAACACCTCATCCATCACCGCCCGAACCCGGTGCACGTTCTCATCCCCGATCTGCACAAAGATCGACCCGGAGTCCGTCAATAAATCCCGCGCAACGGTGAGCCGGTCGCGTAAGTAAGTGAGGTAGGAGTGAATGCCGTCGCGCCAGGTGTCTCGGAAGGCCTTGACCTGTTCCGGCTCGCGGGTGATGTGGTCGGTGCTGCCGTCCTTGACGTCGCGGCTGGTGGTGGACCACTGGAAGTTGCTGTTGAATTTGATGCCGTAGGGCGGAT
>JAVHQJ010000428.1:0-1165 GCA_036171075.1 Sideroxydans sp. | reverse complement strand
TTAGAAAGCGCTATTTGCGCTTATGGCTTGAAACCGCAATTTTTTACTGTCTTTATTGCTCCAACCTACCCTTTTCAAATTGCTGCCTTTCCACCGCTTCAAGATATTGTCTTTCCCATTCTTTCCGCAATTCGGATTCTGCGGTGTCGAATTCATTCTTGAATTTCACCAAACGATGCTTATCTGCGTCAATCCTTTTAATTCCCTCTCGGGCGCGGCTATTTTGCGGGTCAAGCACAAGTGCTTCACGGTATTTTTTCAGTGCATTATCTGCGTCTCCATCAGATAAATAGGCATCGCCAAGATTGCTTTTTATTACCGAATCATTTGGAAGTAAATTTTCGGCCTCATGGTATTTTTTCCGCGCATTTACTTGGTCACCCAAAGTGTAATAGGAATTTCCAAGATAAGTTATAAATGTGGGGTCATTGGGATATTGGCTTTCAGCTTGCAAAAAAGCGCTCAATGCTTGTGCGTATTTACCCGTGCTATACAGCGCCACTCCAAAATAGTAGAAATCACTTAAAAAGAATTTTTTTTCCGTGCTGTACTCTGAAGATAGCGCCTCGTAATTTTTTTCATTAAACATTAATTTGATTCGCTCTGATTGCTTCTGAGCTTCAAGCCGAGCAACTTCCTCTGGGGAAACCACCTCATGGATTTGTTCAACTCGTTGTTGACTTGCCCCTTGATCCTGCTGATTTTGTGATTCTGGCGCGAGTGTAACTACTGTCTCTTTTTGGCGGTCACTATATGAGGAGATAATCACGTAGGCCAGACCACCGATAATAATGACATACAAGATAAACACTGTCGTATTACTGAGTCCGTTCTTTTTAGGAAGCTCATCATATAAGGAATTGTTGTCAAAGCGTGCTGCCCCGTTAGCTGACATGTTTGGGTTATCAGGATTTTTCTCTGGAGGATATTTATTTCGTCCTCCGAATAATGAAGCAAACCCGCGTTTGATGGCGGATGTAATTGAGTCATCTAGAGATTTACCAGCCTTGTTTTTTCCGAAGAACAACGCCATAAGAACACCAATGACGGCGGATGTAATTAAGTCATTTAGGTGATTACCAGAATGAGGCAGCATGTGGCGTGACCAATGATTGAGTAAGTTTGCACAGTCTGTGCCTATTCTGCAATGCGATCAATAGGCCGA
>JAVHQJ010000427.1:0-1165 GCA_036171075.1 Sideroxydans sp. | reverse complement strand
ACCTGGATGGATGCTGCGCTACGTGAAAGCACCTATGACGCACTGGCGACCGATTGGATACTCGATTGCGACACCACGGTCAAACTACTCTATGGCAATCAAGACGGTGCCGAAATTGGTTACAACCCAACCAAGCCGGGGCGTCCCAGCCACAACATCCATACCTACTGGATTGCCAATATGCGACTGGTGCTCGATGCAGAGGTCAAAGGTGGCAAGACTCATCCGGCCAAATACAGCCTGCCTGGCTTGATGCGCCTGCTCAAAGCAATACCACCAGAAAAGCGCCCCAAGCTCGTGCGAGGTGACAACGCCTTTGGCAATGACCCAGTGATGACGGAGCTCGAATCGATTGACCAAGAGTATTTGAGCAAACTGCGCCAAAGCGCAGGTGTCAAGCGCTTGATTGAACGTAACTGGTCACGTCAGGACTGGCAAGACGTGGGCCAGGGCGATGAGGCGGTTCAGGCGCAACTCAAACTCTCGGGATGGTCACATGCACGCCGGGTCGTGGTGGTGCGCAGTCCACCCAAGGCCAAGCCCGCTGGGGTAGAAAAAGTCACGGGCAAAAAGGCAAAGCTGCAAGAAACCTTTGACTTTGAGGATGCCGATCCAGTCAAACGGTGGGACTACGCTGTTTTGGTGACCAACTCCAACTACGAGATCAAAGCCATCGGCCAACTCTACCGCGACCGCGCCGATTGCGAGAACGGTTTTGATGAATTGAAGAATCAATGGGGCTGGGGTGGCTACACCACGCAAGACCTGGAACGCTGCAATCTGTGTGCCCGTGCCGTGGCCTTGATCTACAACTGGTGGAGCTGGTACGTGCGCCTGGCGCATCCGGCCACTCGACTCGAAGCCATCACCTCGCGTCCGTTATTGCTGGCAGGTGTAGCTCGCTTGACCGAGCATGCCGGTCAATCCAGACTATTGCTGACTTTGACCCACACGGCTGGGGATCTGATCAAGTCCATGGTGGCCAATGTTCGCAGGGGTTTGGACACTATTCTTGCAACTGCACCACAGTTGACCCAACGAGAACGCTGGACTGCCCTGGTGCGCTACATCATAGAAAAAATCATCGCCACCAAACCAAAAAATTACATCCAACCAGCGCTGATGCAGTCCAAATTCTCGCAACCGATCATTGCTGCGACGGGGT
>JAVHQJ010000426.1:0-1170 GCA_036171075.1 Sideroxydans sp. | reverse complement strand
GGTAGCCTGGCATAACCCATATGGGTAATACCAATCGATGGCTTTTGTGGTCAAGATTCGGACTCTCATGGAAAACTTAAGACTGCGCAGGACAGCGGTCGTGCGCGGTTTTTGAGTGAAAAATTGCCACCACAAAATAGGAGACATGATGACCGACAACTCACCCGGCTTTATTCGTCAACTTCCCAGTGCCATCCCAGGGCTGGCACTGATCGTTGCCACTCTGGTGGTGATTCGACTGTGGGTCGAACCGCTGATGGCGCAAACCGTGCTCTTTGGTATCAAGGGCTGGTTTGTTCAGGTGCTGCATCTGAACTACATTCTGCTTGGCATCATTTGCGGGCTGCTTTACCGCAATGTTTTATTTGGTGGCAAGATTCCTGATGTGCTGGCTAATGGCTTTCGGCTCTCGCGCCTGATGATCAAGACCGGCATCATCATGCTGGGCTCGCTCTACACCATCCAGGCCATCGTCAAGCTGGGTTCAATGGCGATCTTCCTGATTGGCGGCTTTGTCGTCATGACCGTCATCATGGTGCTGTGGTTGGGCAAGCTGTTCAAGCTTGACCGCTCGATGACCGGTGTCATGGCCAACGCCCTGAGCATTTGTGGCGTGTCGGCGGCCGTGGCGACAGCCCCGGCGGTGGAGGCCAAAGCTTCGCATGTGGCCTATGCCATTGCGACCATTCTGGGCTTTGGCGTTTTGACCATGTTCATCAGCCCGTTCATCGGCCATGCGCTTGGATTTAACGATTTGCAGTACGGTGCCTGGATTGGCACCGGCATTCTCAACTCGGGTCAGGTGCTGGCGGCAGCACTCGCATTTAACCCCAGCGTGGCACCCGGCACGGCAGTGTCGGTCGCTGAAATATGGAACATCATGCGCGTCATCTCGATCCCGTTTGCGGTGTTTGCGGTCACCGTCTGGTACTGGTCAGGCAAGCAAGAGTCCGGCGCAGGCAAACGCAAAGGACTGGGCACGCTGCTGGTCGAGAAATTTCCGGTGTTCGTGCTGGGCTTTATTGCGATGGTGATTTTGACCAGTCTGGGTGTCTTTGGCGATGTCGGCCTCAAGGGTGGGCCACCGGCCTCGGCCATCATCAAGATGTTGCGTGTCTGGATGACCTGGATCTTCGGTTTCGGGCTGGTCGGTTTGGGTGGTTACATCGA
>JAVHQJ010000425.1:0-1174 GCA_036171075.1 Sideroxydans sp. | reverse complement strand
TCATAATTGGGTACTATGCATAATGGCACTTATGAATAGCTATTCATAAGTGCCAATAGGAGATGGTGAAGGTTGAAAAATCGCAACCAGAAAGCGGTCGTTCATGGCGTGTCATAATGTGCAGTACCCGAACTTGGCTCGCAGTGACTTTCTTGCTGACGTAAACAAAACAAGTTATGGTTGTTCTTTTGATTTTACGGTTGAACTTATAGGCTCGCGTCTGATTTACGCCTTGGCTTAAATCTTCATTGTTGATAGATTGGAATCTTCACGTGACAAGCAAAAAGCAGGATAACGTAACCAAAATCTCAAAGGATGATCAACGACTACTGACGTTCCCAATAGACATCAAGAATGTGCTTAAACAGCTTAATCAGGACATGCGTGATGACTGGTTTGCCGATGCACTAAGCTACACGGATATTTTCTCATCATCGCAAGATGTCTGCAAAACGATCACCGATCTTTTGCATGAAGGCCACGGGTTGTATCCGAGCGGAGGTAGGCGCATTTGCGATATTCCAAAAGTCGGCATGGGTCTCCGTTATGCGATAGAGACAGATTTCTATGACAGGTTTATTTATCAAGCAATATGCAGTTACTTGATACCGTTTTATGACAAGCGTCTCTCAAATAGAGTATTGGGTCATCGATTCGATCCATACGCTCAGAAAAAAAAGTACCTTTTTAAGCACCGAATTGAATTATGGCGAACATTTGAAGGCATCACGCATGTCGGTCTGAAAGACTCGGGTTTCCTGCTGGTTACAGATATCAGCAATTATTTTGAAAATATTTCAGTTGAACACGTAATTCAATCTTTATATGTGGAACTCCCTTTACTTAACATCGATGGCTTAGAGAAGCAGTCAATCCAAAATGCAATCACCACCCTGAAGATGCTTCTAGAAAAATGGTGTTTTAAACAATCACACGGTCTCCCACAAAACAGAGACACATCATCTTTTTTGGCGAATATGGTTTTGAACCAAGTCGATAAATCAATGGTAAAACGTGGATATGATTATTATCGATACGTTGATGACATACGTATTGTCTGCACAAGTGATACGCAAGCTAGGATAGCCTTGGGCGACCTTATCAGCGAACTGAGGCAAGTTGGACTAAATATCAATTCGAGCAAAACAGACATTCTCACCGCTGCATCATCTAG
>JAVHQJ010000424.1:0-1176 GCA_036171075.1 Sideroxydans sp. | reverse complement strand
GGTTGCTGCGGCGCGGCTTGAGGCCTTTTTCCTCGAAGGCGGCAAGCAGTTCTTCCACATCGTATTCCGGTGCGGCATCCAGCAGGCTATTCAGTTTTGCTTCAGCCTCCGGGATGCGGGCGGTTTCCAGCAATGCGCGTATCAACAAAGCTACCAGTTCTGGCGGCTGTTTTTCCACAGGCTGTTTGAGCCAGAATTCAAGATTTTCAAGCAGCTCCGGCCACATCTGTAGCGCCGCCAGTTTGCTTGCCAGCAGCAGCGCCAGATCCGGATTATCCGGGGAGGCGCGGTAAGCGGCGTGTATCAGCTTGAGTTCGTCCAGTGTCATGCAATTCTCCGTAAAAAGTCTGCCGTGATAATGCCGGTTAATGCTATCGCCAGTCCCAGCAGCAGATTGCCCGACAGGCTCAATACAGCAGGGTCGTGACCGGCAGAAATAAACATCGCCAAAAATCCGTTTAAAAACAACAGCCCCCAATAGCCGACCCGTTGCCCTTGAGGCAGCCATAAACGGCTGAGTCCATATAGCAGCAGGGGCTGAACAAAAAGCAGGTACACGCCAAGGGCATCCCATGAGGGAGCAAGCCAGGGCGCGAACAGCGGCGGCAAAAAGGCAGCGAGGTTGAACCAACAGTTGCGCGAATTTACCAGTTCGCGCATAAATACCTTGGTCACGCCTGATTTTTTTGCACCTTTCAACGCCTGCCACGCCTCGCGAAGTGATGCCCAAGGCACAATCAGTATGACTTTCACGATCATCATTATTTGCGTGCCGATATAGGCCATGATGACCAGCCCGACGCTCATCGCCAGAAAATTACCCATGCCCTGATTCGTCAGGCTAGCCCAGACCGCAGCAAATTCGCTGGGAGCAATGCCCAGCGCGATGTTGATAAAATTGAACCCGACGATCAGCCGGAAAATTTTTTTATCGTAGGTCGCCAGCGCCACACCCGCCATCCAGATGACGATCGCGCCATAGCTTTGGTACGCCCACTGCCAGTCTTTGGGTGGCAGGAATTTCACCGCAAAATGCAGCAACGTAAAAGCTGCCGCCAGCAACAAGGTTCGCCGGAACAGCTGCGTCCCTTCATCGTAGAGCCGCCGATGCCCTTCGTGCTGTGGATCGAGACGCAGAACCGAACGCAGCATATCCAGCTTCTTGTCGCGCTGATG
>JAVHQJ010000423.1:0-1176 GCA_036171075.1 Sideroxydans sp. | reverse complement strand
CGTCTTCCTTGCAGGATATGCAAAAAACGCTGAACATCAGCCCCGATGCCAATGCTTTTTCTGACTTGGCAAAACAAGCGCTGGATGTGCAGAGCGGCAATCAGCGCGGCGCGGAAAAGTTGCTGGTGGCAGGCGGCATGTCGGAGTATTTGACGCGCGTGTTGCGCAACGGCATTGAGCAGGAATCAGCCAAGGTCGAGTACGGCCTGACGGTGCTGGCTTCTGCCGGTTCTGCCGCGCCCTTCGTGGGCTTGTTCGGCACGGTCTGGGGTATCTATCACGCGCTGGTGCAGATCGGTATGAGCGGTCAAGGCACGCTGGATAAGGTGGCAGGTCCTGTCGGTGAAGCACTCATCATGACGGCAGTAGGTCTCGCGGTGGCGATCCCGGCGGTGCTGGCCTACAACTCGTTCACCCGCCGCAACCGGCTGTGGCTGGCCAAGCTGGACAACTTTGCGCATGATTTGTATGCCCTGATTACGATAGGTGATCGGAAGTCTTAAAACGTTTAGGGAAGCGCTGAATAAATCATCCGTTCGCCCCATCAATCTTGTGGTCGGGCACCCGCCTGAGCTTGTCGAAGGGTTTTGTAACCAATTGATTTGTTAATATTTAATCTGCTCATGGTTCGACGGGCTCACCACGAACGGATTAAATCAGCGTTTCCTTGGTATTCCTGTAAGTGGCGATTCAGACAAAAGAGGAAGTGTGATGGCATTTGGAAGTTTTGATTCAACAAGGCATCAGGGGCCGATGGCGGAAATCAACGTTGTGCCACTGGTGGATGTCATGCTGGTGCTGCTGGTGGTATTCATCATTACTGCGCCGCTATTGACTAACGCGGTGAAGATTGATTTGCCAAAGGCATCCAGCAACGCCAATATCACCAAGGCGGAACATATTGAATTTGCCATCAGGGAAGACGGCAGTTTTTTCTGGAACGGTGAAGCAATAACGGCGGAGACTTTACCGGCACGCTTCGCGCTGGAAGCAAAAAAACAGCCGCAAACGGAGTTGCACATCCGCGCGGATCGTCTGGCGCATTACGAACTGGTGGCGCAGGTGATTTCCGGTGCAGCCAGGGCGGGGGTGACGCGGATCGGCTTTGTCACTGATCCGCCATTGATGCCCTGACTTGTTGTAACATCATCATCGCAGCATTTTAATCATTATCAC
>JAVHQJ010000422.1:0-1176 GCA_036171075.1 Sideroxydans sp. | reverse complement strand
CCGCCGATACCAACCAGGAAGGCGCCAACATGTTGATGTTGCAGACCCGGCAATCCTTGGGTGTGACCTCGTTGAGTCTGGCCTCGCAAGCCGCTCAATCGATCCTGAGACTGTTCCCGTAATTTGAACAGATAAGGCTGAGGGGCTCTGATATCCGGGTACTGGCGCTTGCGCCAGTGCTCGGTGTCAAAAGGAGGTTGAAATGGTGACCGGTATACCAAGTGTTAATGGTCCGGCGTTCCAGTCGCAGGTAGCTGGTGCGAGTGTGCCTCAGTCGCGACCGGGTACCGCCAATGTCGGGGGTGTCCGTGCCGAGCAGGTGAACATCAGTTCGGCGGCTAGTATTCAACTTGGCCAGGATCAATCCATCACGGCGGGCAAACTCATCAATCTGATGGACCAGACATTGGCCAAGCAGCAGGAAACGCTGGGCCGCATGAATGACAAGTTACAGATGATCGTGAAGCAGATTCCACCACTGGGCGTACATGATCCAGAACGCATCGCGTACCTGAAAGAATTCTACAGTTTGAGAGCCCAGATGGAATCGCTTAAGGTTCCGCCTGACCTTCAAGTCGAATCTGGCATCACGGGGACCATCAATCTACCTGGCCCGAGTCAGGGATTGAATCTCCCGAATCTGACTAGTGGAGCCAGCGATAAGCAGGTTGCGGAGGCTGCGCAATCTACCCAGACGGCGATCATGCAGGTAGCTGGACAGCGTGCCGATCTAGCGCAAAACGTGCGATCCGCTTTGGGTGACAGCTACACCAGTCTGGCGCGAAGGTTGGCCTAGTCGTTAAACGTGCTTCATCTTCTGCGCGTTGGCGGTTGCGCTTATACGAGTCGCTTGGTGATTACCGCCCGTGGTGTCTTTATCTCAGGCGATGTAATCGGACATCGCACGGGTTCTGAGTCGATGTAATATCAGCGCAGGCAATGAAACGAACTTTAGACAGGGGTGATGCGTGCCGCTCAGGTTGACCTTAAAACCCAGGGAAAAATTCTTCCTTAATGGGGCTGTGGTGGTGAATGGCGAGAACCGGGCTGATCTGACCCTGCTCAACGATGCCGCTATTCTGCGCGAGAAGGACATCATGACCGAGGCCGTCGCCAATACAGACGCCAAGCGGATTTATTTTCTGGTGCAACTGATCTATATTGACCCGCAAAACC
>JAVHQJ010000421.1:0-1178 GCA_036171075.1 Sideroxydans sp. | reverse complement strand
ATAATAAATAGATGAAAAGATAATCAGCATTCCGACTAGAAGAACTTTCCCGGCATCCCTGTATTTGCTATTCATTTTTGACTCAGTTAACGGACTTATTAAGAAATAGTGTGATGCCGAATGAAGCGGTAGAATTCACTTATCATATAGAGCCGTGAACCAAGCGATTCTTCATGGTCGATTGTAAGGACGAAATGAACAAAATAATAGTGC
Source organism: Sideroxydans sp. (assembly GCA_036171075.1). Classification (GTDB taxonomy): domain Bacteria; phylum Pseudomonadota; class Gammaproteobacteria; order Burkholderiales; family Gallionellaceae; genus Sideroxyarcus. The sequence continues at coordinate 965 of JAVHQJ010000421.1, read as the reverse complement.
CACCTCTGTTTGCGCATTACAGCCATAATTAGCGAAAAACATTTTTTCGTCCAGTGCGAATTTTCCGCATCCGCTTGCTGATATTTGTTACAATTCATCGGCTTGTTTACTTAAGGATTCGCATGTCCATCTACGCTCGCTTCCCCCCGGTGCTGCTCTGCGGCTTGCTGTCCGTCTATTCCGGTTTATCATTCGGCATCGAAAATCTCAAGAAGCCGCATCAAATCATCAGCGAGCTGCGTCAGCGGATGTATGTCATCGGCGAAACCACGGGGAAACTGGAAAACTTCACCGATGCCGAAATCAGCGCGGCGTCTGAAATTCAGGATTATGTTGCAGCCGGCGATCCGGTGCTGCTCGTCGAACCGGACAGTTCAGGACAGACACCGCTGATGGCGGCAGCCTATATGGGCTATGCGGAAGTGGTGGGGGAATTGCTTAAATCGGATGCCGTCAGACGCACGATGGATGATAAAAACCCAAAAGGCTTGTCCGCCTGGATCTACTCAAATATCGCCTTCAGACAAGCGCTGTGGGCGTGCAATCAAACGGTGTTTAATGATGTATTCCGCTTTGTACCCTTGTATGTCACGCAGCCCTACTATCTGGAATCAAGCGAAAATCCCTACCGTAAAACCCGGCGATTGCTCGAAGAGGCAGGCGCGAAAGCCGATCTGACGCAAGCAAAACAGTTCTGGCAGGATAATTGCAAACAGCAGACAGCATCAACGCGCAAGAAAGTTCAGCAAAGCCGCGACCTGCTCGACACGGTTTTGCCCGAAGGCGCCGAAATATTGAAACAATTTTCAGCCCGGCAACAGAAAAGAAACGAATAGCGTCGTCGCGCAGACGAACAAACTCAGCAAAGAAACTCCCACAGGCATGGCGCAACATGTAAGGATGAATCATAAATGGTAGTATTCATAAACCATTCATCCTGAATATATCCTTCATGTCTGAGCGCG
>JAVHQJ010000420.1:0-1179 GCA_036171075.1 Sideroxydans sp. | reverse complement strand
GCTCGGTGAGCAAAGGGACGGGGAAGGTGTTCCAGCCGAGGGTGTTGGAGTAGCGAAAATCTGTTTTCATCTTTCCACAGACGGTACCAATCCAGACTATGTGTAAACGGGAGGCGATTAGTGACATATTCCAAAGAGGAGTGTCATACATCCCAAAGGCATAGTTGACTATCGAGTTACGGGGTAAAAAACCTACTGGAAGATACGGCCTGTTTTCAGAGCTAACGATGGGAATAACCATCGCCTCGTTGTAGAGTGGCGATCGAATTTCAACAAATCTAAATGGCTTTGAATGCCATTCAGCAGTAGCCTTCTTCGGACTTGCCAGTCTATTTTCACGCACATTAATAAATCGTTTGCGGAGCTCTTCACTCTTCATCGCTTCAGGCAGATTTTCCTCTGAAATCCAAAAGCAATATCTACTGACACCCTTTATAAACTCTTGGCCGCCAAACATAGGGCGGATAAACTTTTTCGCTACATCATCGAAGCTACTAAGCTCATCATGACTGCAAATTAAATGCCCTCCATCCTTGGCAAAGTTGCCAAGTAGCATTTCGGATACTTGTGAAATTGGGTTTGATCGCGCTTTAACATAAATGGGGTCACCGGCGATCAAGTACGGCGAAATGGCAGAGACGTTTCTTGCAATCTCGCCATCAAAAAGTGTCGACTTTATGGAGCGCTTCACTGAGCAAATACCAATAACAACGCACATCACACCTGCATTATGTGCAGCTAGATTTGCCCACTTAAATGAAGTTACCGCAAAGAAAAGTTTTGAGCGCGATAAAGCTAAAGGCCAAAATTCTGAAACCTGAACTCCTTGTGCAACAGAGTTTGTAGACACAAATGCACATCCAGCTTGGTCGTCCTGTTCGACATATTGAGCCGCTTTGAAGAAGAACCCACAGACATAATCAAAAGATCGCCATCGGGAGGATGCTGGACTAAACACCCCTTCCATATCGGATTTTTGCTCCTTGTTTTGCTTTTTGTCACCAACATATGGTGGATTTCCGCAGATGTAAGTCTCCCCGCCCTCATTCTCAAAATCGATTTCCGTTTGATCCAATGGTGTGCCAAACAAGTCATCGGCCACAACCTTGACACCCGTGCCGGTCGGCGGGCACACACTCAGCCAGTCCAGCCGCAGCGCATTGCCGCAAACAATCCAGT
>JAVHQJ010000419.1:0-5580 GCA_036171075.1 Sideroxydans sp. | reverse complement strand
CGGATTTCATCGAGTTAATCGAAAACCCGTTTACACAAAATTCCGGACACCCCCAGGTTGTTTGCAACTTAATTACACATCGAACTGGCTGCGCTACGTGCTTCGCTGATGCGCTGTTCACGCGCAGCATCGTCAAGAAAAGTGCGCTCTCCTTTGGCATCATAACTCACTACACGTCCCCCTTCTTCTAGGGCCCGCAAATTTTGCTGCGCCACTAAGCAATTGTGTGCACGCTCTGCTGTGCGCTTGTCCTCTTGTTCTTTTTGGGCGGCAGAATCTTCTTTTTCCTTGCGTGTTTTTTTCAACTCAACTTCGCGCTCTGCAACTGTTTTGGGCGAGCTTGAAACAGGCGCTTCAAGTTGACCTCTGCCTGTCATTGAGTGCACGACGTTGGCCTTGTTCACATCGGGAGGAACGGTATCCGAATAGTGCACTGCTCCCTTCGCATCTACCCATTTATTAAGGGCGGCGTGTGCCGGGGCGCAGAGTAAAAGGAATGAAATAGTCAGGGTGGTTAGTTTCATTTGAGTTCCTAAAATTACGGATGTGTGAAAATTACCTACTATTTTCGTGCGCGTCAATTTATGATTACGCCCTGAATAGCTTTCTCACTATTTATTGCAAACCTGCATGGCATTAATAGGCGATACTTGGTGTAACAGCATCTTAAAGGTTTAACGTGCAACGCAATCAAAAAAACAACCCGCAGACGACATACTTCTTGGTTGAAAAAAATCAAGAGATAGTGCTTAAGCTATTTCGCTCCTACTATCGTGCGCATCAAACATCGGGAAAGTTGTTGGATGATTTTCCTGAATTCTGTTTGGCAAAACCAGAATTATTCAATAACCCAGAATTAGTAGAGCGCACCTCCGATAAATTAATTCTAAATGACTGTGTGGGGCGCGCGTTAGCCAGAAAAGGCTATGTTGGAATTAGCAAATTACATAACCCTAAACTAAATTATTATTGGTTAGAGTTGACTGTTTTCCCTTATATGTTAGGGGATGATGTGACACAAAATAATCAGAGTGAGTTTTTCTTTTTGGTGTCTCAATTTGTTGAATTTACCAAGCAAAACCCTACTATTTATGGCGACCTAACTGCCGAAGTCAATTCAGACAAAGACATTGCCCTGATGTTGGGCGAAATAAACAAGCGTTCTGGGAAATTGCCAGAGTTGATGGCGCACTATCCTTTGGAAATGTTGGTTAAATTCAATCCAAAATGGCCGATCAGTGAAGTTAACAAACTCATGCAAGCCCTTAAAGTAAGCGATCAAAGTTGGTGCGAACTGTTCTATGAATACGTGATGTATGTGATGGGTAAGAAACAATAGTTCTCGGGATGATGCGGATGCAGTCAAAGCATTAAGTTTTGATATAATGCGCGCTTTGCAGAGGAAGTTCCCATGCGCATCACTCAAAAATCTCTTACTTTCGACGACGTACTTCTCCTCCCCGCTTATTCAAATATCTTGCCGCGCGACGTTAGTCTGCGTACGCAACTTTCTCGAAATATCAGCTTAAACATCCCATTGTTATCCGCTGCGATGGACACGGTGACGGAGGCGCGCTTGGCGATTGCGTTGGCACAAGAAGGGGGCATCGGCATTGTTCATAAGAACATGACCAGTAAAGAGCAGGCTGCGCAGGTCGCTAAAGTGAAGCGATTTGAGAGTGGCGTGGTGAAAGACCCCATCTTCGTGACCAATACGATGACGGTTCGTGATGTGCTCAACTTAACCCGTCAACATAAAATTTCTGGCCTACCTGTGCTGCAAGGAAAGCAAGTCGTCGGTATTGTTACTAACCGTGACTTGCGATTTGAAACCAATCTCGATCAATCCATCACTCAAATTATGACCCCGCGTGAGCGCTTGATTACCGTTAAGGAAAATTCAAGTCGTGAAGAGGCGCGTCGCCTCATGCATCTCCATCGAATTGAGCGCGTGTTGGTGGTAAATGACGCATTCGAACTGTGCGGTCTTATTACCGTAAAAGATATTTTCAAGTCCACTGAACACCCTAATGCATGCAAGGATGAGATGGGTCGTTTGCGCGTAGGTGCGGCGGTTGGTGTGGGTGAGGGGACAGAAGAACGAGCTTCATTGTTGGTTGAAGCGGGTGTGGATGTGTTGGTGGTAGATACTGCGCATGGCCATTCGCAAGGTGTATTGAGTCGCGTGCAGTGGGTTAAGAAAAATTTCCCTAAAGTAGATGTTATTGGCGGCAATATCGCAACAGGCGCTGCCGCTTTGGCGCTAGTGGATCATGGCGCGGATGGTGTAAAGGTCGGTATTGGCCCTGGCTCAATTTGCACCACACGTATGGTGGCAGGAGTAGGCGTGCCACAAATTTCTGCGATTCAAAATGTGTCTGATGCCTTGGCGGGAAAGGGTGTGCCCCTTATCGCCGATGGCGGAGTGCGTTTTTCAGGCGATATTTCCAAAGCTATTGCAGCGGGTGCACATTGCGTGATGTTGGGTGGACTATTCGCAGGTACGGAAGAAGCCCCCGGTGAAATTGAACTGTATCAAGGCCGCTCTTATAAATCTTATCGCGGCATGGGTAGTTTAGGCGCCATGCAACAAGGTTCTAGCGATCGTTACTTCCAAGACAACGTGAGCAATCAAGATAAGCTCGTACCTGAAGGTGTTGAGGGACGCGTACCTTACAAAGGAAGTGCACTGGCAGTCGTTCATCAATTGTTGGGCGGCTTGCGCGCCAGCATGGGTTATCTAGGTTGCCCTGATATTCCAACGATTCACGCTAAAGCCGAATTTGTAGAGATTAGTTCGGCGGGTATTCGTGAGTCACATGTGCATGACGTGCAAATTACCAAAGAAGCGCCGAACTATCACATTGATTAAATAATGCGGGAAGGAAGAAGGAGGCTGCGGAAGGGGTAAAACCAGACCAACGTCATCCTTCAGCCGTATTCGATTTCTCTTCTTTTTTACCCTTTGCTAGGTTTTTAACATGCATAAAAAAATCCTCGTTCTTGATTTTGGCTCTCAATACACCCAGCTTATTGCACGCCGTGTACGTGAGACGCATGTCTATTGCGAACTGCATCCGTGGGATATGTCGGAAGCTGATATTCGCGCTTACAACCCATCCGGCATTATTCTTTCTGGCGGGCCGAATTCCGTCTACGAAGATGAAACGCCAAAAGCGCCACAGCTCGTATTTGAATTGGGTGTCCCAGTGTTCGGCATTTGCTACGGTATGCAAACGATGGCGGCTCAATTGGGTGGAAAAGTTGAGAGCGGAAAAGTTCGAGAATTCGGTTATGCAGAAATTCGCGCGCAGGGGCATTCAAAATTATTTGCAGGTATTCAAGATAAAACCAATGCGCAAGGTCACGGACTGCTTGATGTATGGATGAGTCATGGCGACAAAGTAACTGCGATGCCCGCTGGATTTACTGCGATTGCTTCTAATGAGGCGACCCCATTTGCTGCCATGGCAGATGAGACACGCCGTTTCTATGCGGTGCAATTCCATCCTGAAGTCACGCATACGTATCAAGGTAAAGCCATCATCGAACGTTTTGTGCATGACATTTGTGGTTGCGGACAGGATTGGAATATGCCGGACTACATTGCCGAAGCTGTTGCCAAAATCAAAGCGCAAGTCGGTGATGAAGAGGTCATTTTAGGACTATCTGGTGGGGTGGATTCTTCAGTGGCGGCCGCACTCATTCATCGAGCCATCGGCGATCAACTCACTTGCGTGTTTGTAGATAACGGATTGCTGCGTTTGCATGAAGGCGCACAAGTGATGGAGATGTTTGGCAAAAACTTGAAGATGAAAGTTGTTCATGTGGATGCGAGCGGCGAGTTCTTGAAGTTCTTGGCAGGCGTCACAGACCCAGAGCAAAAACGCAAAATCATTGGGCGCGAGTTCGTCGAAGTGTTCCAGCGCGAATCTGCCAAACTCAAGCAAGCAAAATGGCTGGCACAAGGCACTATCTATCCTGATGTCATCGAATCTGCGGGTTCAAAAACCAAAAAAGCACACACCATCAAATCGCATCACAACGTTGGTGGGCTGCCAGAATCTATGCACCTCAAGCTGTTAGAGCCGCTACGCGAATTGTTTAAAGATGAAGTGCGCGAATTGGGCGTCGCGCTCGGCTTACCAGCGGATATGGTGTATCGCCATCCTTTTCCAGGCCCAGGCTTGGGGGTGCGCATTTTGGGCGAAGTTAAAAAAGAATATGCAGATCTGTTGCGCCGTGCCGATGCAATTTTCATCGAAGAACTACGCAACACCAAAGATGCAAGTGGTAAGACTTGGTATGAATTAACCAGCCAAGCCTTCACTGTTTTCTTACCCGTTAAATCAGTTGGCGTCATGGGCGATGGACGCACCTATGAATGGGTTGTGTCTTTGCGTGCCGTGCAAACGCAAGACTTTATGACGGCGCACTGGGCACAACTCCCTTACGATTTATTGGGCAAAGTATCCAACCGCATCATCAACGAAGTACGCGGTATCAATCGTGTGGTGTACGACATTTCAGGTAAGCCGCCCGCAACGATTGAGTGGGAGTGAGGGGTATTATTAACCATTTGATTTAAAAGTAACTAGTTAATCTTGTTGATGCTGTAATCTGAATCATCAATGGTATTTTTAATGGTATAGACATCACTCTCTGACTTGATATTGCTTGATACCATTCATTGATGACGTGATTTTGCATGGTATTTCTGCTTAGACTTTCTAGTGGGAACAAGGGGAATTAGGGCTGTTTTCTCTGTTTCAGAATCATGGTATTTGCGCGAGTTTTGATACCATGAAATACCAACGCAAAGTTTAATGCTGTGTCTGCTTGGTATCTAGGTCGCTCTAAGGCTTGCATCAATTCTAGCCTCCGCCACATTGGTATCTGAAATTCAGAGGGACACCGCACTTAGGTTGCCAACCGCTTTAGCGGTAACTGCACGTCTATCTTATCCCACGGCACAAACACCTTACCCGACTCATCTTTTTCGATCACCATCCACTCAGAAAGCTTGGTCACGTCTTGGTGCACATTGCGATAGTGCCTATCAAGCCGCTTTGCCAGGGCGTAGATGCTTTGTGGGCCGGTCTTTTTTAGCACCTCGACCAACTCCCAGCGTTTAGGGCTAAACACCTCACCCATTTGCGCCATGCTCTCAAAACCAAGCCCAAATTGTGGCCAAACTTTCAGACCATCTGATGTGGCTTGCATAGTGCGAGAGAAATCGTGCAGATTCTCGACTAGAGATTTTCCTACCGTAATTGTCAGCGCAGTCATTGTTTCTCCCTCACTCTGCGTATTCCATTGAATGACGTCGCTCATTCTAATTGCAAACCCGCCGCCTGAAATATACAACTCCGCCACCCAATGAATAACAAACCGCCGCCTCACGGGTAAATATAATTCTCGTGAGGTTGCAAATTGAACTGCCTAAAGTTGATTGTAGCGACAGGCCAGTTTCGAAACCATGCAGCCACTCATAGTGATGTCAACGTGAATGGCTGTTGTTCGGTGCCACAAGAGACGCTGACAAAATCCTGAGATAGCTGATTAATTGATGTGAAGGGA
>JAVHQJ010000418.1:0-23118 GCA_036171075.1 Sideroxydans sp. | reverse complement strand
GTGGAAAATGCAAAAAAATACAGAAAAAAACTTGCCCCGAAACAGAGTATCTACACTACTTTAAATCCGGCCCCCTCGCTACGCTCTCCCCCTTGTCGCACCCTAGTCGCTGCGCAGCAGCGTGAACTAGGCGGAGATGCCCTTGCGGGTCACCCGTTGGATGTTTTTCTCGGTCGACCGCGTCGCACAAAACCCACCTTTAAATCCAGGGTCGCTTCAATTTCTGCCTTGAACTTTTCACTACCCAGTGGCGTCCCAGTTTGCAAAGCACACCTCAACAGCGCCAACTCGTCAGAATCCGTCCCCTCGACAAACAGTCCGCGATAAACAGATTGGCGATCATCGGGCAAACGACCTAACGCCACATACTCGGAATGCGCCGTTAGAACAGCATTACTTACACACAACGCGTTAGCCGCGTAGCTGGACCAGCGGTATTTCGCAGGATGATCCACCATACCAGCCCTGACCGGATTCATCTCGATATAACGCATGCACAACAAAAAATACGCCTGCGACTCAATTATGTTGCACTTATAGCGGCCTTCCCACAATCCACCATGTCGTTGATAGGTTTCGTTTACATATCGCACATAATGCCGCCCCAGACTCTGAAACAAGCGCCCCACCGAGTCTGCACGCTCCGGCGTCAGCAGCAAATGCACATGATTGGTCATCAGCACATAGGCATGAATCTCGCAGCCGCAACCATCAGCTGCCTCTTTAAGACAGCGCAGATACTCCAGATAATCGAGATCGTCGAAGAAAACAGCAGACCGGTTATGCCCGCGCTGAACTGCGTGAACGGGCGCACCCGGCACGTAAAATCGCGGTTTTCTCGGCATAGCACGCCTTATTTGAGAGGATGGCGCACGCGCAACCCCTTGAAGCGACGAAACCCCTTGTCGGTGGTGAACCAATCACAGTCCCACTCCAGTGCCAGAGCGGCATGATAAGCATCGGGAATATCATTGCCCTGTGCGGATATCGACTGAACACACTTCAAAAAAATATCCCAATGACTTTTGCCGGGCACCAAACATACCGCGTGCCCGGACGATCTGATTTGTTGTGCAAAGGCAATAGCAACTTCCGTGGAGCTGGGGTTTTCAAAAACCTTGGGATGAGTCACCACTCGGATAAAACCGCTCAATACCAACTCTGAAAAACCGTATGCAATATTGGAATTGATCACTGACTCCAGCCAATCACGGTAAGCACGATGATTCTGCGCGTCTTCCCTGTGCGCATAAACCAACACATTCACATCCATCAACATCATGATGGATCGTCCATGATGTCCAATAACAAACGTCCATTATCCAGACCCACCCCCGGTTTCACGCCTGCCCCGAACGCAGTTATCAGCTGTATTGCTCCACTCTTCTTTACCCTCGGCTTTGACAGAGATTCACGTAATGCGCTTTCAATCAGCCTCACCAAAGAAATTTTCTCTTCAATAGCCCGATGCTTGGCAGAATTCAGCAATTTCTCATCGATATTCAACGTGGTTCGCATGACATCCTCTTAGTTCTATGTTCTATATTTGTGTCACACTACCATTAACTTATTCATAATGTCAATAGATGCGGATATTTTAAGGGGTCTGACCCATATTTACTACCATTTATTTTAAGGGGTCTGACCCATATTTACCACCCATATTTACCAAAATACGCTTCAAACCTGAAGGCTGCTTCGGCACCCACAACGGACAGCGAAACACCACCAAACTTCCGCGATACTCAGTTCTGAGTCCGTGTTCCTCAGTCCACAGTCCTCGCTCCTTGACTCGCCGCCAGGCATTTGCATACCCGTCAGCTATCCTCCACTGTGGATAGTAGGGCGGCGCGGTTACCACCCGCACCTCATGCCCTTGCCCCGCCAGCCATAGCGCCAGCTCGCCGGAATACTTACCGATTCCCGTCAACTCAGGGGAAAAATTGATACCGTGGATCAGGATGCGCATGCTCTTAATTGCTAACGCTTTTTGAATTGGATTCCCAAGCCCATGCATGCTCAATGATTTGTTCGAGCGCACCAAAGCGTGGCATCCATCCCCAGTCTTTGCGGATTCTGCTGGCATCAGCGACCAGCCTGGGCGGATCACCCGCGCGTCTGGGTCCGTATCTAACCGGAATATGCTTGCCTGAAACGCGCTCAGCAACTTTTATCACCTCATTCACCGAATAACCCTGCCCGTTGCCCAGGTTGTAAGCACGACTGTCACTGCCCGCCATCAAATGCTGCAAGGCCAACACATGCGCTTCACACAGTTCGACGATGTGGATGTAATCACGGATTTTTATTTTGACTTGAGCCAATTATAGGTTTCAGTTAAATTACGTATAAATTCATTTGACGGATTAAAGCCCAAGTCGGATTGAATCTTGGAAATGCTTGCCAATGAAGTCCTGATATCACCGTCACGTTCCTGCAATAGATTAGCCTGCCCGGTAAATCCTGAAATTTTCTGAAAACACTCCCACAACTGTTTGACAGTCATTTCAGTTCCAGAACCAACGTTGTAAACATGGAAACCAGGTAAATTTGATTGCATGGAAAGCTTAAGTGCATTGGCGACATCTTTAACAAAAACAAAGTCACGAGACTGTTCACCGTCACCATAAATCGACGCAGCTTCATTAGCAGCTGCCCTTTTGGCAAAGATAGACACCACACCGGAATAGGGTGAATCTGGTGGCTGACGTGGTCCAAACACGTTGAAAAACCGCAGGCATGTTACGTCCATCTGATAAAGTGCTGCATATAATCGCCCCATTTGCTCACCAAACGACTTGTCCAAGCCATAGGGTGAAAGCGGCAGTGAAGGCTCCTCTTCCTTCAGTGGAAAATTCTGACTATTTCCATACACAGCAGCAGAACTCGCCGTAACAACGCGACTGATGCGATTATGACGCGCCGCATCCAGAACAAGTTGCGTGCCTCGGGTATTAATGTCCAAACTTAAATCGGGCTGCTGGATGGATAACGGTACAGACACTAGCGCCGCCAGATGAAACACACCACTCACCCCCTGCATGGCATCTCCCAATGCTTGCGCATCACGAATATCGCCACGAATAATTTCTAATTTGCCAGTGAGCGCCTTGGGTAAATCAGTTAAATTTGATTCTAACCCCGTGGTGAAGTTGTCGAAAACTTTAATATAACAACCTTCCGCCAATAGATTTTCGACCAAATTAGAGCCAATAAACCCAGCGCCACCAGTGACCATGTAGGAATTAGTAGACACAAAGAACTCCAAAAATATTAAATCTGTTTGCAATGCTCAATTTCTAACTCACGCACCTTTAGAACTATAAAATACTCATAGATTGACCTTAAAACAGCAAAAACAAACCCAGCGCGCCCATCCAGGAATCCGCGTTTCCCAACATACAACAGCATAAACATAACCAACGGGCGCATCGGCAGACGATAGTAAAACTCCTTCTGATGGAAACGCCTTTCATTCGCATCATCACTCAAAAATGCTTTCATCATGTTGAACGACCCGCCAACCGCACGATTGGCGATAATCTGCTCAGCCTCTGATGTACTATAGCTATTATGCTTGGTTATCCAATGAGACATGCCCTTACTGAAAGGGTAATGATTAAAATGAGCGTCTATCTCCCCAATGGAACCATCCACCAACGTGACAGGATTCGTTAATCGCTCATACTTAATATGGGACGGCTTAAAAAGGCGAATATTAAAAGGCGATGGCGTGACATGCTTCAGCCACACCCCCATCAAATAATCGCGCCTCTTCAACCTATAGGCAACATGCTCACGATTACTTGCAATAGCTGATTTCATCGCATCCACAAGAGCGGGAGTAACGCGTTCGTCCGCATCACTGTAGTACACCCATTCATGTTTGAACGGAAGGTTATGTAACCCCCAGTTTTGGTGCATTGACCAATTGTCAAATGGACGCTGCGTCACTTTCGCACCAAAGCTCTCGGCTATTGACACCGTATTATCTGTGCTCATCGAATCATAGACATGAATATCATCCGACCATGCAAGACTCTTGAGACAGCCCGGCAGATCCTGTTGTTCGTTTTTTGTGAGAATCAATACGGAAATGCTCATAGATATTTTACGACTCTGGCTTTAATTGGTTTGCAGGGATTCCCTGCACAGACCATCCACTCTGGCATATCTTTAGTCACGACCGATCTGGCACCGATTACAGCACCATTCCCAATACTTATCCCAGGTGAGATAAAGACATCAGCCGCGATCCAGCATTCAGAGCCGATTTTAATCGGTGCCCAGGTCAAGGGCATATGCGGGTGCGTATAGTCATGCGATCCAGTACACAAGTAGCTATATTGGGAAACAACTGTCATATTCGAAATGTGTACCTTACCGTAATTATAAATTTCGACATTTCTACCAATTGCCACACAATCTGAAAAACAAATATTCCAAGGAATCAGAATCTTAATACCTCTTTCAAACATACATTGACGGCCAATTGACGCGCCAAAAACGCGAAGTATCCAGATTCGCAAAGGGCTTGCAAACCGAGGCAAATGAGCAAAAAAAGGCCAGACACCTACTGACCAAATAGCCCTTAATATCTTTACTTTTAGAGAAAAATTGCTGACAGATTTGGTAAGGTCAATTTTCACAATAAACACACCCACAATCTCAATCGAAATACGCTCTGAATTGATCAAATTTTGCGTAATAATTTCCCGGGAACACTTCGCGCTGTAACAATCTCCACGCTGCAACACTTGTTCCTCTTGGACTGTGAATTGCACTGGAAAAACAATGCAAAGCATCTGACCATCTTTCGCATTTTATCATTAGCAAAGCCTCGCGCAAGACAACAGCATTTAGCTCAACATCTAACTCACTACGAGGAATCATTTTATTGCAATGATCATAGGCCCAACGTTTGACATCATTTTGATCGTCGACTCTTACTTGTAGCGGAATTTTATTGGTGTCTTGGCCGGGATGAATTAAAAAGGAAGCCAGCGGCTTCTCCTCTAGGAATAGCGCTCCTTTAGCAACTGCCAGACGAAGTGCCAAAAACACATCTCGTGTGTAGTCCCCGGACTCAGTGAATCTACCCAGCTTTAAGGCAGTTTGGGTGTGATAAAAACTGTGAGTAGGCGTTCGAACCGGCAACGCACTTTTAAGCCATAAATACCCGCAACTCTCACCCGAAACAAAATAATTTTGTCCGGACCTTATTCTCGCATCAGCTTTAATTATGCTGCCTTCAGTAGTTACATAATTTGCTCGACAAGTAATAACTCCAGCCTCATAGACACCCAGTGCTTTTTCAGCATCTGCCAAACAATCTATATCTAATTGGTCATCGTCATTTAGAAATTTGATGTAATCCCCTTGAGCCACATCAATTAAGGAATTCCAGTTACCAGCTATTCCAATGTTATTGGAGTGTCTATGATATCGCACCAGATCTTTTGGAAAATGAGACAACGCACGTTCTGTATCATCACCTGTAGAATTATCGTGAACAAGAACTTCAAAAGGCACCTTGCTCTGTTTCAACGCACTTTCTACCGACTTCACAACAAGATCAGGACGATTGAAGGTTGGGATTGCAATTGTAAATTTCATATGATCGATTTCCAGTATTAAATTCAAAGTCGTGCGAATACTAGTCGATAAAAACAACCAACTCGGACTGCAGTCCGAGCTGCTAGTTGCTGTATCGCATATTTGAACCGTAGATCGGTTTAGCGCAAAAAAATATCACCATGAATTGTGGTTCTATACGGTACATTTATAATTTCCTGCCACTGAGTATTATTCTAACCGTGAATATCTAAATTACCGTGTCCGCAATAAATCTCATTGGCTCTCCCGAATTATTTCCAACAATCTCTCTGCTGCACGCTGCACATGGAAGTGGCTCTCAAAACACGGCCTGGTCTTTACCTTCATCTGAGCAAACTCACAATCACTCATCGCCAGCCAGCGTCGCAACAGATCATCTGTACCGTCCTGCGTATCGTCAGCCACCAGACCCGCTCCATATGTTTCGATCTCGCGCCAGATGTTGACCTTATTACTGACCAACACCGGTTTGCCACATGCCAAAGCTTCAGCAACCACAATACCAAAATTCTCCTGATGCGAGGGCAACGCAAAAACCTCCGCTGCATAAAATGCGCCCCATTTCATATCGCCCTGCAACATACCCGGCCAGGTAATTCTATGCGCAATACCTAGGGATTCGGCTTGCGCTTGCAAACCAGGAATCCACCCGGTCTGGTCAGGCCCTGCCATCACCAGATGCAGATTCTCATCCTGCCGCGCTTCCTTGGCAAATGCCTCAATCAGAAGATCACAGCCCTTTTTTACATGAATCCGGCTCAGGTACAAGGCAATGCGCTTGCCCTTCAACTGAGGATATTGCGCCAGAAAATCACCCGCCAGCACCTCTCCATTGACAGGCGGATTTTTTACACCAAAAGCCGTCACCGCTTCCCTTGCCCTGTAAAGCCAGAACGACTCTCTTGCCAATAAACGCTCGTCCTCACAGGTAAAAATAACCCGTCGCGCATCGCGCAACACCCGATATTCCGCCCAGGGCCAATACAGCCATTTTTTTAAATGTTTTAACGGATAAGTGTGCTTGAACCAAGGGTCTAGCATACCGTGCGTAAAGACATAATAAGGCGTGGAGGTGCAAGACAACGCGCGCCAGACCGCGAAACTGGTGTATTGCCACAGTCCGTTCACGATAACCGCATCAAATTCATGCGCATGGACTTTCAGCCATGAAACGAGCAGAGGACTATACCCGTAGCTGCCTGTTACCGGCCCCAGCGCATGAACCAAGGTATTGCTGCCACGTACCCATTCGGAATCAGGATCATCAAGGCTGCAAATCTCAACTTGATGCCCCATACTTTGATGCAAAACACTCAGTTGGTTAACCCCTTCAATGACACCGCCACCTTTGGGATCAACGGATGAAATGACGTGAAGAATCTTCAATTATGACATCCTTTTAAAGAAATCATAGCTTGAATTTTTTCTAGCAATGCCTGCTCTCCGAATCTTCGGTTGGCAACCAAAGCACCTTGTACAATTCCGTTTGAGTGGCTATTGAAATATTGGCGGCTTTCTAAAATAGCTGAATAAAAAGCCTCAAAGCTATGCGCAATAAATTTCACGCCAAGTAACACATCCTCAAGCCCTTGTGATGGCACACTGGTTGAAATCAGCAATCTGCCACTAGCCACGGCCTCAATCACCTTAAATGGAAAAACCCCATTGTTCATATCCTCAATAGAGGCATGCGGGTTGAGCATCACATCGCATTGCGCAATTAATTTATATAGTGTCACGTCATCAACCCTGCCGTAATAGCACAACTTACCAGGCAATTCACTTGCTGTCTTTACAAAATCATTCGCCAACGCACCGGAACCCGTAACATGAACTACATACCCCACAGGTAATGACTGAGCCAATTTCAAAACGATATCGGCGCCTTTCTCTACCGAAAGCCCGCCAAAAAAACCGACATGGGTCAAGCCTTCGTCTTTCGCAAAGGGTGGAAATTGATGAGCAATATCTGCCAAAACCTTGGGGACGATACCAGGCAATAATTCGACACGCGCAACATATCCCTGCAATTTATTGGCAAGCTGCTCGTTCACGACAAATGCGCCTGCCATAAACTTCACAGCCGACCGCCAAAGCAAATAATCAATATAAGGCTTTGGATTAAAGCCGCGCCCCCTGGAAAAGTGCCAATCTTCAAATTCCAGAATCATCGGAACTCGAAATGCTTTTTGTGCTTTAGCTGCGAGTAGCATCTCGAAAGCATAGCCGTTATAAAGCCAAATAAACTGAGGTGATCCGTATTTCTTTATAACATCGAGGACGCGATCAACATCAAACAAGTTTTTGAGTTTCCCAACGACTCGCTTACTGTAAATTGGTGGGGTTATCTCTATTAAATCAACCCCGCCAATATTTACTTCGCTGACCTCAATCGAAGCTGGCACCGTATTGTTATGTGCTGAATTAACCAGCACAACGGACGAATCCAATTTCGACAAAATTGAAACGATGGTTTCGAGTTTTCTGGATGCGCCAAGATGAGCTGCACCTTGGCGGCTAGGCGGAGAATATGGGGCTACAACCAATATCATTTAGTGCTCACATGACATGATTTATTGCGAATCGCTTCAACTTTTTCACAAGACCATTCGGTGCTTTCACAAAAATCTTTTGCCAGATTAGCCAAAACCGAATCAGGAAGCGTCCACCACTGCCAATCAAGCAAAAGTGTAATGACATCTGCGGAGAACCGATACCTAATGAGTTTCGCAGGAACGCCACCAACAATGGCATATGGAGGCACATCTTTAGTTACCACGGCACCAGCACCAACAATTGCTCCGTCTCCGACATTAACACCATCCAAAATCATTGCTTCGGCACCAATCCATACATCACTACCAATCGATACCCGCTTAATTTCTTCAATTAAATCCATTTCTGCAAAAGTTTTCCCACTCTGACAGCGCATCGAGTAAAAAACCGGATGTGTTGAAATAAAATTGGTTGGATGTCGCCCCAATCCACCAATAACAGCCTCTGGACCAATACTACAAAATGAGCCTATGTCAGCACGAACAGTTTTTGATTTTTCAAAATAAGTATGCCGACCAATTACAGAGTCGTGAATTAAAGCTCCCTTATGAATTTGGTTGTTCATTGACAACACCGTTGAAGAATCCACATAAGCAGACCAATGCGCCGATGAATCTATTTTTTTCAGACGAGGTCGGCGAATTGCAAGCCACATGATTCGGTCTAGTATTGACATAAACTTGAACTCCCAAAGTAACTAAACACAATGGCGAAAATCACCAATAGCATGCATTTTCGAGCTTCATCGCATCCTTGGGCCTTTCACTATCATCGGGATATACCCAGTGTTCATTAAACAAATCTACATAGTTCATGTTGATTGACTCATTCGGGCGATATTGCCAGTCTTTGCTATATTGCTCCCCCTCCCAGCGTTTACCTTTAATGCCGAAAAGCAACTGCGTGCCACCGCCGAGGTGAAATGCTTTTTTACCTAGTCGCTTAACATGCGCAGCCAACGGCAGTCCATAAGCCCCACAACCCATAATACAGATATCAAAATCAATATTTGTAATCTTGTCTTCCATATACTTCAGTGCCTCAAACCAGTCATTAAATGGCGTTTTGGCACCCGCGCCCGATAGAACAGCACGCAAAGTGATAAGTTCAAAATCAGGCAATACGTCAGGGTTGTCGAACAAGCTGTGACGTTTCTCATACTGACTGCGTATAGAAAAATCAAATAGATGAACTACCAACACCTTCTTCCCCTTTAAAGCGTTCGTCCATGGTCGCTCAACAAAGAAGGGATAAAGGGTTTCCAATTGCACCCTGTACACATCCGACCTTAGGGGCATAAATTTTTCGTAATACTGAAATGAACCCAATAAATCTATAAGTGGTATATCTTGAAAATAACGTTCAGAAAATCTTTCACTTACTTCTTGGCTCGGTGGGAATATGCCCGAATAGTTAAGCATAGCTTGAAAGTGATCAGTATTCCACCATGGCGTATGGGTGTTATCCGTAATATAGTCAATCAACCGTGAAAAATAGCTCTTATTACTTTTCACACAAAGATAGTTGTTGATGCAATTTAACTCTGTCGTACCAAACCTTGAAATCATGCAAGGTGCATCAGATGTAAGAAGCGCGAATATCTTGTCATTGGCAGACTGCCTATTCATATCACAAGCGGGATTAAGGAATTGCTTCCCAGAAACCCCTCTATATATATTTTTTAATCCTCGAATTAAATAGTCTCGTAACTCCATCTGCACTCCTAATTTTTGAATTTCTGTCAAACGATATAAACCGAACAGTCTTCATTGTAATTAAAAAAATGACAACCGATTCAAAGTAGTCTCTAAATATAAATTTAAATTCAGATACAAATACATGCCTATCATTAAAATAATTCAGGATGATCGTAAACATTAAGAAGAAAAAGTACGAAAATACAATGTTCCCTTTTTTGAAATTAACTAATGAATCAAACATTGCGAAAATCAGAGCAAATAGCGGGATGATCATTATAAGATACCAATATCCGAAGATTGACATCCCTACACCAGGCATACTGCTAATTATTGCAGAACCAAACCTACTCTCACTATGGATCGCCAAGCCATACAAGGCATCTCCAATAGAGTGATTAGAAATTCTAATTTTTTCTTCAGGACTTATACCAAAAATTCCCAGAATAACATTTGACATCAACGCAATGATTTGATTAGCCAATTCAGACTGCATCTGGCTGTTTTCTGAACCGATTTTATCTGCATAATACAAACAATTATCAGAAATCTTAAGATTTACCATTCGATTTAAAACTATGTTATTCAGATAGTTCTCATTCCAATAACCTGATTCAAATTGATTGTTATTAGCACCCCTCAAAGCGGAACGTCTTACGGTTTCCAACTTATCCTTATCGTTGTACACATCAATTGTTCGGCTAAAAAACTCAACCGGTGATAAATTCACTCTGTCGCCACGCACAATGACCATGGCTTGTGCTAAATCTAAAAATGGTCCCGAAAATACAATAAATGTCACTAAAAGCAATACCAATTTTTTGGGCGTTATGATTGACCATAATTTATATTGCTGCAGCAATAGCCCTAAAAAAAACAAACCTATGATAATAAAAACCCCACTGAACAGAGTTGTTCGCCAATTACTTACAATTGCTACCAAGATTACAAACACTGAATACATTGCGACATATTTAATCGTTTTGTCTGTATTTTTCGGTTGGTAATATCTAAATTTTGGGAACAAAATTATCAACGGCATCCATATGAAGCCGGAAAAACTCGACATCACGTAATACAATGGGTCTCTATCCACTCTTTCAATATGCCATATCCCCATAACAAAATAGCTATAGAAACCTGCAAGCAATCCTAGCAATGATGTGATCCAAATGATTCTATTTGTAGGCTCTTGATAAAATGTTGTTTTTTTGAGTAACGCGCGAAAAATATTATTTCTACCCACAACAATTGTGTACAGCTTGTGTGTTATCACAATTGCCACAGCAAAAAGAAAATGGTGTGAGAAAGTTAAAAACGGAACTCTCAGGTTATACGTGACCGGCTTGAGCTCCAAAAGTGTAAGTGGCAGGGGCAACAGATACTGCAGTACTGCCATGCCCAGAATCATAATAAATGAAACAGGATATTGAAGCAGATTACGTTGACTAAGCACAGTTGAAATCACTACCCACCCGCCAACCAAAGCACTTATGGCGAATAAATTTTCAACACTAAAAAAAAGAACCATTTCACTAAATACTGAAATAGCCAATATTAGGCTTGCATATGTTTTGAATTTTGATAGTGCCGAATTCATTTTCATGCAGTCACTCTTAGCAGATTATTCTGATAGCGAACACCATATGCCGCCCATGTAAAATTATCGATTACGTTATCAGAATAAGAACGTAATCCCCTTTGACCTTTCGCAAGATCCAGAGCTTCTAGGATACATCTTTCCAGTTCGTCAGCTGAGTACGCTTGCATTTCTACTATCCATCTTTTGTCATCCAATAAATTTTTCAAGTCTCTACCTCCAGTTTGCATAGAGCACACAATAGGTAAACCACAAGCTATTGCCTGTGATAGCACCATACCAAATCCATCTTGCCTTGATGGCAATACAAAAACTCTTGCCTGTGCGTAATATTCAATAAGTTTGCTCTGATCCACAGAATTAACATGTGTAAAATTGGATTCATCAGGAAATTCAAGATCGACAATCGACCCGACATGCAACAAACGAAAGTTATTTTTTTTACAGACTTCAACAAGCAAATCGTAGCCTTTTTGATAACTCCATGCACCCACCGCAATAAGATCATAAGGATTTTCCTTAATGATTTCTGTTGCACTAAACATGGATAAATCTACACCATATGGATTTTGAATGAGTTTACTTTCCGCTACCCCACGTTCAATAAAACTATGTTTTACATGATCAGAGGGTATACCAATATAGTCCGCCGATTCATACCCATGCAATGATCTAATGGTGAAATATTCAGTTTGTTTTTTTACGCCAGGAATAGCTGACAAGATACGCTGTTGCTCTTCTATGTGTTTGCTACCCCATTCAAGTATGGTAGTTGCTCCAAATTTTCGTTTGGCTGTGGCAATAGATTTTTCATAAACGGTACCTAGTGCAATGTACACATCGCACGGCTTCATAAACCAGCTTAAATAAAAATCTAACACACGATCTTTTAGCGCGGTTGCCCAATAGGCTCCTTTGCTAAGTTTTAGTAAAGCAAGAAATGGAAGCATGGGAATAAAAAGGGAATAACTACATTCTTTTTTCAATCCAAATTTGATCGCCCGCTTAGTAGGCACATAAGAGTAAAAGCGCACTTCATGGCCTAAACTTGAAAGTTCTCTGGCTAGGTCTAGCAAATGGAATCGGTGTGAAGATGCTATGTTTATTTTCATGAAGTTTTAATTTTTTTGTAGGCGGTTTTGTAAGCCAAATAATCATTTCCCAGCATTGATTCAACACATAAATCTGTATGTACATTTTTACGCAGCCGTAATAATTTTGCTGGGTTACCCGTAACTATTTCCATGCTGTTAACGTTTTGCACTACAACTGATCCAGCCGCACAGACAGCCCCATATTCGATTTTACGACACGATGGCAATATAAATACCCTTGTGGCTAACCAGCAATAGTCTTCAATAGCCAGCCCATATGTTTTGTGCTCCCAATCAGGCGAATCTACGTTGTGGCTGACAGTAAGAACCTCAACATCTGCACCAATGATGACATGATTGCCTATTTGAATGGGTACTCTTAAATCAATACGGTCTGTTTGTATGGCTGTGTGATTACCGATTATCAAGTTTGCATTTGCGTGTTTGGCTAACTTATAGGGCATGGTGACGCATTCACCTACCGTTGCACCATTTTTGCGGGCCAATTGTACAATATATACATTACGTAAATGACTGATATATCTTGCCAGCAACCCTTTTAAATAGTGGATTTTTGATCGGCTTTGGATATTTTTTTGATATTTGGTTATTTTAATTTGCATACAAATAAGCGTTTATTTTCCGTATTACAATCGCACCTTAACCAAGTACAGAGACTTATTTCAGTGGATTGCTTACCGTTGATTTTATATAGGCCAGCCATCTGTCATTTAACAAATTTAATGCGCTATTGATCGTGATGTATAGCATAGGTAATTCACCAATCAAAACCATCATCCCTGCGCCATCAATGCCCAAGTATGGAATAGTCAACCTAGCTAGTATAAGGACACTTGCTGCGGACACGATAAATGCGATCGTTATTTTTTGATGCTGATTGGTAGCCATCAGAACTACCCAACTGGTTTGCCAAAGCACGTTCAAGAAGGTTGTCGCCAGCATAAGCAGTAGCAACAGGTGATTTTGCTCAAATGCACGGCGTGTCCAAATTCCAATTATCCATTCACCAATTAAGCTGAGAATTATAACAGCGGCCAGTGCAATCCAAAAAGTCACAGATGAGCCTTTGCGATGAATCCGGTTCACTAATTCTATTTTTCCAGCGCCATAAGCTGCTGATATTTCCGGCCAGATGGCTTGATTAAGTATGGTGATAATTTGCACTAGGAGGCGTGTCAATGTGCGATAAGCCGAAAATAAAACAACGGCTGCCGAACCTAATGTCATGCCAATAACCAGCACCATACCTTGCAGACTCAATGCGAGTCCTAATGGGAATGCCATAAATGCCACTGCAGGTTTTATTAACTCTCGAATTCTTTGGATTGATGCTTGTTCCAACCCCAAGTTTAACCAAGATTCTTGATTTCGCAATACAGCCCACATGACGATCAATCCCAGCAATCGAATTGCGAGTGTAACTATTGCCACAACTAAAACGCCACCCCCTAAAACGAGCGCAATCATTGAAAACAGCCATTCTATCAAGCGCACAGAGTTATTCATCACCGTGCCATAAGCATATTTACCCACTGCACGAAATGCGGCACTCAATACGCCGCCTTGCAATCCAGCCAACACGTAAAGCATTAACACTATGAGCAATAGTTGTGTGTCTTTACTACCGATGTGTGTGATTGAGAAAATTCCATCTAATGGAAAGACATAAACCACTAGTGTGAGTGCGAAGCCGACGATTACCGATACCGCACAAATAAAAATCCAAATGCTTTGATACACTTCCAAAGCGCCTTGCTTATCTTCTCTGGCCACGCGCATCGTCATGTCATTTGCTGCCACCGATGCAAATCCAACATCACTTAAACTGATATAAGCTGGAATCGCACTCAAGATCAACCATTCACCATAAAGCGCCACGCCCCAGTAATGCAGGAAAAGCGGCACGCTTGCCAACTGTATGGCAACGGTGATCAATTGCCCGTAGGTATTGGCACCGAGGTTGAGAATAAGTTTGGCTTTAAGGGTTGGGTGGCTCATTTAGAACGTACAGTATCCAAGTAAAATCCAGACTATTTTTGCACTTCATTTAATTTAAGAACAACTAGCATGTGATCGCGGACAACCCCAGGATAACCAAGTTTGAACTTAGGATTCTGTGAGCTATCACCCCTCATTCTTAACAAAAATGATTCCCAATATCCCCTGATTAGGCGCCCAACGAATCTTATATACGCATCAAATTTCGTGCTGCCTACATGTTTGTGCGGAAAATCAGTCAACTCCAATACTCTCAAGGGATAATTATTTGTAACTTCATTGACCCACTCAGGTGAAATGAAACTAATATGCTCCGGAAATGCGCAATACCAATACCTCCCTCCAAATAGCTTCCATAAACCATTCGATGCGTTGCCAGTGCTGATAATTACAATCCCATTTGGATTCAACCTGGCTACGACATCCTTGATAAATAAATGTGGATGAATGAGGTGTTCAATAACGTCTACAGCACATATAACATCGTATTTTCTATCACTGGATAAAAGAGCCTCCGCATTATCGGCAATAATTTCTATACCGCAGTCTTTGCATATTTTCTTCGCATCTTTGGATGCCTCAATTCCAAATAATTGGAATCCCTCCCCAAGTGAGCTAAGTAAAGCTCCATCAAAACAACCAACATCCAGTACTGAACCACTTGAAAAATTACGAATTATCGCATCACGGACAAGGCGTTGGTCATGCCTCAGTGATGTATTCCGATAAGTATTTTCAGGAGCAGACTCGTAGAGTTTTAGATATTCGCTTTGCTCACGCACAGGGTACCGAAAGGACGGTGACAATTCCTGCACTCATAGAGTGCACCACTATACCAGTCGTTAGGTAACGGCATACCACAAAATGTGTCTGCTTGCGTCATTGCCCCCCGAAATTTCAAATCATTGGATCCACACTGCCTGCAAATAACCTGTAACCCTCTATTATCATTATGTTTCATGAAATATTTCCTTATTTATCAATTAGGTATGTTTAAACCTCGCAAATTGCGAAGCGTGAATACATGTCATTCTGAATCAAGCTTCGCCACAACGGAGGTTGAATATCTTAGCTTTAATCGGTTGACGTGCTCATCAGCTGATTAGCAGTGTGGACGCACAGCTTCGAGCAGATTGTCCGTAAACTTGACATCAATTTCAAAATCCATACGAGGATTGGCAATCGACGTGTTCATCGCTACCTGTCCAGCCAGATGAAAGACCGCGTCAGGTTTGAAAGAATGGACCGTGCTTATTTGGTTAGCACATACAGCAAAATAGATGGCATTTTTCAGGCCGGGAGTGGGGTGCGCTCCTGCATTCCGTGGCCAGAAGACAGCCGCACCGCCGAATTTCAAGCGAAATCCACCCGAAAGTGGGACTTCCCGTTCGGTGTATGTGACAACCGGATAAGCACGGAATGGACGACACGTATGATGTCATTCTGATTGCGGATGTCGCCGTGCTCGAAGTTAATATCCCTCTGGCTCTAAACTCAGCCAAATTTTCGCGTGAACCATTGCAGTACAGATTGTCAAAGTTCTCTATTTTGTCGCCTCTGGACTGTGCATCCGCAGTCAGATTACAGCACAGAAAAAAACCCACTCTTAATCAACACCTTCATTCAGCATACCCTCCTATGGTCTTAACTATTCCCTGCTCCAGGCTGACCTTGCCATCCCAGCCCAGACTTTTTAAGAACCCAAGATCCGCATTCGAATACATCACCTCACCGTCACGGTAAGGCACCGCACCGAATTTAAGCTCAGTTCCGGAGCCGGTCAACTGATGAATCTTTTCGACAAATGCTCTGATTGATATTGCCCTGCAAGATATCGCGCCAATTTCACCATAAACTTTCTCAATCTCAGTTATAAAATTAGCAATGCGACTTAAGCTACCCGGTAGCAATTGATCATCGTCATTCAAAAACTTTACATAGGTACAACTAGCCTTTTCCAGTAATGAGTTCCAGTTTCCTGCAATTCCAATATTATTTGGGTGACGAAAATATTTAATTCTGTTGTCAGTGAATTGTTTAATTTTATTTTCTGTAAAGGTATTCTCAGAGTTATCGTGAATTAATAACTCAAAATTCGAAAAATTTTGACATAGAACACTCTCAATTGCTTTTAATGCAAGCTCAGGCCGGTTATACGTTGGTATACAAATGCTTAATTTCATTCTATTAACCACCAGATTTTGATATTCCCATTTTTATGGTAACCTTAGGATTCCATCCAGGCAACTGCTTTCCTCGGTTCCAAGGCATCATCACCTCACGTTGTCGATAGGCTCTCCCCCCCCAATTCACGACAACAGTTTGCCCGGTCACATCCTCATATAGCTGAACCAACTTTTTCAATGACAATGCCTGACCCGAAGAAACTGCGTAGGTTTCATGATTCGCAACGCTTCCCTCAAGTAAGCATTGCGCGGCAATCAGGTAGGCATCAACCACGTCCTCTATATGCACGAGGTCGATCATTTGCTCGCCTGGCGACATAGCTAATGATTCGCCGCTTGCAGCGGCCTTATTCAACAAATTAAACAACTTGGGACGCGGATCATCGGTACTGTAGTTGTCAAATAACTCCAGTGTAATTGCTTTGATTCCACAGGCCTGCACATAATATTCCAGAAGTGCCTCAAAAGCCTGTTTGGTTGCCGCATACAAACAAACCGGATTGTAGTCTTCGTTGTTGTAATGCTGCCAAAATGTACCCGTATTGACGAATTTATCGATGCCGTTAATTTTCATAGCCTCAAGTAACTGACTGCCAAAAAGCACATTACTTTGTATTAGCGATTCGACATCTGCGGGCTGATGTTCTGACTGCGTCTTCGAAGCCAAATGAAAAACCACATCTGGTTTTGCTTGCGCAACAATATCAACCATACGTTGAGTGCACCCATCATACTCATGGTTCACAACCTCTATAAACTCTGGTGCAGTTGGAAAAATAGATGTGGCGCGACTTATGATATGCACTTGCCAACCCTCTCTCACCAATTTACGTACGAGATGGCTACCAACGAATCCAGTTGCACCCGTCACCATGGCTATCAGTGATTTTTTTGATTGAGCTTCCGGCATTTATAAGTTGACTCCAAAAAACGCTTCGATCTTTTCAACCACAAAGCTCAGCATCACTACTGACAGGCCCGGATTTACGCCTATCCGCAGGGAGCTGTTCATAATGCTGTCGGGTTGTATCACCTTATTGTTCTCCACACTAAGTTCATGCACCTCATTCAACCATTGGAAAATGTAGTGCGATATATTCTCTAACAAATTGATAAAGTGCACTCAAGGTTACCGCCCCCTCCAGAAAATGATTGATCGCGCTCACGCGTAATTCAGGATCGTCCGGATATTCGTGAGCCAAGGCATTACGAACAATACGAAATTTTTTCCACATTTCGGCAGAGGGTATCGCACCTATACGCTCCAGCCTGTTCAACTTCTCAAGAAACGTTGCATTCTCAGGAACCGTTTCCTGTGCCAACTCCAAAACCAGAGGTAGGACTTTCTCACCCATAGAATCCTGTAACTTGGCGAAACGGTATGCAATCTGATCCAGTATCCGCAGCATTTCTTTTTCGATCAAGGTGTTAGACGAAAGCGGTATCCATACCTTTGCATCGATAAGCCCTGAATCCAGTACAGCCGCATGCTGCGAGCACTCAGCGATGTAAATCCGCATCGACTGTTCCGGCATCATATTTGCACTCCCTCACGCTTGGCTACCTGGTAAATCGGCATTTCAAAAGTGGCAGCTCTGCGCTTCACGACAATGTCGATCTTCTCATCCTCGAACTGGGTCGTACTTTGAAGCTCGATTAGCAATGCGATCTTCCGCTCGATAATTTCATCCGCATCAATCAAGTTTGTTTCGACGAGAAAATCGTAATCTCCTCCTTTTTTTCTATCGTCCACACGCGAACCGAACAGCCATAGCCCTGCATCCTGACCAAAATAATGATGGGCTAAAATATCAAATACGCTTACTTGCTCGGGTGTGACACGCATAACGCGATACCAAACTTTCGTAATAAATAAAAATAGCCAATGAAGTACTGAACAAAGAAGTATCCCTAGGCAGAGCCGGGGCTTTCATTTGCGAGTCCCTCAAAGAGACAAATAAAACCTTGGGCCGCCAAAGGCTGCTGCTTTGCTCCTCCCCCTTCAAGGGGGTGAGCGAAGCGAGGTGCTTTGGGAGGGGGATGGGGTAACACCATAAACCGTATCTGCCCCACCATCCAAACCCATCCCCACCCTAACTCTCCCCTTGAAGGGGAGGGAATTTTTGCCACTTTTCACAAGTCACAATGACCGCAGCATAAGTCAAACTTTTGGGGTCCCCCGGCATATCCGGGGGTTGACCTGATTTAATTACCGGGTCGCCTTGAGTCCTTCGATAAACTCAGGAGAGCCTTGTCAAATGAATTAGTAACCTATTGATTTATTTATATTTAATCCATTCATGGTTCGACAGGCTCCAAAAATAAAACCTGATCGATACCCACTACAAATCACATAGCCTCATACTTTCTCCGTTCTTGCTATCCGA
This sequence comes from Sideroxydans sp., assembly GCA_036171075.1. Taxonomy (GTDB): domain Bacteria; phylum Pseudomonadota; class Gammaproteobacteria; order Burkholderiales; family Gallionellaceae; genus Sideroxyarcus. Next base: position 3,963 of record JAVHQJ010000418.1, on the reverse strand, counting down.
AACAACGAGATAAATGGCTTCAAGCCGCATATTTGAAGACAACTTTGGCATGTTCATCAAATTTCCAGCCACAGCTGTTTCACGCATCAATCGTTCTGCATACATGGTTACGCTCCCTACGACAACTTGCTAAAATTTCACAAATTTAGAAATTCACGCCAAAGAATGCTTCAATCTTCTCGACCACGAAACTCAGCATCTCTTCTGTCAGGCCTGGATATACCCCTATCCACAAGGTGTTGTTCATGATGTTGTCGGTGTTGGTCAACTCACCGCTGATGCGATAGGTGCGTCCTTCAAAATACGGTTGGCGAGTGAGATTCCCCGCAAACAACAGACGCGTACCAATTTTGTATTGATCAAGGTACTTCAGCAGTTCGACACGCGCCACGCCGGCCGATTCACGCAGGGTGATCGGAAAACCAAACCACGACGGCTCACTGCCTGCGGTGGCTTCCGGCAGAACCAGAAACTCCTCACAGGATTTCAGACGTTCCTTGAGAAAGGCGAAGTTTTGTTTGCGCGCTTCAATGAAACCCGGCAACCTATCCATCTGCGCCAGCGCGCAGGCCGCCTGCATGTCGGTAATCTTGAGGTTGTAGCCCAGATGCGAATAGGTGTACTTATGATCATAACCAAATGGCAGCGAGCCCATCTGCTGTCCGAAGCGTTTGCCACAGGTATTGTCACAGCCGGGGCCACAGTAGCAGTCACGCCCCCAGTCACGGAAGGATTCGATGATCGTGCGCAATCCACTGTCTTTGGTAAATATCATGCCGCCCTCACCCATGGTGATGTGATGAGCCGGATAGAAACTGCAGGTAGCAATATGACCGAAGGTGCCTACATGCTGTCCGTTGTAACGCGAACCGAGCGCATCACAACAATCTTCAATCACCCAAAGATTATGCTTTTCAGCCAAAGCCATGACCGCATCCAGATCGAAGGGATTCCCCAGCGTGTGTGCGATCATAATAGCTCTGGTTTTTGAGCTGACGGCGGCCTCGATTTTGAGCGGGTCGATATTGTAAGTGGTCGCGTCCACGTCCACAAACACTGGCACCATACCGTTTTGCAGCATAGGATTGACTGTCGTGGGAAAACCTGCCGCAACGGTGATGACTTCATCGCCCGGTTTCAGTGCGCGCGCACCCAGTTTATGAGAAGTTAATGCGGTAAAAGCCAGCAGGTTCGCCGATGAACCTGAAGTGGTAGTCAATGCATAAGGCACACCGACAAACTCGGCAAAACGCTTCTCGAACGCCTCATTGAAACGCCCCGTGGTCAACCAGCCATCCAGGGAAGCCTCAACAATATTTTTAAGTTCAGGCGCTCCGATCACTTTCCCGGACGGCGGCACAACGGAAGTGCCTGACTGAAATGGTTGGGCGCGGTATTTAAGTGCGGCAAGCGTCGGAATATCCAGCGTCACCAATTTTCGTAACACGCGCTCATAACCTTTATCGCTTAACCGAACGACTGGTTTCTCAATGCGGCTAATATGAAGATTAAAAGTCTTATCCACGCGAATATGGCTTGCATGTATGAGCATCTCATCTGCAAAATCCGCAGATTCCAGTGCAAATCCCTGTGCTTCATCAACGGGAGTTTTGGTAATAAAAACAATGCGTACATCGTCATTCTCATCCTTGCCAGATAAGGCTAACACAGGTCTTTTCTTCTTATTACTCAGATCACTGAACGGAAAATGCGCACTGTAAATTGTGCCGGGCGTAATTTCAAAGGTCATTCCAGCAATCCTCTTCTGCACTGTTAAGAACATTTTTAGCAAAACCGCTTTCATCCATCAGTTGGGCCATCGCTAAGCTTTCCTGTTGCGATGCCAACTTTGAGTTCGAGCGCGGAAACACAATAATTTCTACCTCATCACCCATTTCCGGTGGTAGAACAAAATGAATGGTGTGACTTGCATCAGCCGTTAGCTGCTTACGTAGTACGCTACTCATGTTCGAGCTCCTTTTAAATAACTATCAATTTGTTCTAGCGTTACGGTTTTCATGTCAGCCCCCTGCTGATAACATTTTTGCCAGTCCACAATTTTCTTTAGAGCCCCATCCAGATGCCAGCGCGGGTGCCAGTCCAACCTGCCTTTGGCCTTGGAACAATCCAGCTTCAGGTAATGCGCCTCGTGAGGATGGTCGCCCGCATCCAGCACCCAGTTCGCACCTTCTCCCCAGGACGCGGTCAGCCGTTCGACAATCCATTGCACCGGCTTGGCATCTTCATCATTCGGACCGAAGTTCCAGCCTTCGGCGTAAGCCGCACCTTCCTCATAAAGTTTCTGCGCCAACAGCAAATAACCCGACAACGGCTCCAGCACATGCTGCCAGGGGCGAATGGCATGCGGGTTACGAATATGCACCGGACGCCCCTCACTGATGGCGCGCATAATATCAGGTATAAGGCGGTCTTCTGCCCAGTCACCGCCACCAATGACATTGCCTGCTCTTGCCGAGGCAATCGCAGTTGAATGTTTATTGTTGAAAGTTGAAGGGTGGAAGTAAGAGTTGCGGTAGGCTGCCGTGACCAATTCGGCACAGCCCTTGCTGCTGGAATAGGGGTCATAGCCACCCATGGGTTCATTTTCGCGATAGCCCCATGCCCATTCACGATTTTCGTAACACTTGTCGGTAGTAACATTTACCACCGCCTTGACGCTCGGCGTGCTGCGCACCGCCTCCAGCAGATTGACCGTACCCATCACATTTGTGGAATAGGTCTCTACCGGCTCGATATACGAATAACGCACAAGTGGTTGTGCCGCCATGTGAATCACAATTTCAGGCTGATGTTCAGCAAACACCGCACGGAGATGCTCCAGATCACGGATATCCCCGATGATGCTGGTCATGCCCAACCCCACTTTGGCAACATCGAACAAACTAGGCACAGTCGGTGGTGCCAACGCATAACCAACCACATAAGCACCCATGGATTGCAGCCATAGGGACAACCAACTTCCTTTAAAACCAGTATGCCCGGTTAGTAGTACTTTTTTCCCGTGGAAAAAAGTACTTGTTGATTGTTGAAAGTTGATCGTTGACATAACTTCAGTTGATGGCTAATCGTTTATAGTTGAAAAAATTTGGCAGTTGGAATTATTGATCTGCTCGTATAAGTTGTGAAGCGCGCAAGGCTGAGATTTTCTTTACCGATTCTACAATGGTTAGACGGATACCCTGGTAACAATCCATCTGTAAGAAATGCAAATCGACTGAAAGTTGAAGCTGAGCATCCAATTCGAGTAACGAGCCAAATGCAATTTGAGAAAAGTAAGCCTGGTCACGCGGACTCACTCTCCCGCTGCCTTCTGCCAAATTGGACATAACCGAAACACTGGCTCTGCGCATCTGGTCTACCAATCCAAAGCGCTCCTCCTTCGGAAAGTTAGCCGTAAGCAAATACACCTGCCCAGCCAACGCCTTCGCAAGTCGCCATGTGTCTAATTTTTCGTGAGGAAATAACGTTGAATGTTGATCGTTTATAGCTGACATAACAGCGGTTTATCGTTGATTTTTTATAGTTAAAAACGGTTAATGTTGGTAATAGCAGCTGATTGTTTAATTAGTGGGGCACAAAAACAAAAATAAACTTTCAACAATAAACCTTCAGCTGTATTTCAACACTAAACTTTCAATCGCAATGGATCAACCATAAACCATCAACTGTTTCACCTATCATCCGCATTTACCATATTTTCCAGGGCGCCTTGCCGGATTGCCACAATTCTTCAAGCAGAGTCTTGTCTCGCAATGTGTCCATAGGCTGCCAGAATCCGTTATGAAAAAAAGCGCTCATTTGCCCGACTCTTGCCAATTTCTCCATCGGCTCACGTTCCCAAAGAATGTGGTCGCCCTCTATATAATCGACGACTTTTGGAGAGAGCACAAAGAATCCGCCGTTGATCCAACCGCCGTCACCCTGTGGTTTTTCCTGAAAACT
>JAVHQJ010000417.1:0-1189 GCA_036171075.1 Sideroxydans sp. | reverse complement strand
GCGTGTAGTAAACGGAAAAGTCGGTCAGCTCGACCTGGAGAGTGAATTTGTCTTTTTTGTGGTAGCGCGGCGTGGCTTCGATGAAGCTGATGTCGAAGAACACCACCTGCCCTTTTTCGACCGCGCGCTTGTCGAATACTTCTGGCGGAATCTGCTTCGGCGTGAGGTCGATGCCTTTTTGCTTGGCCTCATCAAGCACTGCGGGGAACAAACCCATCTCGAATTCGAAGGCCAGCATGTCCACGCGCGAGGCGCCGCGCTTGCGGCATTCGGTGATGACTTCCTCGACGAACAAACGGCCCACCGGCAGGTTGATCGGGCCGATCACCACCAGCCGACCGGCATTTTTGCCGTGGAAGAAACTTTCACCCTCCAACGGCTCGGCGCGGTACGCGCGCAGGATCAGGTCGCGGAATTCGCGCTCCTTTTGCGCCAACATTGCTGCTCGCCTTTGCTCACGCGTCAAAACTTTCCCGTCTTGCCCGCGAAAGCGGGCATCCAGTTCTTCGAGTTCTGGATTCCCGCTTTCGCGGGAATGACGATCGAATGAGAAGTTCACGCCCAGATAGGCTTGGCGCTCGTAGCGCCCGAGGTTCAGCACCTCGAAGGCGCGGAACGGCTTGCCCCCATCCTTCATCTCGCGCTGCACACCGATCAAGCGCTTGCGCGTGGTGTGAATGCCGAACTTGCCGAGATCGGTGGCAATCCACTTGCGGCCGAGCTTTTCCGCGACTGCCGCCGTGGTTCCCGAGCCAACGAAAAAATCGGCGACGAGATCGCCTTCGTTGCTGCTGGCTTTGATGATTCGTTCGAGCAGAGCTTCAGGTTTTTGGGTGGGGTAATCAAGCCGTTCTTTCGACATCTGATTCACCGGGTACACATCATCCCAAATGTCGCCCACTCTTGTCCCTTCATTATCATCAAAATAGCGCTTCACATAAGGCACACCGTTTTTTGAGAAAGCAATTAGGCCGTCCTTCATCCCCTCATCAATTCTCTCCTGAGACCATATCCAGTGCTTTCCCCGGGGTGGTTCCAAAACTTTGTCACCAAAGCGTCTTACTGGGCCTTGTCCATTCTGAGTGAAATTATCCAGGTTGTATCTGCGACCAGTTTTCTCATCAACATGGCGATAGTGAGGTTCCCCTGGTTTTTCGTCTTCCAACGGGTGGGTTTCATGCTACCTGTT
>JAVHQJ010000416.1:0-23144 GCA_036171075.1 Sideroxydans sp. | reverse complement strand
GACAGACCAGCTTAAACTAGACTGATTTCTGTCTTGACGGATGGGTCCACCATACTTAGTACTCTAGTAAAGCAAGCTTCTGAAATTGTTGAGGCGAACTTCTGTGTCATATCAGCGCTGGCTCAACGATTCGCGGCTCGAATCGAGTTTTACGAACAGCGGATTGGTTGGCAAGGTAGTGAAATTGACAAAGAACCAGAGGTTAAGCAAATAGCTAAACCACTCAGCGGTCAGATCAATTGATTATCAATAAATCAGTCTCTTCAGCTGTGACTATTCGAGCCCAGCCGCCATTGGTAAGTGCTTTGTGAAAAATAGTATGAAATCACTCGCTAGAAATCTTGTAGATACCTTGCCATCTGGCTTGGATGGTTTGTTCAATCCTTGGAAGGATCATTGTCCGCATGATGCGGCGGGTAACGGCCCCGTTGAAAAACTGGCGCGGCTGTCACAGCATTTGGACTGCGATCCAAAATTCATTTTGGTTGGCGAAGCGCCGGGGTATCAGGGGTGTCGTTACAGTGGTGTGGCTTTCACCAGCGAACGTCTACTGGGCGAGGGGGCTATCCCACGCATCCCAGCACCGCAAGGTCGTTTATCTGATCGGCGCTTACCCTTCTCTGAACCCTCTGCCACCATCGTGTGGAAGACGCTGTTTCGCCTTGGTATCGCCGAGCGCACTATCTTGTGGAACGCGATGCAATTGCATCCGTATCGTGCGGGTGAATTGTGGTCGAATCGGACGCCCACACCAGAGGAGATTAAGCTGGGCGAACCGGCGATGCGTTTGTTGATCGAGGCATTTCCGAAAGCGAGGGTCGTTGCAGTCGGAAAGAAGGCGGAGGGTTTGTTGAGTGAGATGGGAATCAAAGTGGCGGGGGCGGTGCGTCATCCGGCAAATGGTGGGGCGACGGAATTTTCGAGTGGACTGCAAGCGTTGATGTGAGCCATGTCTGATTCCGCGTTCGATCCTAAACCCTTCCTTGCCAGTCTGCCTTTGCAGCCGGGCGTGTACCGCATGTTGGATGCAGCAGGGCAGGTGTTGTACGTCGGCAAGGCGAACCAACTCAAGAAGCGGGTCAGCTCGTATTTTCAGATTAGCAATCTGTCGCCGCGTATCCGGCTGATGGTGTCGCATATCGCGCGCATCGAGGTCACGGTGACGCGCTCGGAAGCGGAAGCGCTTCTACTTGAAAACAACCTCATCAAATCACTTAAGCCGCGCTACAACATCCTGTTTCGCGACGATAAGTCTTATCCCTTCATCGTACTCACTGGTAGCCCGTCGCCGCGTCTAACCTACTATCGTGGTGCAACAGATAAGCGCCATCAATACTTCGGTCCCTATCCCAATGCGCAAGCGGCGAAGGAGAGCATCAATCTATTGCAGAAGGTCTTCCTGCTGCGCACGTGTGAAGAGGCGGTGTTCAACAACCGCACACGTCCTTGTTTGCTGCATCAGATTCATCGTTGCAGCGCGCCCTGCGTCGGCATCATCAGCGCCGAGGATTACGCGACCGATGTGCGTAATGCAGGATTGTTGTTGCTGGGTAAGCATGACGAGGTAGAGAAGCGTCTGCGCGTGGCGATGGAGCAAGCGGCGGAGACACTGCACTACGAGAAGGCCGCCGCCTTGCGCGACCAATTGCAAGCCTTGCATGCGGTGCAGGAAAAGCAGTTCGTGGAGAGTGGGCGCGACACCGATGCGGACATCGTCGCAATCGTAGAGGCCGAGGGGGCGCTGTGTTTGAATCTTGCGGTGGTGCGCGGAGGGCGTCATCTGGGGGATAAACAATTCTTCCCCGCCAACGTGCAGGGGCAGGATAGCGTCGAGGTGTTGGAGGCGTTCCTTGCGCAACACTATCTGGAACGTAGTGTGCCTCCCTTGATTATCACCAACATCGAAGTGAGCGATGAGGCGATTGAGCCGTTGTTGATTGAGCAGGCAGGACACAAGGTACAGATACGACACGCAGTTACGGGAGAGCGCCGCCAATGGTTGGACATTGCGCAATCCAATGCATTGCTAGCACTCCAAAGACAAGCTGGATTGGAAGCGGGGCAGACCCTGCGGCTGGAAGCGTTGCGCGAGGTGTTGGCGTTGCCAGACTTGAAGCGCATCGAATGTTTCGATATCAGCCACACGATGGGCGAGGCCACGGTCGCCTCCTGCGTGGTGTACGACGAGCTTGCGATTCGTCCACAAGAATATCGTCGCTATAACATCAGTGGTATCACACCCGGGGATGATTACGCGGCGATGCGCCAAGCGATGCTGAAGCGCTATCAGAAGTTAAAGACGGGCGAGGGCAAACGTCCCGATTTAATTTTGATTGATGGTGGGGCAGGGCAGCTCACCATGGGTATGGAAGTGATGCATGAGCTGGGCATAACCGACATTGCCCTAGTGGGGGTGGCGAAAGGCGTGGAACGCAAGGCAGGTATGGAGCAATTGTTACGACCAGGTGTTGAAAAGTCATTACAATTGCCGCCGGATAGTCCATCCTTGCATTTGATTCAACAAGTACGTGATGAGGCGCATCGTTTTGCCATTAGCGGTCATCGTGCCAAACGTGGCAAAGCGCGCACCACCTCTAGCTTGGAAGAAATTGAAGGGGTCGGTGAGAAACGCCGTCGAAATTTGCTCACTCACTTTGGTGGGCTTAAAGGTGTACAACAAGCCAGCGTAGAAGAGCTGGCGCGGGTGGAGGGCATCAGTCCTGCACTCGCCAAAAAAATTTATCAGAGCCTACATTAAATATGCCCTTGAATATTCCTAATTTGCTGACTTGGTTTCGCATTCTGCTGATTCCTGTTTTTCTGGCTGTCTTTTATGTCTCCGATGAAACATTGAGCTTGCATCACAAGCATATGTTGAGTTTCGCGATTTTTTGGTTTGCGTCCATCACAGATTGGCTGGATGGATATTTAGCGAGAGTGTTGAATCAAAGTTCAGCCTTTGGTGCATTCCTCGATCCCGTCGCAGATAAACTTATGGTCGTCGCGGCGCTCGTTATTTTGCTTAATCTAGGTTACGTGGATGCCATCATTGCCTTCATTATCATTGGTCGTGAATTAGCTATTTCTGCCTTGCGCGAATGGATGGCGCAACTGGGCGGTAGCAAGAGCGTGGCTGTGTCAATGATTGGCAAAGTAAAAACAGTGTTTCAAATGTTAGCGATTCAATTTCTGTTGTTCCAAGAGCCGCTATTCGGCATCTCAACGCAATGGGTCGGCACGTTGTTAATTTACCTCGCAGCAGTTCTTACGCTGTGGTCGATGGTGTATTACCTCATGTTGGCTTCGCCAAAAATAAAATCTCAAAATCGTAATTGATTTTATTTAATCGATCTGTATAATGCCGCGCTCTCGGGGTGTAGCGTAGCCTGGTAGCGCGCCTGGTTTGGGACCAGGATGTCGGGAGTTCGAATCTCTCCACCCCGACCAGGTTCATGTAGTAAAAAGTTTGTAGTATGCCGACCGAATTGTGCCCGTAGCTCAACCGGATAGAGCACCAGCCTTCTAAGCTGGGGGTTGCTGGTTCGATTCCAGTCGGGCACACCAACAAACTTCAACGATTCAACGGTGGTCGTAGCTCAGTTGGTAGAGCCCTGGATTGTGATTCCAGTTGTCGTGGGTTCGAGCCCCATCGATCACCCCACCTCCTTCTCGTATTTCACTCCCATTAAATTCAAACATTAGGCCGAAATTTGGTGCAGAATTTATGCACTTATTTTCTTTATTAGCCAAAATGCGCTCCAAAATTGTTATCTCTTTCCTCATCGCCTTTGTGATTTTCATAATCACGCTCGTGGCGTATCAACACGACTACTTCTTGAAACCAGAGTTGGTGGCCTACGATTTTCAAGCCAAACTATTCCGCACTGAAAAACCTGTACACCCCAATGTAAAAGTAATTTTGGTAGATGAGGCCTCGCTTAAATCAATGAGCGATGTGGCAGGTAGATGGCCCTGGCCAAGAGCTATTTGGTCTGACTTGTTAGATTTTTTAGAAATGGGCGGCGCCAAATCGGTGTTGTTTGATGTTTTGTTTTTGGAGAAGCAGAATAAATTTAATGATGAGGCATTAATTGCGGCGACTCGCCGTTCTCAAAACGTGTACCACAGCCTGATGATTCTGAAAGAGGAGTCGGATGCTCAAGATGCACGTACTGCGGTGCTAGGTGTACCGTTTCCTAAAGAGTTGGCGACTCGATTTAGTGTGAAGCAAATTAGCGGGATGCAACCCATTCAAATGGGGACTGAAAATAATGATTACGCTTTACCTATTCAGGGGTTGTCAGAGGCATCAAAAGGAATCGCTGTTGTTGAGTTTGCACCAGATAGCGATAGCACGTATCGCAGAACAAAACCGCTGCGCGAGTATCAAGGAAATTATTTTCCCGTATTAGGGCTGGCGCCTTTTGTGGATGCGTACACCGCCGTTAAATTTACGCCAGATGCGATTGAGTTGAATGATCGTCATATTCCATTAGATGAAAATGGCAATGTACTCATCAATATGTATGACTTGCGTAAGGTGGATACTTATTCGATGAGTGGCATTTTTGCGTCGTTACAAAAAATTAGGCAAGGCGAGGTAGAAAATCTCCTGGTCAATCCAGAAGTGTTCAAAGACAGCATCATTTTTATTGGTGCGAGTGCTATTGGAACGGCTGATTTGAAGTCTATCCCTATGCATCCGAGTGCGCCTGGCGTCATGTTGCATGCATTTTTCGCGAATAATTATTTGCTTGATGATTTTATGAATCCTCCTGACCGTCGGGTGACTTACCTATCCATTGTGCTGGGTGTATTTGTCACGGTTTGGGCAGTGCTGTTTTCTCGGCAGCTACGCTATCGAATTTTGATTCCGCTCGTGTTGTTAGTCTTCTACGTTGCTTACGTCATTCTCTCTTTCAAGTCTAATCAGCAAGTTGAATTCGTGCCTTTTTTGACGGCTACTTTCCTCACTAGTTTTCTTTCATTTGGATATTTAAGTTTTACTGAAGGTGCGGAAAAACGTCGCGTTGCTCACCTCTTTACTCAATATGTCTCTAAAGATGTATTGAACGAAGTTCTAAATAATTATCAGAAATATCTAAAGTCCAGCTCTGGCAAAAAGGTGGAAATCACCGTTTTATTTTCTGACATTCGCGGCTTCACTACGATGTCAGAAACCACCACGCCAGAAGAAATTGTGGAAATGTTGAATGTGCATTTCACGGTGATGGCTGACATCATTCTTAAGCACAACGGCACGATAGATAAATATATTGGCGATGCGGTGATGGCATTTTGGGGAGCACCTGTTGAAACCCATAATCACGCAGAGCAAGCCGTGCTGGCTGGTCGTGAGATGATTCAAGGCCTAGTTGAAGTGAATCGGATATTAAAAGAACGTGGCTTTAAGCATGAAATTAAAATTGGCGTTGGAATTAATACGGGGATGGCTACCATTGGGAATATTGGTTCGGAACAAAAAAAGAACTACACCATTGTGGGTGATACTGTAAATCTGGCTTCGCGTTTAGAAAGCATTACCAAAGACCAAAAAACGCCTTTGCTGTTTTCGCAATACACTTATGAGCAAGTAAAGGACAAAATAGATTGCAGGAGGGTAGGCAATGTTACTGTTAAGGGTAGAGAGCAAGCCGTGGATATATATACTTCTTGACATACCCTATTCATGGTTAAAAAGGAGATTATTTTGAAACACTTATTTCATTCAGTGATGGGTATTTTTCTTGGGGCTTTATGCGCTTTCCCTGTTTTAGCGGATTCGATTTATTTTGTGCAAAGTGCCACGGCTAAAGTTATGTCGCAGCCCTCTTTTCAATCAGAAGTGATTGCAACATTAAATCGAGGAGATAAATTTAAGGCTCCCAAAAAACTAGGTAATTGGATAAAAATCACTCGCGATGGCAAACAGGGCTATGTGTCTGCTTTGTTGGTGGCTAACCATGCGCCACTTAATAAGCTCGAAGTGGTGGGGGCGAAAGATGTGACGATTAATAATGGGGTGCGTCGCCGAGCTTCTTCTTTCTCAAGTGCGGCTGCCGCGCGTGGCTTGACCAAGGAAGATAGGAAACGCGCTGATGAAGAAAATAAAGCTGATTACAGCGCGGTGACTAAGATGGAATCGACGCTTGTTAAAGAAGATGAAGTAACTCATTTCGTAGAGAGTGAAAAGAAATGAATCCATTTAGTCGTACTTTATTAGCCGTGATGATTACTTCAGTGTTTGGATGCCACAGTGCATCGGCTGCGGAACAAGGCTGGCGTGAGCGTAGCTCGTCCGTGGCGGACGTGACGGTGAGCGACATCTCGGCTGAAGTTTCTTTCGGGCGAGAGATTGCTGCGCGTATTCTGGGACGTTACCAAGCGAGTAATGATGCCGAGTTAATTAAATACGTCAACCTTGTTGGCCTTGCCTTGGTGCGCAACACGAATCGACCTGAACTTGATTTTCACTTTTCGGTTCTCAATACAGATGAAATCAATGCGTACGCAGCTCCTGGAGGTTATGTTTTTATCACTCAAGGTGCGTTGAAACTTATGCGAGATGAGGCTGAGTTAGCTGGGGTGTTAGCGCATGAAATCGGTCACGTTGTCGAAATGCATGTGGTGAAGGAACTTAAAATTAAGGGGGATGATAATTCAGCCGTTACGGGCTTGGCGCGTTTGGTTGGAGGAAGCTCGGAGTCTGCACGTGCCGCGTTTGGACAGGCCGTGGATAAAGGCTTTGAGATGGTTTTTCAGGATGCCTACAAACGAGAGGATGAATTGCAATCAGACCGTGTGTCCGTCACGCTCAATACATTAGGTGGCTATGATGCTGGTGCATTAGCGCGTTATCTTAATCGCATTCAGCCGCTTAAAGAGAAAGCTGTTTCGAGCGAAGACACCCATCCAACGTTTCCTTTTAGAGTTGCGCAAATACAATCGCTGATTGCGACGGATGGTATTGAAATCGCAAAGCAATCAAAATTTGAAGCGCGCTTTATGAGTTCAACCCAAGGCCTTCGGATGTCACACTAGTTCAATACGATGAAGATAAGAACATCAACCAACCTAGTGTAGTGGCATCTTGAACGCTGGTATTGTTCAAAATTTGTGATTTCCCTTTGCCATAGTTAATACTTGTTCCTAACGTGATGGACGAGCCATTCGTAAAATTTGAAACGCTTAAACTGACACCATACAAATTAATTCTTTCTTCAATTGAAGTGACACCCGCCTGAATAACGGGCGTATTCGCCATATTGGTATATCCACCAGTGCGCACCGCCCAGTTCTTATTTAGATAGTATTCCGTGCCAATGGCCAGATTCAATGTACTTTCTTTATTGCCATAATTGGCATCGGTGACGGCAGCGTTGTAAGTTACATCACCAGACAAAATTAAATTGCTATCAGGGAAGTAAGCCGCTCCCACTGCCATGCGCATGGGATATTTACGTTTAGCTGTGAAACTTGTGATACTCGGTGCTTGCAAAATAGTGGCATTACATACAGCTGCGATGGAGTCCCAGCAGGTCGACTGACCTTGTCCATTTGCCGCAAGAACCCATGTTTGCGAGAGCGATGCGCCTAATGAAAGCTTGTCTATAGGAGACCACATAATACCCAGCACGGGGCGCGTTCCCGTCTCACTTAACTTGAAATAGTAATTTGACCATTGATTGCTGCCATCAGTGCGCTCTTGGAATTGATTCAGAATAAGCTGAACATCGCGTTTGTGAATATAAAGCGATAGTCCTACCGATAAGTCGCTACTCAATTCTGCTGCAATTGAAGGGCCAAAATTGTAGGTGCTGTCGCGATTATTCAAATTCATGGTGAAGCGAGATACGGAGCCAGACACATTACTAAAGTTCTGATTCTGATCTTCACTCACCGCATCGGGCACTGCGTAAGAGAAGCCCACTTTGAAATTACCCATCGGCTTGACGATACCAAAAAAATTCGCCAACAAGGCGGACGAATTGCGTTCAAAAGGGCGATTGCCGATCACGTTTTCATATTTTTTGGATTGCGAATAATAGGCATTCACGCTCGCAGAAAAGTTGCGTTCGCCCACATAAAGAATACCCGCTGGGTTGTAAAACATGCCCGTTGCATCGTCAGATATGGCGGTATAAGCCCCCCCCATACCTGAGGCGCGATCACCGATTAACATATTGTTGTAATGGTATTCGTCAGCACCAGAGGAATTGATCAATCCTAAGGACACAAGGGCTGCAAATAGGGCGTGACGTGTGTGAATTAGCATCTTTCCTCCAGATGATTTGACTTTGTTAGGGTGACCTTCTATCGCATTTAGTAGTTGAGAGCAACATCAAACTCAACTCTTGAGTGTAATGCTAGGACAAATATATAGGCCTTCAAGACTATGTGATTTTTGCAAAAAAGCTTGTACGATAAAAATCGTAGTGCAGCAATCTTTCTTTAATCTGGAAATGAGGAGTTAATGATGAAACATACTAAACTTGTTCTAGCTTTGGCAGCAGCAGGCGTATTGGTGGTAGGCTGTGGTGGCGGTGGGAGTAGCTCTAGTGCGCCAGCAGGCGGTGGCACTGCGACCACGTCATTGACGGGTAGCACCAAGTATGGTGCTGTCCCAACAGCTGCAATCAAAATTACCGCAACAAATGCACCAAGTGTTGTGAGTGGTGCGAACACTTCGATGAATGGCTTAAATAACCTCTCTTCTGCTGCAACTATTAAAGCGGCAGGGGCTTCAAAAAATAGCGCGGTGAGTATTGCGCAACGTGAAGTTATGCGCATGCAAAATACTCAATTCAAATCACTGCCAATAGGGGTCGTTGGTACGAATCCTACAACCACACCTTGTACAGGGCCCACAGGAGGGACATACACCTCCAGCTTTAAAGACAAAAATGGAAATGGGACATTTGATGCGGGAGATGCGTACTCTATTTCATTTAATGCTTGTGACGATGGTCAGGGTACAGTACAAACAGGTGTGTTGTCTATGTCAATCACGACCTTGCCTTCTGCCACAAGTCAAAATTTTGCAGCGACGCTCACATTCGCTGATTTAAAGTCGGTCACTGCGGCTACCGCCACCACCGCAGCTGACACCACAAATATTGACGGTGATTTGTCTATGAGTTCAATTACGGCTGCTAGTGGAAGTACGACGATGACCATTTCAGGAAAATTGCTGGCGATGAATAGCACGCTTGATGGTGTTTTCCAAATGGCCGATTACAGCTTGGCGATGACAAACAGTCCCGCTGGTGCATTTTCCATAGACATCACAATGACGACTGCGGGAACTGTCATGAATGGGTCTGTAACGCTGACTACACCAACCCCTTTGACAGGGGGAACTGGTGGTTCAATGCGCATAACTGGTGCTGGAGGCAGCTATGTTCAAGTCTCGGCTGCAGATGCAACGGGGACGAATTGCAATCTGACCGTGTTTGATGGTACTACTACGACAAACACGACCCCCACTTGTGCTTCACTTGGTATATAAGTTTGAATGACTTTGCTTTAAGCTTTAAGAGCGTCCGCTGTTGGGGCGCTCTTTTCTTTGCTGGGTGCTTGAACAATACGAACATCGTAAATGCTGCGGAACATCACTTTAAGGCTGAAGCGGGATTTTCAGTTGTTCGCTTTCATTACGAAGAATTTAATGACGCGGGAAGCCTTTTGGATACCGAACAGGGAGGAATTCCTGGCTTGTCTTTGAATCTTGCGTGGAAGAAGTCGGATTGGGTATTAGAGGGCGTTGCTAGTTATTACGAAGGCAAAGTAAGTTATACAGGGCACACCAGTTTTGGTGCCCCCTATAATACCCTCACGAATGAAAAAATCGTGGATATGTCTATAAGGGGAGGCAAGTGGTTCAATGCACGCTATCCCGTGATGCCTTTCGTGGGAGTCGGCTTCCATCACTGGGATCGAGATATTCTACCGGGTACGATTTTAGGACTGTTTGAAACCTACCGTTGGCCCTATTTTTGGTTGGGTGCAAAAGTGCTAGTTGCGAAGCAACAATCCGCACAGCATTTCCTAGATGTTGGTCTTTTGAAGCCAATCAATCCACAGATGCAGGCGATCAATTATTCCCCCATTCTCTATCCAGAAAGTCGTCTAGGATTTAGAGGAGTATTCACCTCAAATTTCACACTGACAAAAAACGCACACATCATTTTTGAGCCGTTCTATGAGTATTGGAACCTGGGGAGTAGCCCTATTTCCAATTCATGGTATGAGCCTGCGAGCAAGACTAACAATGTAGGAGTCAATGTCCGAATTGGACAAGATTTTTAGGGTAAATGGGATAATACTGGATAAGCCCAACTGACATGTGGTCAAACATGTCAGTTATGGAATAAATTATTTGGCGACTTGACGTTCTCTAATTTCATCCAGCGTCTTACAATCAATGCAAAGTGTTGCGGTCGGGCGAGCTTCCAAACGGCTTAAGCCAATTTCAACGCCGCACTTGTCGCAATATCCATAATCTTCAGCTTCTATTCGCCCCAACATTTTGTCGATGTTCTTGATGAGCTTGCGTTCGCGGTCGCGGTTGCGCAACTCTAGGCTCATGTCGGATTCTTGGGTTGCACGATCATTAGGGTCGGCAAAGACCGTTGCCTCGTCTTGCATGGTGTGCACGGTGCGGTCGATGTCTTGACTTAAGCCCAGTTTAATTTCGTTCAGTACGCCACGAAAATAATCGAGTTGCTTTGAATTCATATAAGCCTCGCCCTTTTTTGCTTTGTATTGGACGGCGGTTTTGTTCGATTGCGTTGGCATTAAGTCGGTCTCCACAGTGATGCTGAATTTTTCAAGCGCGCTTTAATGCTAGGAGCTAAAAAGCGAAACATTGAAAATAAAATTTAATAAATACAATATATTAGGACGTGTTTTTTATTCTGGCGTATCGTAAAAAAATCACACGACCTATCAAAGCGCGCTTTAAATAAATCCCATAAAACCCAAACGGGTGCTATGAGCCAGTAGCAAACTCGCCATACCTTTAAGTATAGCATTATTAATAGGTGCATCAAGAAGTGCCCAAGTGTCCATTGGAGATGAGGGTGAGTCCGATTTATAAAGTTGCCAATGACAGCAGTTTTGGGTGGTGGAATAAGCGGAAATGATGTAATTCGATGATATTCAGTCAGCCCCGCAGTGGGTATCGGTTCGCCAACGAACAGACCTAAATCTCTATGCAGTAGAAAATCTTTTTGTCTCGGCAACAGATGCCGAGGCGGGTCAGTGCAAGCTAATTGCACCTGGCCTTCAGAATCTCACCAAGAGGTTCATGATTAAGGAGAGCGGACATGAATAGATTCAATGTGAAGCGAAGTGGGGCAATGGTGTTGGCTGCCATGCTATTGGGGACGATCGTCACAGGGTGTGGTGGTGGCGGTTCAGGTGCGGTTTTAGGTTCGGTGGCGAATCCAACGACGGCTGGCGCAGGAGCGGGATTAGGGGGGATAGGTAAAGGACCGTCACCCGTAATATTAGGAGCTGCGGGGGGGTATGTCATTCTTGCCAAGGCGGCTGTCTCAACCACGGGTGTGACAGTTGTAACGGGTAACGTGGGCGTCAGCCCAGCGGCAGCCTCGTTCATCACGGGATTTTCATTGGTGGCAGACGCAACCAATGTGTTCTCGACATCGCCATTGGTAACTGGACAACTCTTCGCTTCAGATTACACGGCGCCAACGCCTAGTAATCTAACCACGTCGGTGAGCAATATGCTGACAGCCTATACGGATGCGGCCGGACGCGCGCCTGATTACACCGAACTGGGCACAGGCAACATTGGCGGGATGGTGCTTGCACCTGCAACCTATAAATGGAGCACTGGCGTGTTGATTCCAACTGACGTGACACTCCATGGTGGTCCTAACGATGTGTGGATATTCCAAGTCGCACAAGGCATCACCCAATCCTCGGCGGCTAGGGTCATCTTGACTGGGGGCGCATTGCCTAAAAACATCTTCTGGCAAGTGTTTGGTGCTGTGGACATTGGGACGACGGCTCACATGGAAGGGGTAATCCTGTCGCAAACATCCATCAACATGAGGACGGGCGCTTCTGCCAATGGCCGTTTGTTGGCGCAGACCGCCGTGACCTTGGACGCTAATGCGCTGACACAGCCAGCGCCATAAGTTAGAACAACATGAAGTAGAAATGCCGTCGAGAGACGGCATTTTTTCATCTGGAAATTTCTGCGTGTTTACCGATTTTCTAAATCATCATCAGTCTCATCACTCTTTGCATCTCTAGGGGATGTGAGCGCAGAAAGATATTTGTACCCCGCAAGTATCGCCGATGGGTAGAGGTAAGCCAGTCGCCATCCTGTTTTGATCAACCCTACGATTCCCTTGCGACGCCAAGCCAGCAAGGCAGTGAGTCCTCCCGCGACCCAAGCGGGGTGATTGCGCATCACCTGAAAAGTTTTGACGCCTGAATCAGCCAGCGCCAGGGGTTTATGCCATTGCTGGGTCAACACCAACATATCAGCCCGCTGCTCGCTAATCCTTTGCACAAGGCGCTTGCGACGGTAGGCCAGCTCGACTAATTGATTACTCATAATCTGGGGGCGAACCAATCACGGTCTTCTGCTAACTCGTCCAAGCTGCTCGAAAATAATCTGAATCTTTTGCGAGCGACTTGTTGGAATGCAAACCATGTGAACAGTCCAGCAAAGAAGAACAATACAACTAGCCCACCTAATACCAACATAAGATGACTGTCCCAGAACGCGACCACGATAAATATGGTAAGTAGCAAGATGGACATACCGAAGAAGAAGAGCGCGATGGCACCGTACAACAATAGCTGTCCGATTCGTACACGCTCTTCCTCTAGTTCGGTGGACAACAGTTCCAGACGCGTCTGGACGATAGATAACAACGTATCCACCATCCGTTTCAGCGATTCCATCAGTCCTGTCGAGTCAGACATATTCAGCGTCTAGCGATGAGCATGCCCACGATGACACCCGCGCAGGCCGTGATGCCGATCGCCTTCCAAGGGTTATCGTGAACATATTGGTCAGTGACTTTGGCCGCCTGCTTGGTGTGCTCAACCACCGCCTCTTCAGCGTCGATCAAACGCCCTTTAACGACATGCAAGCTCTTTTCGATACGAGCCCGTGCGGCGTTCGCACCATCGCCTGCTTGGTCGGTTGTGGCGTTGAGTAGCGCTTCGGCATCCTCCACCACTGCGCGCATCTCATCCATGAATTTATCCTTGGCGGCGGTGAGATGTTTCTTATCCATTGCATATGTGGTCATGACTTAACTCCTTTTTTGAAATTATGGGGATTGAAAAATAGCCTCCATCACATCGTCGGAATGGCTCCGTCATCTTCTGAAAAGATAATCTCAACGCGGCGATTGGATTGACGATGAGCTGAAGTGTCATTCTTGGCAACGGGATGTTCCTCGCCATAGCCTTGTGTCGAGATGCGATCAGCACTCACACCCAAATCAATCAACGCCGACCGCACCGACTCGGCACGACGTTCAGACAATAGTTGGTTGAAACTTTCACTCCCCACACTATCGGTGAAGCCTTCGATTAACACATCGCGCTGCGGGTGCTGCATAAGGAAGTCGGCCACTTTTTGCACATTCCGCGTGCCGCTAGATTTGAGTTCAGACTGACCCGAGTTGAATAACACATCACCCAAGGTGACAACCAATCCACGTTTGGTCTGCTTCGCATTCAGTTCGCGAATCTGCATCTCTTGAATGACGATGACAGCTTGGTCAGTTTGCGCATTCGCATCCGCTGCGGCTAAATCTTCGGCTTGTTGATTGACTGTCTCATTGGCGATGACCACTTGACGTTTAGCTGCATCGGCCTCGGCAGTTCTCGCATCAAGGCGAATCTGATTGCGATTTGCACTCGCATTAGTCACTGCCAATTCATAGGTCTTTCGGTTGGCGGTTTCTTGTGCAATGGATATTTTTTGTATCGCAAGATAGGAAAGTTGATTAATCATTACTGCGCTTTCACCTTTGCTCAATGCGTTATCAGCTAATTTTAGGGAGTTTGCAGCCTCGCCCAGTTCAGCGGCGGCTAGCGTAGTTATCTGCGGACTGCTTTGCGCAAATTTATAACGCTCATGAGCATCTTGGAGTCGAGCATTGTGAGTCGTTGTATTGCAAGCAGTGAGCATCGCCAAAGCGATGAGTGAAAAAGGGACATAGTGAAAGTTTTTCATGGGTGACTCCGTAATTGATTAGTTGGATTTGCGGTCAAGTTCTTGGCGCAGGATTTGACTATCTTCTTGTAGTGCATCGGCCGCTTTCTTGGCTTTGGCCGACCGCGCCATCGCCGTTGCAAGTTGCGCATCTACTTGTGCCTGTTCGGCCTGTTGCTTTGCAGCCTCATAGTTCTCGTCAGACATCGCCTTTTCAGCGCGCGTCATTTTTTCCATCGCAGACTTAATCTGTACGGGTGCGAATTCATTTGCGCCCGTACTGACCGCAGTATCCACAGCCGCTTTGGAAGTGGCCATTTGTTCAAGCGGTGGCTGCACACCTGCACAGGCCGCTAAAAGAGCGGCACTACCGATCACGATGCCAAGCTTGGCGATCAAAGTCTGTGTTTTGTTATTCGTAGAGGTCTTCATTTTCTTCATCCAATGAGTTCAGGGAGTGCTCATCAGACATCAGCCCACCCTCTAAAACTGTACGTTTGCGCACATAAGAGTGACATCGCTACATCCAGAAAAGGCTCTGTGCGACAACGTTTTACCAAAGCGGTGATAAGCACGATGTGAGTTGTACATCGAGGTGTTATGCGTAGATATATCCGACGAAAAACTCACTCCGAATCAGTCACTATTAAGGAGAATCAAATGAACAGAATCCAATTTATTTCAAAACCACTGACGTGGTTCGTGGCTGTGCTGCTAGCAGCTTTTGTAGCGGGATGCGGAGGGGGGGGTGACACAGCCACCGTGTTAAATTCCGATAAAGCAATCACCTCATTTACGATTGGCGGGACAGTAGGCGTCATCAATCAAACTGCAAAGACCATCGCGTTGACGGTACCCAATGGAACAGTCGTGACGGCGTTAGTGCCGACATTTACGACAACAGGCGGCGTGGTTACGGCAGGCACTCCCGCAGTAGTACAGATAAGCAGCACCACAGCGAACAACTTCACCACTCCTAAAGTCTACGTCGTGACAGCCGCTGATAGCACAACGGCGACTTATACCGTGACGGTGGTCGTTGCCGCGAGTGGAGCCAAAGCAATCACAACCTATTCACTAGCGGGTGTCAGTGGAGTAATCACAGGCACATCTATCTCGGTGACGATGCCATTTGGTACTAACGTAACTGCACTAGTGGCGACATTCAGCAGTACAGGCGCTGGCGTGCCCACTATTGGCGGCGTGAATCAAGTCACAGCGGCAACGCCGAACAACTTCACAACGCCGAAGGCTTACCTAGTGACCGCAGCGGACGGCACATCGGTGACTTATACCGTGACGGTTGCAGTCGCGTCGAACTCGGCTAAAGCCCTCACAGCTTATTCACTGGCTGGGGTGAATGGAACAATCACTGGCACAGCTATTTCAGTGACGATGCCATTCGGTACTAACGTAACTGCACTGGCGGCGACATTCACCAGCACAGGAGCGGGCGCCCCCACTATTGCAGGTGTGAATCAGCTTTCCGCTTCAACAGTGAACAACTTCACAACACCGAAGGCTTACCTAGTCACTGCGGCGGATGGCACATCGGTGACTTATACCGTGACGGTCGCAGTCGCGTTGAACTCTGCAAAAGCCCTTACAGCATTCTCGCTGGTTGGGGTGAATGGAGTCATCACCGAGCCTGCGCACACCATTACTGTGACAATGCCATCGGGTACTAACGTAACCGCACTGGTGGCGACATTCACCAGCACAGGTGCTGGCGTGCCCACTATTGGGGGAGTGAGTCAGAATTCAGCGACAACGCCGAACAACTTCACAACGCCGAAGGCTTACCTAGTCACCGCAGCGGATGGCACATCGGTGACTTATACCGTGACGGTTACGGTGGCTCCTGCAGCGTCAGGTCCCCCAGCAATCAACCTGCTTTCAATTACGACGAACAACTTCGTGGTCTTGGCAACAACCGGTATTTCAGATGCCAATCCTGTTCTTGGTTTAATCACTGGGAATATCGGATTGAGTCCAGCGCCGGGTTCTGCAATCACCGTAGCGTGTTCGGAAATGCAAGGGACAAGCAATATCCACGCATCTGATGCTACCTATGCAGTGGTTGGGTTTGCGGGTTGTGCTGTGCCCACAAGTGGCTTGGTAGCTCAAGCAATACTTGACTTGGGAACTGCATATACAGCGGCTTCAGATCCAGCTACGCCTGCAGGAGTAGGTGCAGCCAATCTGAATGTTTTAGCCGGCGTTTTGCCAGCAGGAACCAATTTCACACCGGGCACTTATACCTGGGGAAGTAATGTCAACATCAATGGAGACATCACCCTCACAGGTGGTGCAAGCGATGTTTGGGTGTTCCAAGTTTCTGGAAACCTGGCTATTGCTTCAGGTGCGGATGTGCCCACAGGCGTCAAGGTTGTACTCGTTGGCGGAGCCGTACCCTCTAACGTGTTCTGGCTAGTCGCGGGTGCGAGCGTAACTTTGGGTACATATTCCACGTTTAATGGAAATATTTTGACATCACCCTCGACGTTGATTGCTATTCAAACAGGCGCAGTACTGCATGGCAGAGCATTGTCAGGGACTGCGGTCACGTTGGATGGCAGCACTGTAGCGCCTTAAGTCATCGCACACAGCAGAAAGACAAAGGCCGTCGCAAGACGGCCTTTGTATGTAACTGCCCGTACAAATCACTACTTGGATTCACAGCAACAATTGGGATGTATGTGCGATAGCGCACCGAGCAGCATAAATGAAGAGCGCATAAGGGTTATGGGAGCGGCTTGTGTTCGTCGGTAGTAGCGACTCTTTTACGTATTAAACAAAGAGGTGAAAAAATGAAAAACATCGAAAGTATTATCAATCCATTGAAATGGATCATCGCATTGCTGCTAGCCGTTTTTGTAGTGGCTTGCGGTAGCGGTGGTGGCACGCCAGCGAGTGCGAGCAAAGACATGACTGCCTATTCACTGGCAGGAGTCACGGGAACCATCACGGGATCTTCCATTGCGGTGACCATGCCGCATGGCACGAATGTCACCGCGCTAATTGCGACATTCACCACTACGGGGGCCAACCTAAAAGTGGGAACAAGCACACAGTCCAGTGGAACAACGACAAATAACTTCACTGCGCCAGTGATCTACACAGTCACTGCGGAAGACGGTACGACAGCGACCTACACAGTCAGCGTGAACGTGAGCGTGAGTTCGGCCAATGCGATGACTACTTACTCGCTGGCAGGGATTTCAGGAACGATCCATAAAACGGCAAAGACCATCGCTGTGACACTCCCCTTTGGATCGTCGACGACTCAAGTAGCGACCTTCACCTCCACAGGCATGAGTGTCAAGGTAGGCACTGTCATGCAAGTGAGCGGTATTACTGCGAATGACTTCACCGCACCTGTAGCCTACATCGTCACCTCTGCTGATGGAACGCCCGTCACCTATACCGTCACAGTCAACGTGGCGCTGATTACTGATAAAGCCATCACCGCCTATTCGATTGGCGGGGTTGCTGGAATCATAAGTGGGGCCGCATCGCCTTTTAGCATCGCAGTGACGGTGCCGAACGGAACCGCAGTCACTAGCTTAATCGCAACACTTACATCGACAGGGCAAGGGCAGCCTAAAGTGCTGGGCGTGAATCAGTTGAGCGGTACAACAGCGAACAACTTCACGGGCGTGGTGGCTTACACAGTCACTGCGGCGGATACCTCCACCTCCATCTACAACGTCACCGTAATCGTATCCTCGGCACTGGGTCCTGCGGCAGTCAATCTGGGTACAGCGGGAAGTTATGTGATTCTGGCAAAGACAGGGGTTTCAACCACGGGAACCACCGCAGTGACAGGTGATATTGGCCTTAGCCCAGCGGCGGCCACCTATATCACCGGGTTTTCATTGATTGCGGATGCCACGAATGTATTTTCGACCTCATCGCTGGTCACCGGCAATCTATATGCAGCCAACTATGCCGTGCCTACGCCTAGCAACTTGACCACCGCCATCGGCGACATGGAAATCGCGTTCACTGATGCGGCGGGTAGATCATTGCCTGACCATACCGAGTTGGGCGCTGGCGACATCAGTGGCATGACACTTACGCCAGGACTCTACAAATGGAGTTCAGGTGTGTTGATTACCAGTGCAGGCGTGACACTCACGGGAGGCCCGAATGATGTTTGGATTTTCCAGATAGCGCAAAACCTCACGGTGAATAATGCGGCAAGGGTGACGTTGGCGGGCGGAGCATTGGCTAAAAACATCTTCTGGCAGGTCTCTGGTCAAGCCACGCTCGGCACCACGGCCAACTTCAAAGGAATCATATTGAGTCAAACGCTGATTTCGATGAATACTGGCGCAGTACTGAATGGTAGAGCGTTGTCGCAAACCGCCGTCACTTTGGATGCCAATGCGGTCACCCAACCATGAAGTAGGTATCACAACCTGTGATGCAGTCACCCAGGCCGTCGCAAGACGGCCTTTTTCCTTCGGGTCATCCGTCGTTTAGCGCGGTATTTAGACACCGCAAAAGTCTGATGAACCCTCAATTAATTCCCCCTAAAGTTTTTAATTCATACGCCGATATATACAGTGCAAGAGTGATTCGTGCGTCAGGTAGAAGCCTAGATACGCGGGAAATTGAACTCAAAGTAAGGGGCGTGGGCTATGAAAGAATTACATGTCATGGTGATCGAAGATCACAATTTCCAGCGCAAGATGGTCGTTCACATGTTGCACACCTTGGGCATCAAAATGGTTTGGCAGGCCAACAATGGCAAGCAAGCCTTGGCGTTGCTAGATGAAAAGCAGGCGCGATCGGTAGAGGTGGTGTTGTGCGATTTAGACATGCCAGAGATGGATGGCATGGAGTTTTTCAGGCATTTGTCCAAACTCAAACCGGGCATCTCGGTCATCATTTTGAGCGGCATGGAGGATGCTGTTATTTCATCCGTCAAAAAAATGGCCGGCTCCTATGGGCTCAATTTATTGGGCGCCGCAGAAAAACCTGCAACCCTTGATCAACTCAAATTAATGCTGGATGAGTATCACTGTGTTTCGCCTAACGTGCAGCAATATGCATCGACATTGCCTGCTTCTTTTACGCTAGAGGATATTCTGCGGGCAGTACGTGAGCATCAGTTTGAGCCATTTCTACAACCCAAAGTAGAAATAAAAACGGGGCGCATCATCGGTGCGGAAGCACTGGCGCGCTGGCGGCATCCGCAATTAGGCATCATTGCTCCGTATGCTTTTATTCCCCTCTTGGAAGCCAGCGGCAATATGGAAGAGTTGACGTTTCAAATGCTCAAAAAAACTGCGCAAGCCTGTCGCCGCTTGAATAACAAAGGTTTCAGCATCGACATTTCAATCAATCTTTCACTTTCTTCTTTAAGTGACACCACGCTTGCAGATCGCATTACCCGCACGATTGTGGATGCGGGGGTCGATCCTCATCACATCATCCTTGAAATCACCGAGTCAGCCGCCATGACAAATGTCGCTGAAGCCTTGGAAAATTTGACGCGCTTACGCATCCGTGGCTTTGGATTATCTATCGACGATTACGGCACCGGATTTTCTAGCATGCAGCAACTGTCGCGCGTGCCATTCACTGAATTGAAAATTGATAAATCATTCGTAACAGACTGCGATACCAATCATTCTTTACGCGTGATTGTGGAATCGAGTATCGAATTAGCCCACAAACTCAAAGTGAGAAGTGTGGCTGAAGGGGTGGAAAAACAGGAAGAGTGGGACATGCTGAAAAGCATGAAATGCGATGAGGTGCAGGGGTACTTCATTGCCAAGCCAATGGATGTGGGTGCTTTTATACTTTTTTGTGAGGCGTATGCGGCGGTCAACGAGGAAGAACCCAAAGTGGCCGCGCAGTGCGGTGTGCGATATTGAAATGACTAACCGTTAAGGAAGCGCTGATTCAGTGCTTTTAACGCCTTCGCTACGGATGACTGGGGTGCGTGGGTAAATTAATAAGTCCTCCCTCACCCTAACCCTCTCTCACGGGGAGGGGAGGCTAAATCAGAGTTTCTTAACTCAATGCGGTACAGAGGCTGTAAAAAACTAGGAGTACGTCATGACGCTTTTTGATGAACCCAGATTCGCCGAGATGAAGATCAGCGGACGATTACCTTCCCCTAAAGGGGTTGCGTTGGAGGTGATTAGCCTCGCGCAAAAAGATGATGTTTCCAATCAAGATTTCACGCGCTTGATTAGTTCTGACCCCGCCTTAAGCGCGCGCGTGATCAAAGCGGCAAATGTTTTGCTGGGTAAAACAGCTCGGCCCTTGTCGAGCATCGCCGATGCGGTGACGGTGTTGGGTATGCGTGCATTGCGCCAACTGGTGCTAGGTATCGCGATGATTTTGGATTACAAAAACGGCCCTTGTAAGGAATTCAACTACCGGCATTTCTGGATGCATTCCTTGTTGACGGGCATCGCCGCGCGACATTTGGCACAGCAATCTCGTTTTGGGGCGGCCGATGAAGTGTTTGTAGTGGGACTGTTAAGTGCGATTGGTCGTCTTGGATTGGCCACTGTTTTTACGGAAGAATATGGCACGCTGCTAAAGCAAATTGAAGCCCAGCCTGCACAAGATATTCTGAAACTAGAGATGGGGAAGTTTGGTTTCGACGAGCATGAATTGAGTGAAGCGATTTTAACTGACTTAAATTTCCCCAAAATTTTTCAATCGCTGGTGCGTGAGTATGAGCATCCAGAGTCCAGCTTGCTTCAAGCAGGCACACGTGATTGGCGTTTGTTGTACTTGCTTAATATCGCGACGCTACTTGCCGACCTTGCAATGGAGACACCTGCGCAACGCGGCAAACTCATCGCTCAACTTAAAACAACGGCTACCAAGGTGGGCATAGAGACCGATGCGCTGATTGAGATTGGCGATGCATGCACACAAGATTGGCGTGCATGGTCAACTTTGTTGGGGATGGAAAAACTAGACATTCCACCGTTCGCCGAATTACTTCAACAAGTGGACGAGGCGGCAGAAGCAGCCGTACTTTTGCCACAATACTCGGGTAATGAACAGGCAGCTTATCCCCTGCGGGTGTTGGTGGTGGAGGACGACCGTTCATCACGCACCTTGCTGGAACACATGCTGAAATCTGCTGGTCATCAAGTGACGACAGCCAGCAATGGCGTGGAAGCGTTGCAGATGATTCAACAACATCAACCGCAAATCGTCATCACCGATTGGCTGATGCCGCACATGGATGGCATCACCTTATGTCGCAAGCTACGTGAAAATCCGCAGTGGTGTGATTTGTATTTGATTGTGATGACCGCACAAGGTGATTCAGACAAATTGGTGGAAGCGTTTGAGGCCGGTGCAGATGACTACTTAATTAAACCTATTATTCCCAAAATATTTTTTTCACGCTTACTGGCAGGCTCACGTGTGGTGCAGTTACAAGTTGAGTTGGCGCTTGATCGTGAGCAGCTCGTGCGTCTCTCTACCGATCTTTCTGCGGCCAATCAACATTTGCAATTATTGGCACTCACCGATGTATTGACAGGATTGCCTAATCGGCGTGCCGCGATGGAACGTTTGGAGCAGGAGTGGGCGCTGTCGCAACGGGGGGGGCGTCCTTTGTCTTGCATGATGATTGACATTGATCACTTCAAATCCATCAATGATCGGTTTGGCCACCCCGTGGGCGATGTGGCGTTAAAAAGTGTTGCACTCGCATTACGCCAATCGGCACGCACGCAAGATGTTGTGGCGCGCATTGGGGGGGAAGAGTTTTTGGTAATTTGCCCAGGAACCGATGCAACAGAAGCTTTCCAATGTGCAGAGCGCTTGCGCAAAAATGTGGAAGCGCTGTCCTTGGCAGTGGCTACGCCGCCACTCAAGGTGACCGTGAGTATGGGCGTATCCGTTAAAGCGCCCGGCATGGCTTCAATTGAAGCGCTGCTCAATCTGGCAGACCAAAATCTGTACACCGCCAAACAAACAGGGCGTAATAAAACGGTACTCAACTAGGCTTGCGAATTCCACCACTGCAAATCCAAAGGGCGCGTGCGCCCCGCAAACCCTCACGCGCATCGCCAACTCGCCCGAAAAAAATATTTTCAAATTAGCCTAAAGAATTCTAAATTCGCGCCGATAACATAACCGTGGACACCCATTTGACCCCTTGCAAACAGGTGTCCTGTTTGGCCCCCCGTCATAAAAGACGGGGGTTTTCACCCCTGAAGTAGGGCTTTTGTAAGCCACTTTCCTACTTTACAAATAACTATTCCTTACACATTAAACAGCCATCTTCTGATTTTTTTCTCGCCTAGTTGCTCGCATGATGCAACCGTCGCTACAAACCCGTATTCAAGTCATAACAAGTCAAGGGGCTGAAAATGAAAACGATACAACTGCAAGAAGACATCCGGGATATCAATCTCAACTATTTAATGTTGGCTCAACAGATGATTCAGGAGAACAAGGCAGAAGCCATATTCCGTTTGGGCATTAGCCAAGATATGGTGGACATGCTGGCGAATCTGGCGCCTACCCAAATTATCAAAATGGCCGCCTCCAATATGTTGCTATGCCGATTCCGTTTTGATGAACAGCTGCTACTCAATATGGTGACTGACTACAATCACGACAGGCTGATGTCCCAAGCCCATGCCGCAATTTTAATGTCAGCCCAACCTGTTGAAGCACTCGCTTAAGGAGCTCATCATGGCCTATAAAAGCGTAGTGATAGAAGCTCAACAAGTACGCGTCGCCATTCAACTCATTACGCTTGGTGCGCGCTTGCAACTACTTCAAGAAGAAACCAATTTAAGCCGCGAGCGTTTGCTCAAGTTGTACAAAGAAGTAAAGGGCGAGTCGCCCTCAAAAGGCATGTTGCCCTATTCGACCGATTGGTTTATCAGTTGGCAGCCCAACATTCACTCCTCTTTGTTTTTAGATATTCATCAGT
>JAVHQJ010000415.1:0-23216 GCA_036171075.1 Sideroxydans sp. | reverse complement strand
ATCTGGGTAGACTTTAGAACGCGGCATCAAGTCGTTGGTGAATGTTGCATTGGGCCCGATGAAAACGTTGTTTTCAATACGCACGCCATCCCACAGTTGAACGCCGCTTTTTACCGTGACATTGTTGCCAATGATAACGTCGTTCTCGATTAGGACATTGGCGCAGATGTTGCAGTCTTTGCCAATTTTGGCTTCGGCAAAGACGACGCAAAACTGCCAGATACGCGTGCCCTCGCCGATGTTTGTGGCTTTTACGTCTGCTAATGGATGGATCATACTTTTCCAATCAATCTATATTCAACATCAAGTAAATTAAGAAAACTCTGATTAAATTGTCACAAACCGTTCGTTAAACTAGGGATCAAGCGATCCTGCGGACTGGCCAGCCCCCATTCAAATCCATATCGCACAACTGACAAATGAAATAGTATTTTCAATTAATACCAGTTGGGTTCCGACTTTCTCCAGAATGACGATTTGGGGTGTAGTCATCATTCTTTAAGCAACGTCCTTAAAATACAATTAATTCACAGCTCTTTTCATGCGAGATCTAATAGCCAAGCTTTCAACTAATAGCGCATAAAGAATTGCGAAAAAACCACTAGCCACCCCACTAAACAATATGATAACCGCTCGTTTAGGCTTGAGCTTTTTGTCTGGCATAACAGCTGGATCTAATACTTTGAAGGCGAAATCTTTTTGTGTATTGGCCAACATGGTTTTCTTTTTTTCGTTAGCAATCATCTCAAAAAGAATTTTTCGCATGTCCTCAACTTGAGTGCGCATTAACTCTTCATTTAAATATTGAAGGTTTTTCTCACTACGAGAAATTGCTTCTTGGGCTAAATATTGATTTAAACGCTCAACGGAAGCATTTGCGAGTTCGGCCGCTAATCCGGCATCTTCCATCTCAAATGCAACGGTAACTAAGTCTGTTTTTTTATCTCTACTAACAGACATTACCTCATTCAAAAGCAAACGATGCACATCCATTTGCCCAGGTTGTTTCTTTGGGTCTGCCTCAATCCATTTATTAGCCGTTTTATCCCACTCATCCTCAAACAAAATCGGCATCAATTTTTTTTCCTGCACAAACGTCCAGAGGAACTCTCTCGATTTGAGAACAGCCAAGTTTTCTTCCACACTTCCTCCGCCACCAATCGATATACCTGCCATAGAGGCTAAGCCACCTAAGCCACCTAAAGCCGAGGCCAATCCGCCTCCTTTAGCGCCTTCCGCGCTAACCGGTGCCAGCAATATTTCGGCTTGATAAATGTTAGGCAACCTCATTGATATTGCGGCGGCAATAAGGGCTGCCCCGAGTGATGTAAAAATGATGCTTTTTTTGTATTTAAGCAATGTGCGCAGCAGCTCAAACAAATCAATCTCGTCATTAAGCACTTTGGGTTGAACTACATCAGGCTTCATCTGCTCACTCATTTAAACACCCCAACCGTCTTCATTGATGCTAAGGAAACGCCAACTTGCATCATGACTCTCGACCAATCCAAAGTGGCATCAAGGAAGTTAGATTGTTCGATAAGCTGCGGAACAATGATGGTGTCGCCAGGTTCAACACTCTCCACGCTGTTGCTAAACCAGCCATTTGAGCCCACATCCACCATACCATTGGCACGCACAACATAGAAATGTTCGATATCTCCCGTGCGCGTTGCCCCCCCCACCATCTTGAGATAAACATCCGAATCCGTATTGGGACGATAAATAAGGGCTGTTTGGTTATGCACTTCCCCCAACACCTGCACTACGTCCGGCCGCATAGGGATAACCAACTTATCCCCGTCTCTGATAGCGATATCAAATGCGCTTTCTTTCAACTTATTTATGTCAGTCAGTTCAATCACGACACGACCCGTCGCCTTAATTTCCTTCAATTGTTCAGCAATTCGTTTTGCATTTTCTAATTTCGCCAATTGTCGCGCACGCAAAGCATCGTCTCGCAATGTCACTCCCGTCGCTTCCATTTTGGCAACTTCTGCTTCAGTCTTTCGCGCCAACTCATCTAGCTGCTTTTGCTCATCTAGACGCACAGATTCACGCGTAAAAAAGGACGCGCGTAGATAAGCTTCTTTTGTGTAACCACCCGCACGCATCAACACACTTGAAAGTCGCTCTCCCTCTTCAACCGGATACTTGCCAGGATGTACAACCTCACCTTGCAACTCTATCCAAGCACTGGGCTTCCAGTTAGCGATGGTTCGAATGAATAGTTCATCATGCGGTTTCAGTTCAACATTGGCACTTTCGTTACCCGACATTGCTTCATTCAAATTCACTTCAAAGTGACTACTAACGCGACGCTCCCCGTTAACAATTTCATAGCGCGTTAATTCAGCCACTTTCAAATAGGCTTCTTTACTAGGACCGCCTGCTGCGAACAACAGGTCAAGCAAATGCATAGGTTCTGTGAATGGATACTGGCCTGGATTCACCACCGTGCCGGAAATGAGAACAACATTCAAAGGATCAATCGAAGACTTTGAAAACACGTAAATCTGATCTTCTACATTGAGCACGACATCCGACTGCTTATCTTGCTTGACCAGTAATTTATCCAAGGAAACACGCACAGTAGAAACCGCTCGCGTTAACGGATCCGTTCTCTGTATCAGCGCATAATCCAAAAATGCCCCAGGCAATAAATCTTCTGGCGACTTAATTAATTCAGTGAGCGACATGTCTTTATGCCAGCCATATTGTCCGGGACGTTTAACTTGCCCCAATAACGAAACCATATTGGTACGTACAGCGGGGACGGGGAAGAGCATCAAAATATCGCCACTCTTCACAGTCAAACGCTCTTGTAAATTCACATCGAGTAAGGTTCGATCACCAGTCGTCTCCAAACGATCAATTTGCATATGATTAACATCTGCATCCGACAAAGCTCCTCCAGCCAATAACAACACATCCTGCACAGTTTTCTCTTCATCCAACTCGTAGATTGCGGGACGATTGGCAATACCCGCCACCCCTACAACACGCCCGAGAGGGGGAACAAAAACCACGTCGCCAGCCATCAACCTTCGATCCCCGCGACTATCACCCTTCAATAAGAAATCATACAAATCAAGCTCGCCTGCTGTTTTGCCAGAACGCTTTAACTTGATATGACGCAATGAACCGCTTTTACTTATCCCACCCGCAGCGAACAAAGCGTGCGATATGGTAGAAAAACCGCTGATCAAATACGATCCTGGATGCTCAACATCTCCCAATACAAAAATACGAATTGAACGTAATCTGCCCATCGTTACGGACGAACTAACGCCCACCGATTTACTACTTACCTGTTCAGCAATCGCCGCCTTCGCTTGAGAAAAACTTAATCCCGCCACGGCCAGCGAACCCACTTTCGGCAATTCAATCACCCCATTCCTATCCACCACCAAGGTCAGCGTGTCATCACGACTACCGTAGAGCTGCATCAACAACTCATCACCCGGGCCCAAAACATATTCAGGGGGAACGGGAATATCTACCGCAGGTGAAAAAGTACTTGGAGCACCAGAAAAAAGTTGATATCCATATTGAGAAATATCACTATCCACCTCGCGTACAGACGAGTTTTCTAAAAAACCTTCCCATGCAGAACGTAATTCCAAATCAACTTCTTTTGCCTGATTTAAGCGTAATTTATCGTTCTCACGACGGAGCCCCAAGCCGGATGCGGGCTTATCTTTATTACTCACCACCTTCAAATCAACATTCAAGCGCTCACGCATAGATTGCTCAACAACACTGATAGGGGCTACAGACTTAACTGGCTGACCATTCGCAACCAATTGCGGCTGCAACAACTCATTGTTTACTTGCGATTGCGGCTGAACGGCATGCTGCTCCTTACCCATCTCATCAGCCTTATTGCTACCAGCCGACTTCAAATCATTACTCAATTTAAGCCCACCACCCGCCAAGTACTGACTCTTGAGTGCCTGAATTTGCTGGTCAGACATCTGTGGCGTTTGAGCCTGAAGACTCATAGGAAGCATATAAAAACCAAATGCTAGTAGCACTGCGTAAATTTTCGATTTCATTTTCAAAATAATTCTCCAAGGCGCTTAAGTAGCTGCCATTCAAAGCGAATTTCACACCTAAATTTATAAGTGAAGGCAAAAATATAACGGTTGAATCTCATTGATTCTCGACCCATTCGAGCGAACAACAAACTCGAATACGCCTTGCATTGTACCTTGCAAGGCTCCCCAAACCAAAATTTAGCCATCCCAACACGCCTAATAATCCGCTCGCAACACACGCATGGGAGGCAAATTGACCAACTTGTGCGTAGCCATCATGCCTGCCATAACAACGATACCCATTCCTCCTGCGATGCCTAACAACCAAGCAAATAAATTAGCTTGATAGGGAATCTCCAGCACGAAGCGCGACAGCACCCAACCCAGTAAAGCCGCGCCTGCCGCTGCGAATAGCCCGCTGATACCGCCCAAGATGGCGAATTCGGCCATGTGCAGCCGCCGCAAATACGCGCTATCTGCGCCTAAGGTGCGCAAAATCGCCGCCTCGTGGCTGCGTTCGTCTTGCGTCGCTAACAAGGCGGCATACAAAACCGCCAAGCCAGAAAGTAAGGTGAATAGAAACACCGCGCTCACTGTCTGCGCAATTTGATCCATGATGCTACGCACCTGCGCGATGACCACCCCCGTATCAATCAGCAAGAGGTTAGGAAAAGCGCGCGACAGGGCATCCCCCGCTTGCACCTGATCAGGCGATAAATAAAAGCTAGACAAATAACTGGTCGGAAAATCTTGCAGCAACTCGGGTGTGGTGATGACGAAGAAATTCACCTTCATCGAATCCCACTGCACCTTACGCAAATTGGTGACACGCGCAGTGAATTGACTGCCCGCAACATCATAAGTAAGTGAATCCCCCAATTTAATGTTCAAAGTTTTGGCGATGCCTTCTTCGACCGAGATTTCTTTGCGGACAGAAGTAATACCTTCAATACCGCTCGTGGTGAGTGTTTCCCGTTCGGCACTGCCCTCGATACGGCTACGCCTACTCGGGACGAACGGGTAATGTATCGAACCACCATGCGGTGTCCACCACTTGCCACCCACCACCTCGTTCCACGTCGGCATCTCTTCCATGTAGGACAGATTGAACTCTCGCTCCACCAAGGCTTGCGCACGCGGCTCGGCATAGCTATCCGCATTCACCGCCTTGTCGTTGATGGCAATCAAGCGTCCGCGCACCATTGCTTGTAATTCAGGCACGGGCAAAGCTTGCTGCTTAAAGAAATCTTGAATGGCTTGGACTTGGTCAGGTTGGATATTCACCACGAAGCGATTCGGCGCATCCTCAGGCAACTTGCCTTGCCATGCTTCTAGCAGATCACCGCGCACCAAGGTCAGCACCAACAACGCCATGCCGCCTAAACTTAATGCCACCACCTGCACCGCCGAATTACGTCCATGACGCACGAGGTTAGATAAAGCATGTCGGATGTGCGAAGTGCTGCCCTCTCCCTGCCCTCTCCCAGCGGGAGAGGGTTCTGCTTCCCTAACCCTCTGGGAAAGAGATTGAGGGGAGGCACGTCCTCCAAAAAACTTCAATAAGCCCTGCAACAACAGCCACGCCAACCAGCCAAACGAAAACAATCCGAGCAACAAACCACCCAGCACCGCCAAGCCTAATTTCAAAGACCCTGCATGCCACAAAAATAATCCCGCCAACACCGCCACCGCCATGCCATAAATCAGCCAAGCACTTGCCTCTGGCGCACCCAGCTCACGTCGTAACACGCGCAACGGCGACACCTTGCGCAACTGCAACAAAGGCAAGAAAGCAAACCCCATCAGCAAAGCAAAACCACTCGCGGCGGCTTTGAGCAAAGGCAGCACACTCGGCTGCGGCAAGGCTGCCTCGCGCATCGCGGCGATACTTTCCACCAATGCGGCTTGCGTGAGATAACCCAACAATCCACCAAGCAACACGGCCACAATGCCAAGAAAAACGAACTGATACAGAAACAACCACAACACCTGCCCTTGCTGTGCGCCGAGGCAACGCATCACCGCCACGCCATCTAGATGACGCAACACAAAACGCCGCGCCGCCAACGCCATTGCCGCGCCCGCCAAAATCGCCGCCGTCAACGCGGCCAAGCCGAGGAAATGTTCCGCGCGTTCCAACGCCGTACGAATCTCAGGGCGCGCATCGCGCACATCTTCTAACTTCTCGTTAGACGACAACTTATCTTGCAACGCCGCCTTCAGCGCCATCACCTGCGCCGCATCACCTGCAAACATCAATCTATAAGAGATGCGGCTTCCCTCCTGCACCAAGCCCGTCGCCAACAAATCGGCCTCATTCATCAACACCCGAGGTGCGAAACTAGCAAAGCCGATGGACTGGTCGATGTCCTTCACGATGCGCGCCGCCACCTTAAAACGCAGCGCCCCGATGCCCACCTCATCCCCCACCTGCATATCCAAGCGCCGCAACAATCGCTCATCGACCCACACCGACCCGCGAGCGGGGATATTCCTCCCACCCTCGGTTTTACTCCCTCTCCCACTGGGGGAGGCTTGGCCTGTCCTGAGCTTGTCGAAGGAGGGTGGGGGAACACTCGTGGCCACACCTCCCCCCTCATCAATCTCAATCTTCCCTCGCAACGGATACCCCGCCTCCACCGCCTGCATCTCGCTCAACAACACCTTCTCACCAAACGACACCATGCTAGGGAATGTGCGACTCTGCACCACCTGCAAGCCCTTAGCTTCAGCAGATTTACGATAGTCAGAAGGAAATGGACGTGTAGAAGTGATGCGCAAATCCGCACCAATCAAACTCTGCGCCTGCTGTTGCAAGGCTTGGCGTACGCGATCAGCGAACAGTCCCACGGTAGCGAGACTGCCCACCGCCAACACCAGCGCCAGAAGCAGCACGCGCCACTCACCAGCGCGCCAGTCGCGGCGCAGAAAATTGAGGGAAAGACGTAAGGGAGTGAACATGTTTATCTATTCCATTTCAACAGCTGTTCAGGCCATCTACGCGAGGTATGCACGACTGCTAGGATTTGAATTTCGCCCCTACGTTCGCGATAGGCCACGATGTAGGGGTATTGAGTGATGACAAGCTCGCGTGTATCAGTGAGGCGCCCCGTTCTACCGATGTTAGGTTGTTTCAATAGGACATTTGTCTCGGCATGAATGATGTCAACAACTCGATTTGCGGCTTGGGGATTTTCTTCAGCGATGTACGCTTTGATGGCGCGTAAGTCTGCGAGTGCCGCAGTTAACCAACGTACGCGCATCAAACGTTGCGTTCAGAAAAGAAGGCAGTAACTTCGGCATCACTGGCGAATTCGCCGCGTTCAGCTGCCGCCACTCTTTGTTTCAGCACTTCAACATAATGTTGGTCAGCAGACAAATAGCCTGAAAGCGCTTCATTGATGATGTCGGATTCTGTGCGCTTGGTTTCTTCGGCCAGTTGGTGATATTGGCGCTGTATGTCTTGTTTAATAACGAGCATTTTTGAATCTCCTGTAAAGATTGATTCGTTATGACGCAATGATTTTACCGCAACCAGTTCACACCACCCGCCCCGCCGCCAGCCGTATTTGTTTGCTGCATCGTCTTGCCAGATTCTCATCATGGGTGACGAGTATCAGGGTCGTGCCTTGTGCGCGATTCAGCTCCAGCATGAGTTCGATGATTTGCGCGCCGGTGGCGGCATCGAGGTTGCCAGTGGGTTCGTCGGCGAAGAGGATTTTGGGTTGGGTGACGAAGGCGCGGGCGAGAGCGACACGTTGCTGTTCGCCGCCGGAAAGGTGTTTGGGGAGATGGTGTCCACGTGCGTTTAAGCCGACTTGTTGCAATGAGGCTTGGGCGCGCTGGCGGGCGTCTTTGTTGCCTGCCAACTCCAGCGGCAACATGACGTTTTCCAATGCACTCAAGGCGGGTAATAGTTGGAATGATTGGAACACGAAGCCTGCTAACTCGCCGCGCAAACGGGCGCGTCCGTCTTCATCCAAATTAAAAAGTGATTTGCCATTCAACAATACACTGCCACTGCTAGGTACATCTAAGCCAGCCAGCAGACCGAGCAAGGTGGACTTGCCCGAACCCGATGCGCCAACAATGGCAAGGCTTTCGCCCGCTTCCACCTCGAAGCTGACTTCGTTCAGGATGACTAATGGTTGATCTCCACTCTGCACTTGCTTGGTAAGACCTACTGCCTGCACAATCGCTGCCATGAATATCTTTCTAAATTTTGGTTTTGCCATTCCCGTAAAAACGAGAATCCCATTTATTAAAAACACTGGATTCCGGGTCAAACCCGGAATGACGGCTGGTCTTTTTTTGCTCATCGCCACCTTGGCGCTTCCCCGCCCCGCACTCGCGGCACAGACTATTTTGGTGTTCGGTGACAGTTTATCAGCCGGCTATGGAATCGCGCGTGACGATTCGTGGGTAAATTTATTACAGCAGTCGTTGAAAAAATCTCATCCGCAATTTTCGGTGGTGAATGCCAGCATCAGTGGCGAGACCACTGCGGGCGGTGTGCGACGTATCGCCAAAGCATTGCAGGAACATCGTCCCGCCGTGGTGATTTTAGAGTTGGGCGCGAATGATGGTCTGCGCGGAACATCGTTAGATGAAACAGAGAAAAATTTGAATCAGATGATTCAGCAAGTGAAGAAGACAAATGCCAAAGTGGTGTTGCTAGGCATTCAGATACCGCCTAATTACGGACTGGATTACGCGAAAAAATTTGGCGCGCTATACCCAAAGATGAAGCAAAAACACAAAATCGTTTTGGTGCCTTTCATGCTCAAAGACATTGCACCCGAGCAGTTCCAAGCCGACAACCTGCATCCGAATGCGGCAGCACAACCGCAGATATTGCGCAATGTGCTGCCCAGTCTGACACCGCTACTTAACGTAAAGTAACACCGCCCACTTGCGCACCGAACCCAGGAAAGCTACTCGCTACACCCGCGCCCAATTTCTTGGCAATGCGGTCAGCAAAGCCTTCACGAGTGGTGAAGTCCACGATGTTTTCGACTTTAATGACATCACGCGCCACAGAATCAACAGTGCCCATTTCATCCGCCAGTCCCATCTTGATAGCGGTATCACCACTCCAAAATAAGCCGCTGAACATTTCGGGCGTTTCTTTCAGGCGCTTGCCACGACCTTGCTTCACCACGTCGATAAATTGCTGATGAATTTCTGCGAGCATGGCTTTGGTGAACGCGTCGTGTTTAGGATTGCGCGGCGAGAACGGATCCATAAAGCCTTTGTTTTCCCCTGCGGTCAACAAGCGACGCTCCACCCCTAATTTTTCCATCGTGCCAGTAAAGCCGAAGCCATCCATCAGCACGCCAATTGAACCGACGATGCTGGCTTTATTCACGTAAATTTTGTCCGCAGCAGCGGCGATGTAATAGCCGCCCGAGGCACACATATCTTCCACCACCACATACAGCGGAATGTCAGGATGCAGCGTGCGTTGACGACGAATTTCGTCATTCACCAACCCCGCTTGCACAGGACTACCACCAGGGCTATTGATGCGCAAAATAACGCCTGCTGTGTTTTTATCTTTGAACGCTTCTTGCAAGCTGGCATTGAGATTGTCCGCATTGGCATTGCTATCCGCAGCGATGACGCCATTCAAATCAATCAGCGCAGTATGCTTTTCACCGGTCATACCGCCATCCACTTTATTACCTACCCAGCCCATCACCAGCGCCAGCACGAGAAACAAATAGCCAAAGGTAAGCACCTTAAAAAAGATGCCCCAGTGACGCGCACGGCGCTGCTCTTGAATGGCGGACATTGCCAATTTTTCTAACACGCCACGTTCCCAATTATTTTCTTCAGCCATTTATTACCTCTTCTTTCGTTAAGCGTTGGCTTTGAACCAAGCGCGCAAGCCGTGAAAATCATCCACCAGCGCCAACGGCATCAATGCGCGCAATTGGTCTTCTGGATGTGCCCCATGCGTTACGCCTACTGCATCCACGCCGGCGTTGATAGCCATTTGCAAGTCGTGCGTAGTATCACCCACCATCAACACGCGCTCGGCATCGACCGCCAATTCCTCGATCAGTTCAAATAACATCGCAGGATTGGGTTTAGAGAAAGTTTGATCAGCCGTCCGCGTGGCATGAAAGTATTTTCCCAGCCCACACGAATCAAGCGCTCTATTTAATCCATTGCAATTCTTGCCGGTTGCCACGGCCAGCAAATAACCCGCTTCATATAACTCGATAATGGCTTCGCGCGCGCCATCAAACAAAGGAATGGTTTCGCCAAGTGCTAAAAAATGATGGCGATAACGCGCCACTAATTCTTCATATTCAGATTCTTTCGCATTCGGTACAGCATGTTGCAAAGCCTGCACCAAGCCTAATCCGATCACATGTCGCGCATCGTCATCACTCGGAACAGGCAAACCCAAGTCGCGACATGCCAGCTGAATTGAAGTGGCGATAATCGCCGTGGAATCCATCACCGTGCCGTCCCAGTCGAACACGATTAGGTCATATCTTTTTTCCATCTGTAGCACCCAAAAAATGAGGCGCGGATTCTACCACTTGGCATAACTCATCACCGTATAATGCGCGCCCCTTCGATTGGTAATGCCATGAGCCTCATTTACATCCTTGACTTGTGCGCGGTTGGCGTGTGCGCCATCACCGCCACGCTAGAAGCACAACGCCGTGAGCTTGATTTATTCGGCGTGGCGACTATCGCCGTCATCGCAGGTATTGGCGGCGGCACCGTGCGCGACCTTTTACTGGGGCGCGTACCGGTGTATTGGATTCACGATGCACTATATGTCGAGGTGGGGGTTACTGCGGCCATATTGACCTTTTATCTCGAACGCAGAGTCCGCATCCCCAAGAATTTTTTCTTATTACCCGATGCCATCGGCCTCGCTCTTTTCACCGTCATCGGCACGAGCGTGGCGATGAGTTTGCAGCTGCATTGGCTTATCGCCGCCTTGATGGGCGTCATCACGGGCGTGTTCGGTGGTGTGATTCGCGACATGCTGTGCAATGAAGTTCCGCTGATTTTTCGCACCGACATCTACGCCACAGCGGCACTGGTCGGCGCGCTCTTATTCATCGCATTGGATAACTTGGGCATGGAACACAACAGCGCACTCATCGCATCCATGATCACGATTGTCTCCATCCGTTTGGCAGCCATACATTGGCACATCCACTTACCGAGATTTCGCGCCGACAAATGAAAAATAATTCACTTCCCTCTTGGCTCATCTACTGCCGCCCTGGCTTCGAGCGCGATTGTGCCGAAGAGACGCAAGCCAAAGTCATCGAGGGTAACGAAAACAGCGGCTTTCTCTTACTGCAAGGCAAAGCCAAGCTGGCCTACAAGCAACTTACCTTTGTGCGCCAACTGTTGGCGTTGCACGCTGAAGTCAACGACCTGCCAGAGCGTGACCGACTCAGCCCATTGTTGGCAGCCATTCCCGCCACACCGGAAAAGTTCGGCGCACTGTGTCTAGAAGTACCCGACACCAACGAGGGCAAGACGCTATCGGGCTTCACCAAACGCTTCCAACCTTTGCTCGAAGAGGCGTTGTGTGAGACAGGTCGGCTACTCCCCTCTCACGCCACGGGAGAGGGGCCGGGGGAGAAGGAGAATCTGCCGCGCCTGCATATCTTCTTCCCAAATGAGCAACGCGCCCTCATCGCCACCAGTAATCCCGAAAACAGCAACAGCGCGCTCAACGGCATCCATCGCGTGAGCATGGTAAGTGACGCGCCCAGCCGTTCCTACTTGAAACTGGCTGAAGCGTTCGAGGTATTTCTAGACAAGAAAGAGCAATCGCTCTGGTTGAAACCGCACATGACAGCGGTTGACTTAGGCGCTGCGCCAGGGGGGTGGACGTGGCAGTTGGTGCAACGCGGACTCAAAGTGACTGCCGTGGACAATGGTCCACTCAAAGGGGCTGCTGCCACGCATCCGAACATCAAACATCTACGTCAAGACGGCTTCAAGTTCCGCCCCCAGAAAATGGTGGATTGGCTGGTATGTGACATGGTGGAACAACCGCAGCGTGTGGCAACCTTGGTGACGGAGTGGTTCATCGGTGGCCACACCATGCATGCCATCTTCAACCTAAAGCTACCCATGAAAAAACGCGTCGAAGCGTTACAAGTCGCACTGGGTTCGATACGCACAGCACTCAATGCAAAAGGCATCCGCTATCGCCTAGAAGCGAAACAGCTCTACCACGACCGCGAAGAAGTAACGGTATTTCTGACTCGGGCGAAAAAATAATTTTGGCACTGCGCAAGGGCTTGGTCGGCGTGCGTTTTTTGCTGCTCATTTAAGCGAGCGGAGCACGGTTCAATAAAATTGATACCAGAGCTACTTAAAAAAATCCTGCGAAATTGCATTATTTATGAAGTACATAGAACCCGAATAAGTCATATGTGATCTGTCATATGCCACAGGAATTAATTCGTTTCTTGATGTTGAGATTAGGCAACCTTCTTTATTGCAGAGTATGTCTAATGGCGAGATAAATTTCGCTCCACTTTGATTTGCAAGGTCAGCGATGTGATGGTCAATCTCAAAAATTTTGGGATTTAGCCACTCTAAAGTTCTATCTACTTTTCCTGAAATAAAAACACGAGAAGCTATACTTGGTAAAGATACGTCATAACTTGGGAAGCAACCGACTACTATGACCTTCTTAACACCTAACGATTTTAGTGTCTGTATAGTATTTGCAATATCAGAATCGGCAAGTTGGTTGAAGTCGTTACTATTGGAATACAGCGACCAATAAGCTGTCAATACAACCGTATCAGGATGAAATTCACGGATTTGCTGCAAACTTTGCTGGACAAACGAATCACACCTTGCGTTTTGAGCTGTATTTTTTTTCGGCTGATAATTTATTATCGGGGGACACCCTCCTTTCAATGTTACAAGTAATTTAATGTTAAGTTCACTAACTTTAGCTTCAGTTAGACCATAATAAAAATTAGCGGTATGTGAATCCCCCCATATAAATACTTTGTTCCCTCCCGAGTTTAAGCAAGCCTTCTCGGGTGTGCTGCCATCAGTAACCACACATGAAATCGCATCTGCGGGAGCTGAATTGTATTTTTGCACATTGAGATTTAATTGCTTATTTACCAAAGGTCGGAAGTCTAAGCCATGGCGCACATATACGTTATAACCAACCCCTCCGACCAAGGTCAGCAGACCAGCCAATATAATTACAGTTATTCTGCCACCGCGTTGCCGAATCGGTCGTTCTACAAAGCGATATAGAAGCCATGCCAAAAATATGGATGTGAAACAAATCAGGAGCATTTCAATTAGCGAAGGCTGTCTTAATGTTATGAGCTTGAAAAAAGAAATAATCGGCCAATGCACCAAATATAGAGGATAGCTAATCAAGCCAATCCACACCATGACACGTGTGGATAAAAGTCTAGTTGATACCACACTATCACTCGTAGCAATGAGCCCAACTGCCCCCAGAATAGGTAGCAATGCCCACCAACCGGGAAAGGGAAAGTTATCACGGATGAAAAAAATGCCACCAAGAATGAGGCCTAAACTTAGTAGCGCAATAATATTTGTATTTTTTCGGAGGTATTGCTGAAACTGGTCGTGGGGTGTTCTGTATGCAAAATAGACAGAAAGGGCGGAGCCAGCAACAAGCTCCCAAAATCTTGACAAAGGAGAGTAGTAGGCAGCGGCCGAACCTGTATACAAAACCCACAATCCGTAGGCAAAAGAAATAACAATTATAGCTCCGACCAGTTTCCCTAAAAATTTTGAACAATAGCGGATGGCAATCCAGATAAGAGGGGGCCAAACAATATAGAACTGCTCCTCAACGCCAAGCGACCACAAATGGAGCAACGGTTTTCGAATTGACTCGCTGTCAAAATAGCCACTTTCTTGCCACAAAAGTAAGTTCGTAGAAAACCCTGCGCCACCCGCGATATGCTTACCTAACAAGCCATAATCAAGTGCATCAAGGAAATACCATCCAGTAACGAAACAAGACAGTAAAACAATTACAAGTACGGGGAATATGCGCTTAATGCGGCGGGAGTAGAACTCTAAAAAGAATGCTTTCCCTTGAGATACATCCTTCAGAATGAGTGAAGTAATTAAATATCCTGAGATTACAAAAAATACATCTACACCAATGAAACCACCGTGAATCCAATTCGGAAACGCGTGAAAACCGACAACGGCAAGAATCGCAATGGCTCGTAATCCATCTATATCGGGGCGGTACTTCGAATGGGTTAGGTGGTGACTAGGTGCTGTGCTGTGCTGTGCTGTGCTGTGCTGTGCTGTGCTGTGCTGTGCTTTAATCATTATGAAGAGATTTAATAAAAGTCAAGAATTATGTTGTTAAGCGAGGTGAATGTTAGCACATTGCCAATGTCAGACTGCTGACCACGCTACCAGACTTATTTCTCATGCCCGCTTATTTTCTATTCGGTGGTGCACTTGAAATTAGAATCCGCCAAACACCGCCCCTGCCCCCGAACCCCGCCTCCTAACTAGGGCAAAGAAGTGATTCAGGCTTTTTCATCGACATGCTCGACAGCATGGTTTCCGAGCAGATCGTGATGTCGTCGATCCACGCCAGATCGTAATTCGATCAGCACTTTTTGATTGTGAATACGGCGACAGGCTTTGCGCCTGTCTTCCACGGGCAATCTTGTTACAGGCTGTTTATCCGTCTCTACCGACTCTTTAGGATGATTATGATGCTGTGCAGTAACCAAGAAGACTGCCTGCTCACGAGAATGGATCGGTTTCACCGCATGCACGGATGACAAGCTAGGCACGAGGCCGGAATTCGCCCCCGTTACCACTGGCTTTACATCCGATACATAGCGCATGACACCCTCCTCACATTCATTACAACTGAACTATCGGCAAGCACGCGGAAAAGATTAGCGACTTATTTGGGCGTGACGTCCGGCAGATTAGGATGAGCGTCGTGCATCACGATGCGAGAAACGAACCAGATAGCGATGATGTTGGCGACGATGGCGACATATCCGACGTTCTCATATCCGATGATGTTCCCCGAAGCATCCTGTGTGATGATGAAGCCGCTCAAGGTAGCTGCCAAGCCCATCGCCAGAGATTGCACCGTGCCGTTAAGTGACATGAATGTGCCGCGCAGTTTTGGCTGTGCCGCCGAAGTGATAATCGCCATCGCGGGGATGAACCGCCCAGAGATGAGCACGAAGAACAAGGTCGTGCAGACTAGCCACCACCCCAACGAAGCGGTTTCGATCTGCGTCACCGCCAATAGCGGGATCATCGCAGCCAATGCGACGATGCGGTAGACACGAACTTTGCCTGCCACATCCGCCCAATGCCCGATGAGGCGTGCCGTCACCAAGGTCGCCGCCCCACCCACCAGGTAGATGTACG
The DNA here is from genome assembly GCA_036171075.1 of Sideroxydans sp. Taxonomy (GTDB): domain Bacteria; phylum Pseudomonadota; class Gammaproteobacteria; order Burkholderiales; family Gallionellaceae; genus Sideroxyarcus. The sequence goes on along the minus strand of JAVHQJ010000415.1, from coordinate 7,755 downwards.
CGATGTCGTGCTGACTGATGGCGATGTTGTTCACCGCATACACTGTGATGTAGGGAATGACGGTGAAACCAGAGAATATGATGAGCGCCGACAACATCATCGCGCGCCAATGGTTGGCATCACGCATCACCGCAAACAATGCCGAGAACGGATGCGCTAATTTATCTTGGTTTAAGTGATGGCGTATCTCAGGCAGCACACGCAGCGCAACCAGCATGAAAATCGCTACCAATATCACGATGAAAATAAACGGGGCGCGCCACTGAAAATAACTCGCCAACCACAGCGAAAGCGGCACACCTGCCACCGTGGAGAAGGAGAACGCCGAAGACACAACACCGCTCGCGGTGGCACGACGAGCAAAGGGAATAGTGTCGCCGATGATGGTCTGCACCAATGCCCCCAACACCCCGCCGAACGCCCCCGCCAAACCCCGTGCGATGATGAGCGTGGCGTAGCTGGGTGCCAACCCGCAAGCCAGCGTCGCCAAGCCGAACAACATGAACATCACGAGTATTAGCCGCTTGCGCTCGAACCGATCCACAAAAGTCGCCGCTAGCAGCCCCGATAACGCCGCGCTAAAACTATAAGACGCGACCAATAGGCCAAACTCATGTGTGGTGATACCCAACTCCTGCATCAGCAAGGGCCCCAGCGGCATCATGATCATGAAATCGAGTATGTGACTAAACTGAATACCTGCCAGCGTCAGTAGCAAGGCGCGTTCGGAATAGGTTGATTGTGTGTGTGTTTGGTGCGTCATTAAGTAATTTCCTACCACTCTGCTGCGGCGATACTCAATAATTCAATCCGCTACATTTGTATATGCGATAAAGAGAGAGAAAAGCTTACTAAAATCCGTTTCAGGACTAGCCATTGAATTAATAGCAGCGTAACCGATAGATTTAATCTGATCATTCTGAAGGACAATCACCTTTTTTCTATCTACCATAAAAGCACACCGGGTTTCGCTACAAGCAATCCGCTTTGCATTTTTATACTCAACATCAAGGAGACTCAACGTCACCGAGGAAGCAGATAAATACATTGATTTACCGTTCAAATCACCTACGACAGCACCCCAACCATAAAGAAGACCAGGAAGAAATAAAATTAAAAATACGTAAGAAAATTTTTCTACGGATTTCTCCATCCTCAATTTTTGATCTTGCCTTAAATCGGCCTTCATCTTTTTGCGATGTCCGCCTAAAAAAACAAGGAGAATTAGAAAAGGTAGACAAACAACGAAATACATAACTCCAAGTGGGAATAGGATAAGCATTAACAGCTTGTTGTCACATAAATTTTTGTAAGCCTTGAAGGGGCTAACAATTACATCCAAGTATTTAGTCGAACACCTACTTATTCTTACCGCCATTTTGGGAGCGCTACTCACTACAGATTCTCTAATTAAAAACAAAAAACCGACAATCATGACAGGCATAACTAAGAGTATGAAAAGTTGGAATATGCAATAAAAACCATCAAGCAAAAGCCTGTAGTTCTCCCTCAAAAACATTTCCGAATCCAACCCGAATACTTCTAGATACCCTGCTTGATAACCTATACCAACCAAATAAAAAGAAACACTTAATGAAATGATTAGAAAACCAATATCGAATTTATCTAAATAAGGGAAGTGACCTGAATCGTCTTGTTCCTTTTTCATATCTCACCATCATTTTTCAAAAAAATCATTAAATTTATATTAGGACTAATTGTCAGCCTAATCCTCCAGACTTCTTACCGCATCCAGCTCAATCATGATTTGCGCGCGTATTTAGCTGCATCCATTTTTTCAAGCGAAAACGCTTGGCCCGAGTAATCTGCGACGCCAACACAATCAGCTGCACTTTTTGCTTTTATAGTATCTGGCAATACCTTCGACTGTTGACCATCCAACTTATCTAAATATTTCTGCAACTCTGGCGCCAGTGGAGCGGTGACGCTCAAAGGCTCGCCCGTCAGCGGATGATTGAAGGTGATGGTATGGGCGTGTAGGAACATGCGTTTAAGCCCTTGCTTCATCAGTTCTTTGTTGCGGGCGAAGTCGCCATATTTATCGTCGCCGGCAATGGGGAAACCAAGATGTGAGGTGTGCACACGAATCTGGTGAGTGCGTCCGGTCTTGAGTTGCGCTTCGAGCAAAGAGAACTCGGGATAGCTCTTGAGCAACGTAAAGATAGTGTGTGAGGCCTGCCCATCCTCGCGCACCATGACGCGTTTTTCGCCTTGTGGGGTGTCGAATTTATGCAGCGGCAACTTCACATGTTGTTTGGCATTCTTCCATTGCCCCAGCACCAGCGTGAGGTAACGCTTGTCACTATTTCCCTCGCGCATGATCTCGTGCATGGCAACCAAGGCGGAACGTTTTTTTGCCACCAGCAATACGCCGGAGGTCTCGCGGTCTAGCCGATGCACCAACTCTAAAAATTTGGCCTGCGGACGCGCGCTGCGCAGCTGCTCGATGACGCCGAAGCTCACCCCACTGCCGCCGTGTACCGCTGTGCCAGCCGGTTTATTGATAGCGATAAGTGCTTCATCCTCAAACAAAATAGGGAATTCAGTGGCCGGGACGTACTCTGCCTCGGGTTTTTCCGCCACACGGATGGGGGGAATGCGTAACAGATCGCCCATCTGGAGGCGGTAGGTCTGGTCAATACGCTTCTTGTTGACCCGCACTTCCCCGCGCAAGATGCGGTAGATATGACTTTTGGGAACGCCTTTCAGGTGCTTGAAAAGGAAGTTGTCGATGCGCTGACCTTCGCTGCCTTCGTCAATTTCCACCCAAGTGACGGATTCTTTGCTCAAACCACTCATTTTGAATATACTCCGCGCCTCGCGTGTGCGCCTTCGTTAAACGGGATGTTAATTTTTCCCCGTCCGACCTAGGGCAGGCAATCAAGCCGCCTACGAAGCAGCCCCGCTCGGTTAACTCACTCACCGAAAACAAGCAGTGATGGTAATTGATTTGCGCGCTCGAAGCATCAAGCAGAAAAAATTTTAACGTGTTGCCCTGTTTTTTGGCGACCCGTAGATACCACAAGCTAATAACGAGAATAATCACTTGGACAATCGTAGGCCTCACAACCCAAACATCCTATTTCTCGCGCGCTAAACGGCGCGTAGCTTTGCCTTGCCCGTGTCAGAGCGCGGGAGAATAAAAATGAAACGCATGTTATTTAATGCGACGCAGCCAGAAGAACTTCGCGTCGCCATTGTGGATGGTCAAAAACTCGTTGACCTCGACATTGAAACCGCTGGTAAAGAACAACGCAAAAGCAACATCTACAAAGCCATCATCACCCGCATCGAGCCTAGCCTCGAAGCGTGCTTCGTCGAATACGGTGGCACCCGCCACGGATTCCTGCCTTTCAAAGAAGTCTCCTCTCAGTATTACCAATCTGGCGCCAACAGCCGTTCTTCTATCAAGGAAGCATTGCGCGAAGGTCAAGAGTTGTTGGTGCAGGTGGAAAAGGACGAGCGCGGTAACAAAGGCGCAGCCCTCACCACTTACATCAGCTTGGCAGGTCGCTACATCGTTTTGATGCCAAACAATCCGAACGGTGGCGGTGTATCGCGTCGTATTGAGGGTGAAGATCGCAACGAATTGCGCGATGTGCTGTCGCAAGTCGAAGTGCCGAAAGGCATGAGCATCATCGCCCGCACGGCAGGTATTGGGCGCAACGCAGAAGAGTTGCAATGGGACTTGAACTACCTCAAGCAGCTGTGGGATGCGATTGATGGTGCGTCCAAATCTGAAAAAGCCCCCTCACTGATTTATCTGGAAAGCAGTCTAGTGGTTCGCGCCATCCGCGATTACTTCAACCCAGAAATCGGCGAAATCCTCATCGACACGGACGACATTTTTGAACAAGCGCAAGCGTTTATGGGCACGGTGATGCCCGATCATGTGGATCGCATCAAGCGTTACCACGACGATGTGCCGCTGTTTTCGCGCTTCCAAATTGAACATCAAATTGAGTCTGCCCACGCACGTCAGGTGAACCTGCCTTCTGGCGGTTCTATCGTGATTGACCATACCGAAGCGCTCACCGCCATCGACATCAACTCCGCGCGCTCTACACGCGGCAGCGACATTGAATCAACCGCGTTGAATACCAACTTGGAAGCGGCCGATGAAATCGCGCGTCAATTACGTCTGCGCGACTTGGGCGGTTTGGTGGTCATCGACTTCATCGACATGGAAGCGACCAAGAACCAACGCGCCGTGGAAGACCGTCTGCGCGATGCGTTGCACTTTGACCGTGCGCGCATTCAGACCGCGAAGATTTCTCGCTTCGGTTTATTGGAGTTGTCACGCCAACGTTTAGCCCCTAGCTTGGAAGAAGGCAACCACACGACTTGCCCACGTTGTAACGGCATCGGGCATATTCGTGGTACTGAATCTTCCGCCCTGAACATTCTGCGCATCATTCAAGAAGAAGCCATGAAGGACAGCAGCGCAGCTATCCACGCGCAAATGCCTGTCGATGTTGCCACCTTCCTGCTGAACGAGAAACGTTCCGACATTCATCGCATCGAATCACGCTTCAATGTGAGTGTCGTGTTGATTCCTAATCCGCACATGGAAACACCGCATTATTCAGTGAATCGTTTGCGCATGGACGACATAACAGCAGACCATCTGCAAGCCAGCTACAAGCTGGTTGAGAAGCCAGAAGAAAAGGTGGTGACCGCAACGGCACAAGATGCAAAAACTGCACCGCGCGCGCAAGCTGCCGTAAAAGGCATCACGCCAGCACAAGCTGCACCCAAACATGTGGTTAAAGAAGAGGAAAAGACCTCTCTCATTAGCAGCTTGGTGGGGTGGTTCAAATCTTTGGGTGGATCAAGCGAGCCAACTAAAGTTGCGACACCCGCGAAAGGCAATCGTAACGGGCACGACCGAGGCAGTCGTGAACGTGGCGAGAAGGGCGAACGTAGCGAAAGCGGTAATCGCCAACGCCGTGAGCGCGGTGAAGGTGGTAAGCAACGCCGTGATCGTGAAGACGCGCCCAAAGCGGATAACGCGAATAAAGAGACGCAACCCGCACAAAATCGCAATGAGCGTCCGCCACGTCCTCCGCGTGAGCCTCGTGAACCCAAGCCAGTTTTGGAATCAGCGAAACCTGTAATCGCTGGTGAACAAGGTGAAGAGGCAAATCGTGAAGGCAGTGGTCGTAAGCGTGGCCGTCGTGGTGGCCGTCGTGAGCGTGAACGTAACGATTCCAAAGCGACGACAGGTAACGAAAATGGCGGAGTGGATTCGCTCTTGTCGACGGACAACGTTGCTGCACCCGCTACTGAAACAGCACGTCCGAAAACAGTGCGCCCCTCTGAATACGTGGCGTACCCCGACTCTATGAAGCGTGTCAGCCCTAGAGAAGTCGTGTGCTATCCAGACGGCATGTCACCCAAGACAGAAGTCACTGCCCCCGTCGCTAAAGCAATTGCCAAAGCAGCCGCTACCGAAACGCCTGTAGATTTGAGCAGCGCAGGTTTGACGATGATTGAAACTGATCCTAGCAAAGCAGTTGCGGTGGTTGCTGCTGCACCAGAATCACGTGAGCGCAACTCACGTCGTCGTTCACGCCCACGTGAAATCTACACTGCTGAAAGCACTGAACCACTGGAGATGATTGAAACGCAGAAGTAAGGTTAGGCATTTAAGTAGGTCATAAAAAACGCACGGCTTGTCCGTGCGTTTTTTATTGTCTGTGCTTGAACCGATTACTGCGCGACCACAATCAACTGCGGCCCATACGCCGCCCCCGCTTCGCTGCTGTAAAACTCAAACGCATCTAGTGAGATTTGATAGGGGAACGACACATCATTGATGCCCATTGAGAAACCGTTATTCGGCCACGCACCACTCACCCAATTGCGCACCGTGTTAGTCACATCAATGTTGTAGATTTGTCCCACAGAGGTGGGTGGATTCCAATTGGACTCAGAAGCCACATAATAGGTATTCGGCGCATTTTTCCAAGTCACTGAAGTGCCAGACCAAGAAGCCGCCAAGGCATGCACATACCAACTGCGCGGCACAGTCCCCACGCCCGTCACGCCGGTGGTGAGTTTGAGGGTAGCGCTCATCACTGTTTTACCTGCGAGCGCGCTCACGTCAAATTTCACCAAGCTTTGCGCGCAGCTGTATTCCTGAACTTGCATTTGGGCTATCGGGTTGTACATCAAGTACCAATAGCACCCCACCGCAATCGAATTATTGTGGAAAGCATTAACCGCATAGGTAGTCGTCTTCCAATCCGCATGCAGACTGCTATCCGAGATGGTGTTGTCCCACACTAACGATTGTGCTGCTGTGCTTTGCACAGGTGCAGCAGAAGCAGGGACTGTCACCGTCATGGTGGGTGTCGCCACAATGGGATTGGCCGCAGGTAACAAAGCTGCAGCAGAAATGGTCGCCGTTCCACCTGCCACGCCCGTCACTAGGCCTGAATTGGAAACCACGGTAGCTACACCCGTGTTGTTGGATGACCAAGTCAGAGTATTTGTTAAGTCCTTTTGTGATCCATCTTGGAACGTACCTGTGGCGGATAATTGCAGGCTTGTTCCTGCCGCGAGTGAAACCGTGGCAGGCGCAATTTGGATAGATAGCAAATACGGAATCGCCACGGTCAGCGTGGCAGGTGTCGAACTGATTGCACCCGAATGCGCGGTAATCGTGCAAGTGCCCAACGCATTTCCCACCACCAGACCCGTGGCATCTATTGATGCTGCATTAGCAGGATTACAGGCAGATAAGGTCAATGAAGCCGGATACGGACTGGTACCCGTGCCATTGGCAAAGTTGCCACTCACCCAAGTAATCGGATTGGCGCGCTGCCCCATATAAACGAAAGGTTGCCCTGGTGAAATCACCAGCGCCGTCAAGGCATCGGCGGGGGCTGTCACATTCAGCATGCTTGTGCCACTTGCACCGCCCAAACTCGCCGTCACATTGACGTAACTACCTACCGTAAGTCCACTTGCCAAGCCGCCACTGCTCACGGACACCACAGCCGGATTCGACGATGTCCAAGCTGCACTCGATGTCAAATCAACGGTCGTATTGTCGGTGTACTTGCCCGTCGCAGTTAATTGCTGGGTTGTACCTGTATTGATACTGGCTGCTGCGGGGGTCACTGTGATGGAAGCCAATTGTTTAGTCGCAGTCGCCGTCACCGTAAGTGCGGCACTGCCCGACACGCCATTCGCGGCGGCCGTAATCGCTGCTGAGCCCGCCGCGATCGAAGTGGCTTGACCTGTCGCCAACACGGTTGCCACCGCTGGTGTGCCAGAACTCCAGCTGGCTGTAGCCGTCAGATTTTGCGTCGTGCCATCCGAATAGTTGCCCGTCGCTGTGAATTGCGGCGAAGCCCCTGTGCCCACGGTGAGCGTGGCGGGCGTGACGCTGATAGATTGCAGTGTTACCCCAGAAGCGGGAGGAGTAGGGGCAGCCGCTCCCCCTCCTCCCCCTCCGCAAGCCCCTAACAGAGCAGTCGCTAAAAACAATGTGCAAAAATTTATCGTTTTCATCTGACTCTCCTGCTTTAGCGTGACGGGTTAAAACTGGTGGTATAAGGCATTCCCCATCAGAGCCCAACCACCTGCGGCATTTCTAATACCGTACCAATCTGTGTTGGCAGGTGCTGAAGCTGTACCATCGCCATTGGTGTCGCCTTTCACTGTATCGTCCTTGATGGACGTAAAGACGACGCCTGTACCCGCTGCGTTGAGCACACTGCCTGT
>JAVHQJ010000414.1:0-1193 GCA_036171075.1 Sideroxydans sp. | reverse complement strand
TAATTTTAACATGGCACTCAGCCTGCAATCGCCTTGGCAAGTGAACGATATTTCGTTTTCTGCCGATGCATCTACTCGCAGGTAGCTTCACCTGCATATCGGAGCGGTGGCAAAACGCGCACGGTGTGCAAGAATAATGGCGCGCGACTCCTCCATTGCCGCACGCGTTTCAGCATTCGGCACTGTGAGTTCAATCGGCATTGCCTGTTCCGCCACCACCCGTTTTAGAAAAAGTCGAACTGCATCCGAAACAGTCAACCCCATCGCCGCAAGCGCCTCGGTTGCCTGCGCCTTGACTTCATTATCTACGCGCACATGAACCATCGTTGTTGCAGACATTCCCAGCTCCTGATTATTAAGAAGCCTCTGATTGTGTTTGGGAAACACTGATTTATTCGATAGGGGTAGGGAAAGCTCTCGCCTCCCCTCCCTCCGAACCGTACGTGCGGTTCTCCCGCATACGGCTCTCCAGTCGAAAGTTCCACATCGGGACCGGTTGACCGCTCGACTCATGAGCGGTAAGCATGAATCAAGCAGCGAATAAATTACACCCTCCATTCCGTTACCAGAACAACCAGCAGGCTCTCTCTTCGTACTCAAGACAATGTCACAGTTCTGAAGCACGCTTCTTCCTGTCATCGGAAACTGGTCTAGCCACTCGCGTGGCACTCGATTTCTTTCCTTTTCGCGTCTCTTGAGCACTCCGTTTCCTCCTCTTTCTTCCTGACCACCTTCCCTCGGCTCGGTTTTGCTTCCCGTGCCTCTCGCCGATCATCTGGCTTCAGTACTATGCGGCCTCTGACTGCTGCCTCCTCTTACCAGAATAGCAGCTCTCCCCGCTTATCTCGCACAAACTTCCCGACGTTCCGTCTCCAACCACGCGGTGTACTCCGACATCGCTTTACACGCCAATTCAGCGTATCGGACGAGTTTCGGGCTTCACCTTGAACGAGCAGGCTCGCCGTCACACCACGCCGAAACGAGTTCGCTTTACTACGGACCGCCAGTTCGCTTCCAGTTGCTCCCCACCCCGCCTCGCGACGACGCAGTTACCTTCAGCTACGGAGTTATGGCATACTCCGACACGGACTTACACCGTGCTATTTGCGCGCCTTCACGGGCGCACTCATTCCGGCGAAAGCCGGAATCCAGTTATTTAGCAAGTTCCCGCGCAAGCGGGACTACGCCTAGGT
>JAVHQJ010000413.1:0-1197 GCA_036171075.1 Sideroxydans sp. | reverse complement strand
TAAACACCTCTTGATGGTAAGTCGGCGCATCTTACCAATTTGTAGAATTTAACGCCATGCCTAGAAATCCCTATCAACCACCAAGATCAAACATGATTTGATCTTTATCTAAATGCTTGAATAAATTGTATTTATCTATCAATGGAAGCAGTTTCTCTTTCCCCATATCGCTATTTGCGTTGTAATAAATCGCTAACAACTCCGGGCTAGCAAGTTGTGCACGAAGAAGGTCTGTATAAAATTTTTTGTTTTCGATTCCACTCTGGTCTACAAACTTAAGAATGTTGTACAAGGAACGAAACCAATGCCCTAGTTGATTCTGCTTGTCCCTGTAATAGTCAAGCCAAACTTTATTGATCGCGTCTAGTTGATCTTCATCGCGATTCTCTTCCATGTGTAAAAGCAATCTGCGTTTAAACTGACCGCAATAATTTAACAATGCATCACGCCCAATGCTTGGAGGGCGTTCAGGTTGATTGAGCATTCTACTCATAATCCCATTGGATTCCGTTGCAAAACCATTAACTATTTCGTTGTAAAAACGCAGTAACTCAAAGAAGGTTCTTTCAAAAGTTTGCTGTTTTAAATCCCTGGATTGTTCAGAAAGAGCATCGGCAGATCGCTTCATTTCCTCCCTAGACAATCGCAATTCTTCTTCTGATTGTTGCTGTGACTTTTCGGTTTGTCTTAAAGTAGCCAGCAAGGCCAATAAACTTAAAAGGCCAAACATTGGATTTAACACGCCACCAAAAAAATCTCCAGTTTGTCCCCAGCGCGTCAAATCAGAAGTTATCCTCCAGTCAAACTTGTACAAGTACATCAGTGTGAGAAATGCAGTCCATAGCATTGCAGCAATGACCGTTAGATTTACAGTCCAATTGATGCTTTTTGTTTTGTGAGTATTTTTCATACAAAAACACCAAGAACTTAAATTTAAATCTGCGTAAACCGAAGGTTTTATGGTTGCGCTAGATGAATTCGTTCAACTATTCCAAATAGCGCACATAAAATATTAATGTCTGAAATGTCTGTATCCGGTATAAACCATCGCGATGCCATGCTCATCCGCCGCTGCAATCACTTCCGCGTCGCGCATCGAACCGCCCGGTTGGATGACGGCTTTCGCACCCGCTTCGGCCAGCACATCTACGCCGTCGCGGAACGGGAAGAAGGCATCGGAGGCGACCACCGAGCCGA
>JAVHQJ010000412.1:2374-5669 GCA_036171075.1 Sideroxydans sp. | reverse complement strand
CGCGCTGTCTTGCCTTTGGCATGGTCTCCATAATACGCCCAGTGTGCGGCCAAGAAGCCGAGAAATACTAACCCGAACATTCTGGCCGCGTTGTCGGTCGCTTGCAGGGAATGGCCATGCGGCCGGCAAGACGATTCCATGGCACGGGTTGCGCGGCTATATTTCAGGGTATTCTTAGCGGAAACGGCTTGGCACAACCAAAGCCAGCCATACAAAAATGAAAAGCCCGGTGAGTTTCCCCACCGGGCGGGTACGATTCTTTCGAATCTTATTGCAGCAACGGCTCTCACCCCGGATAGCTACAACTGAGCCAATTATGAGGGAGTAATGCCATGAAGGACAAGAGCAATTCTGTCATCACCATCGGACTTGACATCGGCATCGCCTCGGTCGGCTGGGCGGTACTCGCCCCGGACCATATCGTCGCCCTCGGGGTAAGGGCCTTCGACAAGGCGGAAACCGCCAAGGAAGGGGAATCCCTCAACCTGATCCGGCGTACCGCCCGCCTGATGCGTCGCCGCCTGCAACGCCGCGCCTGGCGGCAAACCAAGGTGGCGCGGTTGCTGAGGAGAGAAGGATTGATCGACGACGCGCGCTTCTTTCATGACCAAAGGTCGTCCCCGGTTTCGCCTTGGCGCCTGCGCGTCGACGGACTTGACCGCCGACTCACCGCCGAGGAATGGGCACGGGTGATCTACCACCTGTGCAAACACCGCGGCTTTCACTGGATCAGCCGGGCGGAGGAGAAAAAGGCAGGTGAAGACGCCAAGGGCGAGGGCGGCAAGGTCAAGCAGGGACTGGCCGCGACCGCCAGGCTGATGGCGAACAAAGGCTATCGTAGCGCCGCCGAGATGGTGCTGGCGGAGTTCCCCGAAGCCCAGCGCAACAAGCAGGGCGAATATGGCAAGGCCTTGTCGCGTGTCCTGCTCGCCGAGGAACTGGCAATCCTGTTCAAGCGCCAGCACGAACTTGGCAACCCCCACGCTGGCGAGTCCCTGCGGAGGCAACTATTGGGCGATGGCGACCGCAAGAGCGGCCTGTTCTGGTCGCAGAAACCCGCCCTGTCGGGCGAGAACTTACTCAAGATGCTCGGTCGCTGCACCTTCGAGAAGGGCGAATACCGCGCACCCAAGGCCAGCTTCACTGCCGAACGTCACGTCTGGCTGACCCGGCTCAACAACCTGCGCATCGTGGTGGATGGCGTCACGCGACCGCTCAACGAGCAGGAACGGCGGATTGCACTGCCCCTGCCTTATCAACGAGTCGGCGACTTCAAACATGAGCATTTGCGTACTGCTTTGACAAAAGCCGGCTTATGGAACGAACGAGTTCGCTTCGCAAAATTCCCTTATGCACAAAGTGCGGACGGAAAAACCAAAGATCCGGAAACCGCCGTGCTGGTGAAGCTCGCGGCCTGGCAGGAACTGCGCAAGCTGCTTAAGGGCAAGGGCCTGGAAACGGAATGGCAGGTCATGGCGGGCGCTGCGCAGGCGGGCAATCCGGAACTGCTCGACCGCATCGCCTGGGTGCTGTCGGTGTACAAGGACGACGACGAGGTCGAACAGGAACTGAGCAAGCTCGACCTTCCTGGCGGGCAGGCCATGGTGGCGGCGCTGGGCGAGGTCCGCTTTGACAAATTCAGCAACCTCTCCCTCAAGGCCCTGGGCAAGATCGTGCCACACATGGAAACCGGCCTGCGCTACGATGAAGCCTGCGAAGCTGCAGGCTACCACCACAGCCAACTATTCAAGGTTGGCGAGGGCGAACAGCGTTACCTGCCGCCCTTTTACTCGGGCCGGGACAAGAACGGCCGCATGGTGTTCAACGACGACCTGGACATCCCGCGCAACCCGGTGGTGCTGCGCGCCCTCAACCAGGCGCGCAAGGTAGTCAATGCCCTGGTTCGGGAATACGGGCCGCCCGATTCGGTGCATATCGAAATGGCGCGCGACCTATCTAAACCACTCAAGGGGCATTGGAATGAGCATGGAAAATATATCGAAGGCCGGTTAGACATCCAGAAAGAGCAAACCGAATACCGGGACCGCAACGAAAAGGACAAGGCGCTGTTCAACGAGCATTTCGGCCAGATGCCGAAAGGCCAGGAGTTCGAGAAATGGCGGCTGTACCGCGAGCAGCAGGGCAAGTGCGCCTATTCCATCGAGCCCCTGGACCTGGAGCGCCTGCTCGAACCCGGTTATGCGGAAATCGACCACGCCCTGCCCTATTCCCGCGGCTTCGACGACAGCAAGAACAACAAGGTGCTGGTCCTGGCCAAGGAAAACCGCGACAAGGGCACCCGCACCCCTTACGAATACCTGGGCGGCGCCGAGGACAGCGAACGCTGGCGACGCTTCTCGGCCTATGTGGAAGGCAACAAGGCCTACCGCCTGGCCAAGCGCACCCGCCTGTTGCGCAAGAACTTCGGCGAGGACGAGGCCAGGGAATTCAGCGAGCGCAACCTCAACGACACCCGCTACATCTGCAAATTCTTCAAGAATTACGTCGAGCGCTATCTGAAATTGGCCGACGACAGCAAATCAAAACGCTGCGTGGTCCTGTCAGGCCAACTCACCGCCTTACTGCGCACCCGTTGGGGCCTGCTGAAGTTGCGCGGCGACAGCGACCGGCATCACGCCCTGGATGCCGCCGTAGTCGCCGCGTGCAGCCACGGCATGGTCAAGCGCATGTCCGACTACGCCCGGCGCAAGGAACTGGAGACCGTACGGGAGGGCTTCGTCGACCTGGAGACTGGCGAGATCGTCAACCCAGCCATGTACCATCAATTGGAGATGCATTTCCCCGTTCCATGGCCCGGCTTCCGCCACGAACTGGAAACCCGGCTGTTCACCGACGACCCCGCGCAACTGCGCGTCGCGCTTGAAGGCCTGGGTACTTACCCGCCCGAAGCGCTCGACGCCCTGAAACCCCTGTTCGTTTCCCGCGCCCCGCAACGCCGCAACGGCGGTGCAGCGCACAAGGACACCATCTACGCCCAGCCAGAGCGGCTGCGAGCGAAGGGCAGTGTCATCCAGAAGGTTCCGCTATCGAGCCTTACATTGAAAGACCTGGACCATCTCATCGATCCGCACCGCAACGAAAAACTCTACGCCGCCATCCGCGCGCGCCTGGCGGTCCACGGAGGTAAGGGCGACAAAGCATTCCCGGCGAGCAACCCCTTGCGCAAGCCGGACCGCAACGGCAACCCGACTGGCCCGATCGTGCGCACTGTCACCCTAGTCATCGACAAGCTATCCGGCATCCCGGTACGCGGCGGCATCGCCAAGAACGACAG
>JAVHQJ010000412.1:0-2274 GCA_036171075.1 Sideroxydans sp. | reverse complement strand
TCATCGACAAGCTATCCGGCATCCCGGTACGCGGCGGCATCGCCAAGAACGACAGCATGCTGAGGGTGGACGTGTTCGCCAAGGGCGGAAAATTCCATCTGGTGCCAGTGTATGTGCACCACCGGGTCAAGGGGCTGCCAAATCGGGCCATCGTGGCATTCAAGGACGAAACGGAATGGACGCTGATCGATGACAGCTTCGAGTTTTGCTTTTCACTGCATCCGAATGATTTGGTACGCATATCGCAGAAAGGAAAGACCCCCATTCTGGGCTACTACTCCAGTTGTCACAGGGGGACTGGAAACATCAATCTATGGGTACATGACCGCAGCCAGCATATTGGCAAGGACGGTTTAGTCGAGGGTATTGGTGTAAAAACCGCCCTGTCCATTGAAAAATTCCACGTCGACGTCCTCGGCCACACCTACCCCGCTCCACCGGAGTCGCGCCGTGACCTGGCGTAGCGTCATGATCTCGCGCCCGGCCAAGCTGCGGCGCGAGCATTATTCCCTCGCCATCGAGCAGGAAGCCACCGCCTACGTGCCGTTTGAGGACATCGCCGTCATCGTCCTCGATCACCGCGAGATCGTCCTCACCCACCCCGTGCTCTCGGCCTGCGCTGAATACGGCATCGGCCTGTATGCCACCGGCGACGACCACCAGCCCAGCGGAGTGTTCCTGCCATTCCTGCAGCACTCGCGCAGCACCCGCATGTGGCGGTTGCAGCAAGGCACCGCCCGCCCCTTGGTAAAAAAGGCATGGGCCGCACTGATCCGGAGCAAGATCGCCAACCAGGCGGTCTGCCTGCATCTGTGCGCCAGGGAGGGGGTGGAACGGCTGGAATCCTATTCACGGCGGGTTCGCTCAGGCGACCCGGATCGCCTGGAAGGGCAAGCGGCGGCATTCTATTTCACCAAACTATTCAATACCGGCTTCGAGCGCGCCCAGCCCAGTTGGAGCAATGCCGCCCTGGATTATGGTTATGCCGTATTGCGCGGGGCAATTGCCCGCTCGCTGGTGGCCCATGGCCTGCACCCCAGCGTGGGGCTGTTTCACGCCAGCGAACAGAACGCCTTCAACCTGGCCGATGACCTGATCGAGCCCTTTCGCCCACTCGTTGACCTGCACGTTTTCAAACGCCACCCTGCTGAAGAACCCAATGAATTGCGGCCCGGCGACAAGTCTGCGCTGGTCGGCTTGTTGAACGTGGACATGGGCATGCCCCGTGGTGTGATGTCCGCGTTATCAGCGATTGAACAGACCGTGAAAAGCCTGGTCCGGGTACTGGAAAACGGCGATGAGCATCGGATGGAGCTGCCGACCCTCATCGGACTGAGGCCGCATCAAGCCGACGGCTGACCATGAGCGCGGAAACGCGACGCCATATGCGCCTGCTTGTTTTTTTCGATCTACCCATGGTCACCCGTGCGGAACGGCGCGCCTACACCGTGTTTCGCCGTTTTCTCATCAATGACGGCTACGACATGATCCAGTTTTCGGTCTACGGTCGCATCCTCAATGGCAACGACGCCGAGGCGAAGCATTTGAAGCGCCTGGTAGACAACTTGCCGCCGGCAGGTTCGGTACGCTGTTTGGCCGTAACGGAAAAGCAGTTTGCCAGCATGGTATTGTTGGTCGGCATGCCGATTTTTCAGGAAAAAACGGTCAAGTCCCAGCAAATGCTTCTGTTCTGAGCGCAGAAATACACAAAAAAATTTCCCGCCCAGCTATGCCGGGCGGGAAATTGAGGGGTACCGATTGTAGCCATCCGGGGTGAGAGAGGGAGCTACAACGCTGCCAAGCCGAGAATTGTTGCCGTTATTATTGTAGCCATCCGGGGTGAGAGAGGGAGCTACAACCACTTGCGCGTCATCGAAATAAAGTGATAAATTGTAGCCATCCGGGGTGAGAGAGGGAGCTACAACACGCCCCGCTCTTTGTTTGCCGTCTTGGTTATTGTAGCCATCCGGGGTGAGAGAGGGAGCTACAACCGGCTTTTCACGATGTGAACAGATACCCCTATTGTAGCCATCCGGGGTGAGAGAGGGAGCTACAACCTGACGTTGATACACAAGAAGAATTTAATGATTGTAGCCATCCGGGGTGAGAGAGGGAGCTACAACGGGCCGCGCAATGAGTGATTATCGCCCCGGATTGTAGCCATCCGGGGTGAGAGAGGGAGCTACAACCGCCAGGGCGAACCGTGGCCGCGGTTGTTTATTGTAGCCATCCGGGGTGAGAGAGGGAGCTACAACCCAAGCGTACATTGCCAGC
>JAVHQJ010000411.1:0-1202 GCA_036171075.1 Sideroxydans sp. | reverse complement strand
AGGCTGTGCCGACTCATCCATATGATATTGGAAATATAAGCCAGGTGCGTGCTTCAAGTCAGTTTAGAGTCGTTCTCGATTCAAATAAGTATTCCGTTCCGGCACGCTATGCTGGACAACCGCTCACCATGAAAGCGTACCCAGATAGGCTCTGTTTTTATCATAAAGAGAACCTTATCGCCCGCCACAGCAGATCATATGAACGTCACCGTGATTTTGAAGACCCTGACCATGCCAAAGAGCTCATAACGCAGAGAAAAAAGGCTCTTGACCAGACTCTGCTGCGCCGATTTCTGGGGCTTTGTCACTGTGCGCTTGATTACTACAATCAGCTTGATAAAAAGCATCTGAATGCAACGATTCATATCAGAAAGATTGTGGCTCTTGCAGAAATACATGGTGAGGATGCGGTCTCTTCCGTCATCAGTGATGCGTTACAAATGCACGCAATTGGTAGCGACTACATCGCCAACATCCTTGAATGCCGAGCAAGAAAGCTTCCAGAACCTGGGGCACTACATCTGACGAGGAGAAGCGATTTGCTTGATATATCAGTCGCAGCACCAGATTTATCCATTTACGATAATCAGCAGACAACGGGGGAAATAGAATGAGCGAACATAAAGATAAAAACATAAACAAACTTGAAGCAGACCTGCAAATACTTGGACTTCACTACATGGCGGAGCAGTACAATCAGTTGGCGTCCAAAGCCGCCCGTGACAGCATCAACCATGTTGATTATCTGGCTACCCTTGCGGCAGGTGAGCTAAACCTTCGCCGTGACAGGGCAACCGTTCGGCGCATAAAAAGCGCACGCTTTCCGGTTGTGAAAACCCTTGATCAATTTACATGGAGCTGGCCGAAAAAGATCAACAAAATGGCAATACAAAACCTGTTCCGCCTCCAGTTTATGGAGAATCACTCAAATGTTATCCTGCTTGGGACGGTTGGACTTGGCAAAACGCATATCGCCACCGCTTTGGGTTATACGGCATGCCTTGCGGGTAAATCTGTTCTCTTTGCAACGGCAATTGACACAATCAACACCCTTGCCGCCGCACAGGCGGCAAACAGACTTAAAACCGAACTAAAGAAATATCTGTCACCACAACTGTTGATATTAGACGAGCTGGGCTATCTCCCGATTGATAAACATGGCGCAGACCTGCTATTTCAGGTAATCAGTCAGCGTTACGAGC
>JAVHQJ010000410.1:0-1203 GCA_036171075.1 Sideroxydans sp. | reverse complement strand
AGGCACTAAACCGCTTCCTGCATCGGCATGCCCTGCAGAACCAGCGCAACCAGAGGACGGCAAGGGCGAGCGCTTGAACCTAATTATTGACGTACATGCGAAGCGCGCCTTGGAAAGGCTCGCTTTATGTTACGGCGTAACGCAAAAAGAAATGATAAAGCGGCTTGCCCTGGGGGCGGAACGGGCCGCTCTTGAAAAGGTTGCGGCACTTCCCACCGGTTACGCCGATTATTACGATGGCCGGCTTCGGTTAGACAATGATAAAGTTACGCAGTAACGTAAATGTATCCAAAACTGACGCGTTCGGCGTAAATGTTGCCTTGACAGGCAAAGGGAATTGCCTAGAATAGGTGTTACTAATTAACACCTTCATTCATATTATGAAAACTCATGCTGTTTCAGAAAATCCTCGCTCAGCTGGCACGGTGTCGGTCAAGCTTGACCCCGCCGATAGAGAACGCATCGCCTTGTTAGCGTCAACCAAGAAGCGCACCGCGCACTACCTGATGAGAGAAGCGATTCATGAATATATTCAACGAGAAGAATCTCGCCTGAATTTCATTCGAGCAGCGGAAGCAGCGTCACAGGAGTTCAAGGAAACCGGCTTGTATATAACGCATGGAGAATTGGATTCGTGGATGGAAACATGGGGTACGGAAAATGAACAGCCAATGCCGATATGCCACACGTAAAAATTATTCCAAGCCCTCGCTTTGTCCGTGACGCCGAAAGATTGCGTCTCTTTTTGCAGAAGAAAAGTCCGATAGCATCGAAAAAAGCATCTGCCGCGATCCGCCTTGCTATTCGCGGTCTTTCGCAGTATCCGGAATCATGCCGGGTTGTACCGGAAAATACGGCATTGCGGGAGCTGATTATTCCGTTTGGGGATAGCGGCTATATAGTGCTTTACGAGTATTCGCCGGAAACCGGTATTGTTATACTTTTAACAATCAAGCACCAAAAAGAAGACGACTACGAATAATCACGACTCGTACAGGTTGCCCCGGCTTGCCGAGTAGGTTTTTTGGTGTGAGCGGTCAATCGAGCCGGCACGCCTTCCTTTCGGAAGGCCAACCGGAAAACGTAAGAAAGCACGAAACGTAAAAAGCCACGTATCGTGCTTTTGCTGGTGAAGGGGCGCGCAGTTTTACTGTTTTTACTCTAAAACACTTTATTTAGAAGCGCCCTTCTGATCCCGGAAAC
>JAVHQJ010000409.1:0-5726 GCA_036171075.1 Sideroxydans sp. | reverse complement strand
CGCTGCCTAGCGTACCGATCAAAGTACCTGAATTTGTAAAACTTAAGTTAGGTGCGACAGAGGCGATATTCGCTCCAGCGCCAGCATTTAGCGTGGCACCCAAGTTATTGGTAAAGAATGTCGTGCCCAAACCCGATTGCAGGACGGAACTGTTAGTAGCCATATTCCATGTGCCAAAGTTTTGGATACCTGCACCATTCGTCAAAATGATGGTGCTACTTCCAGAGGAACCTTGCGTCACCATTCCCCCCAGAGAATTGGATAGAATCACACCGTTGATTGTCGATGGTGCGCCATCGAAGATCGTACTCTGGACAGACATCGTTGATGTCACACCAGATAACGTACCGCCAGTCATGCTCAAATTCTGCGTGTTGATTGATGTCGCCCCTAGTTGCAAGGTACTTGCTCCCGAGACATTAATTCCCCCCGACAGGCCGCTGTTGAAAACACCCGCCGTCGTGTTCATCAGATTCAGCGTTCCCGCCGAGACATTTAATGCTGCATTGTTGGTGAACGTGTTACTGGAAATGGAAGAGATTTTCCCTGTGGTATTAAAGTTGAGCGTGGCATCGTTGATGAGCGTATTGCCTACCGCCGCCAATGATGAAATGTTTCCATAGCCGCTCACCGTTAAACCCGCACCTAACGTCAACGTCTGAGTAGAACCGCTTTGCTGGATGCCCCCGCCCGCCATCGTGATGTTGGCAGAACCTGCCACCGCTGGGCTCAAGCTTTGCACACCTATGGTGTTGAACGACAACACGCTGGAACCCAGATTCAGCGTCGTTAAATTCGCTAACACCAGATTATTCAAAATGGCGACATTACCCATCAAGGTGAGATCGCTACCGATAGTTACGCCATCCAGAGCACCAAAATTTGAGATCAGCGGACGACCGCCACTGCTAATCAACGTCCCTCCTAAAATCGTGCCTCCAGCAAGTTCAGTCATCCCAATAACTGCGCTACCGATGTCCAAGGTGGTTCCAGTGTTGTCCAGCAATCCACTGACGAACAGATTTCCGCCCGTATGGGTGAAGGTTGCCATCCCAGCCAGAGTGAACTGTCCACCGAGATTCAGCGAACCTGCCGATGCATTAACGTTGACTCCGCCTGCGCTATTCCAAGCGTTTAGCATTGTCTGCGGCGCAAGGTTCAAGGTACCTCCGGTCGCACTGATAGTGCTACCGACACCACTTGAAAAAGTCACAGGCGAAACGGTTAACGTTCCCAACGACCCCATCAGTGTTCCATTGTTGATTAGCGAATTACCAGCCAGATTTAGTGTTCCAATGGTGTTGGCATCCACGATGCCGTTGTTGATAAGGATGTTGCCCAGTCCGTTCATTGATGAGCCAACATAACCAGCCCCCTGAACAGTGAGACCGTGACCTAATGTCAATGTTTGAGCAGGTGGTAAGTTGATTACAGAGAGTGTCTGTCCGGGCGGTGGGTTGAATGACGGACTTGAAAGAGTAAAGGTGGTCGGACTATCGATCGAAATGATCGTGGTTCCAAAATACAGTCCCCCTCCCGAAACAGAAGCACCAAGCTGTAAACCGGCAGTGGAAGCTACTGTCACCAACGAACCATTAAGATCAGCCGTCAGTACGATAGGTGTAGGATCGGGGACCCACTGATACACCCCGCCACCGGTCATGACATTGATGGTGGCGGCATCTGTGCCTGTAGTGAGCGTATTTGCACCGACTAGGACACTTTGAGCACCAGGAGTAATGAACTTAACGGTGGCATAGTCCGTCAAGGACAATATCGCTCCATTCGCCAAATTTAGGTTGTTGGCGATATTTATATCTGCACTGAAACATCCGTCGGGACAATTAATGGCATCTATAGTTAGGTTCGGAAAACTTGCATTCCCTATCATTACTCCATCCAGAGTACCGAATGGCGCATAGAGCCATGTGCCATCGCCACTAATGACAGTGCCCCCCTTAATCGTACCGTGATAGGAAGGCAAGCCAAAGCCACCAAAACCAAACAGTCCGTTCAGTCCGCCTGCGCCAAATACACCTCCCCCACCAATATCCAGCGTCGCGCCGGCATTATCCAGCGCACCAATGATGTAAACGTTGCCGCCCGTACGGGTGATCGTACCCACCCCCGCTGATGTGAACAGCCCTCCAAGATATAGACTGCCCGCTGTCAGATTGATGTTGCCTGCATTAGTCCAGCTTGGAGAAACTAACCCAGTGGGCTGAATGCTGATCGAGCCATTATTTACAGCGTCGTTTACGTTGATCTGGCCTGTGATGGAATTACTGAATATCACCGAGTCAACACTCAAAACTCCCGAAGTGGTCGTCAGCACGCCGTTGTTGATAAAGCTGTCACCTGCTACAGACATGGTGGTATAGGCGACATTCGCATCGATGATGCCGTTATTCACTAATACACTGCCTACACTAGGGAACGCAGTGTTCAAATTGCCATAACCATTCACTGTCAATCCAGCGCCTAGTGTCAGTGTTTGAGGAACACCTACTTGCTGATCGATATAACCACCAGCCATTGTGATGGTTGCTGTGCCTGGCGTAGTGATGCTTTGTGTTCCAGCCGTGGCAAAGGCTAAGCCGCCACTACCCAGATTGAAAGTAGAACCTGAAGCTAACGTGAGGTTGTTAGTGATGACGGCATAGCCATTCAAAGTGACGTTCGGATTGACTGCGTCTCCGATTGTTACGCCATCCAAAACACCCGTTGACGAATTCAAAGGTGTTAAGTCACTGCTGATGAGTGTACCGCCTAGAATCTTGCCTGATAGATTCGTCAGCCCGCCCGTTTTGAAAAGACCCGCCGCGCCAATGTCCAGTGTGGCGAGGGCGTTATTCAATGTGCCCGTGAGATTGACTGATGTACCCACCGCGCGCGTGAATGTACCCAGCCCAGCTACTGTGAACGCCCCCCCTAAATCGAGTGTGCCTGCATTGAGATTGATCGCACCAGCGTTAGTCCAGCTTGTCACGGGGGCAATGTTGAGTGTGCCGCCATTCACGTTAAGAACACCGCCCAAAGCGTTGGTGAAAATATCACCGCCGATATTCAAGGTCTGCCCAGCGACATTGGCATCGATCGTCGCCTGATTGTTCAGTGTATTCACCCCCCCTGTAAAAGCAGAGGTGAAACTGCCATAACCATTGATAGCCAGTCCGGCACCCAAGGTCAATGTTTGCCCCGTGGCAGCCTGATTGATCGTGCCACCCGCCATATTGATGGTGGACGTGCCCAGACTATTGAGACTGGCCGTCGTCGAAAGGAAATTCAACTGGCTACCGCTGTTGAGATTAAGGGTGTAGCCGTTTGCCAAATTCAAGGTGGAAGTGAAAAAATTGATTCCCCCTCCCACTCCAGTATTGATAGGAGCGTTGAGGTTGATCACGCCTGCCGCACCATTCGCTGTCGCGCCGAACGAACCACCAGCTAAATTAATGGCATCACCGATGGTGATTGCGCCATTAGTGGTCTGCATGTTCAAGCCGCCATATCCCTGATTGGTAATGGTCGCCCCCACGTTGGTGGTAATCGCACCAGCTCCTGTTGCGAACAAGGTGAGCGAATACGGGCTGTTCCAAAGGATGGCGTTCTGCACCGTGATGTTGCCCACGCCAGCCATGCCCGAAGTGGTATCGACTGTGACGTTAGATAAGGCTAGCTGAGTTTGCAGATCGACCACATTCAGGTTCGAGGTCGCCGTTGCGACATCTGTGAATGTTCCGGATGCACTTGAATACAGCACCGATGCGGTGGTCAGCGCGGTGCTGATGGTGATGTCGGTTGGGTCAAGTAGCAATGTTCCCGTCGTGCCATGCGCTGCGCGCGTATCCACTACGCCTGCATAACTCAACCACTGTTTGCCTGACACTTCTACCCAACCGCCATTACCACCATTCGCACCACCACGGGCACTGATGTTGCCGCTGAATTGGGTAGCGTTATCCGACCACAGTACGACCTTGCCGCCATTGCCGTTCTGTTGCGCATCGGCCTTGATCGTGGATGCTGCATCAACGTAGGTGATCTGTGCGTTCTGGATGTTGGAGTTAGCTCCGTGTGCATCTCCTCCAATGAGGATGCTGCCGCCGCCATTCGTGCCAGAGGCATCTAGGGTGTCATTAGTAAGGACAACTTGCTGGCCTTGGATAGTGATGTCGCCGCCCGTGATACCAGTGGCGGTGATGCTGCCTGATAGGTCTGTGCGTTGACTTGCTTTGAATACGATCTTGCCGCCTTGCATCGTGGCGCTGTCGGCACTCACTGTGCCTGTATTTTTAACTAGGGTGCCAAATAGTCCAAGGCTGCCTGCACTGGCAACAAGTTGCCCTACGTTCGTCGCATCACCCGCTGGGGCTGTGATGTTGACGCGAAGGTTGGGGTCGAGGCTGCTGACGAGTTGAACTTCGCCCCCTGCGACTAGCAGTATCTCGCCGTTGGGGGCGGTGATGATGCCCGTGTTCTGTACGTTAGGGGCAATGAGGTATATCTCGCCGCCACTTTGCGCTGTGATGTTGCCTGCGTTGCTGACGGCTTGTGCGCCAGGCACGTTGCTGAAGTTGCTACGTCCTGCGAGAAAGTCCGCATCGCTAAAGTTGAGTGATGTGGCCACCATTCCTGCCACGTTCACCGTGGAGCCCACTCCAAATACGATGCCAGATGGATTGACTAGGAACACGCGTCCATTAGAACTCAAGGTGCCTAAGATGGCAGACGGGTTGTTGGTGATGACGCGATTGAGAACGGCTGAGGAGGCAGACTGCTGGGCGAAGTGGGTCACTTCGTTGCTGTTGATGCTGAAACCTTGCCAGTTGATGATGGTGCCGGGGGTGTTAGTGACGGTGAGGGTGTTGCCGCTGGTGTTGAAAATTGCGCTACCGTGAACCACTGCTCCACCGTTTGGGTTAGCGCTCGCATTGACGCCGAATGCGAGTAGCACTGCTGCACACACCGGCTTGAATTGGAACGATGGTTTCCCCGATTTCGAAATCTTGCGCATGATGCCCCCTAATTCCCAAGATACTGCCAATCCATTCGCACGATTATCTGCTCAATTTAACCCAAGGGGTATAGGCCAAATTAACTATACCTCTGCCTATATCTGCCTAAAACTTGAGTCACATGAACAGATTTCGCCGTCAAAATGCGGCTTAACCAACCAAATTATCTAGCCATAGCCACCAGATCGACCAGCGCCGACATGCCGCTATGCCCCGCGCCTTCATGAATGATGTCGTCATGTTCAGCTAGATGCAGAATATCCATATCGGCAAAGGCTTCGCGCAACATAGCTTCGGTGTAGAGGTTCTCGACTTGCGAAGGTCCACCTGTCTTGAAATCTAACTGACGCGGTGTGTAGCCTTGTATCAATAACAAACCACCGGGCTTCAAAAGTCGCTTCAGATTGGCGAATAGTTGGGGGCGTAATGCAGCGCCTACGAACTGAATAAAAATCGCGGCAACCACATCGAACTGCTCGCTGCCACCATCCCAATTCATCAAATCAACCTGCGCAAAATCCATTGTCACACCGCGTTGTTGAGCCAAGCGTTGCGCTTTGGCTTGTGCCACTGGAGATGAATCTACCGACAACACTTTCAACCCTTGCTCGGCTAACCACACGCCATTGCGTCCTTCACCATCCGCCACTGCGAGACAACGCATTCCTGCCTGCAACAGGGCTTGTTGCGAGTACAAAAATCTATTCGGTG
>JAVHQJ010000408.1:0-5741 GCA_036171075.1 Sideroxydans sp. | reverse complement strand
ATCCATGTAAAGCAGGGTCGACCCATGATCTTCACGGTGTCGAAGATGAAGGGGCCGCGGCAATCGTACAATTTATTTTAAGTAACAGTGGTAGTGCAGTGCCGCCTACTGCCCAACAAGGCGTTCAAGGGAACTCGCTGCAAGTGCCGCACCTGTGAGTTTGTGCTGGCCTGATGAGCGTCCGCTGTCTGGAAACTTGAATGACAGAAATGGGTTATGAACAGACCTTTAATCTAGCTCATCTCAATACCCCCAGAACTTAGCCGTTATTGCCACGCTCTAATCCTCTAGAATTTCGGCAAGTCTTTCCGTCCATCTTTTAGAGGGATACAAACATTAAAACTCTCCATTTCGATAACCGATTCATCCGTGAGTTGCCGGGGGATGCGGGCACTAGCAGTTCGTCGCAAGGCATCTGCTGGTCGGCGGTAGCGCCTACTGCGGTCAGTCGTCCATTCTTGTTGGCTTATTCGTCAGAGGTGTTGGACTTGCTCGATCTGAGTGAGGCGGATGTGCGTTCGCCTCAATTCTTGCAGGCGTTCACGGGCAATCGATTGATTGAGGGGATGGCGAGTTATGCCACGCGTTATGGTGGGCATCAGTTCGGACAATGGGCGGGGCAACTGGGGGATGGGCGTGCGATCGGTCTAGGCGAGGCCATCAACTCCAAAGGTGAGCGATGGGAGTTGCAGCTTAAAGGTGCGGGTATGACGCCGTATTCAAGGCGTGCAGACGGGCGTGCGGTGTTGCGTTCTTCCTTGCGCGAATTCTTGTGCAGCGAAGCCATGCACCATCTGGGCATTCCCACCACGCGTGCTTTGAGTCTGGTCGCGACGGGGGATGGCGTGGTGCGCGACATGTTGTATGACGGCAACTCCGCAGTCGAACCCGGCGCCATCGTGTGTCGAGTCGCGCCATCCTTCACGCGCTTCGGACACTTCGAGATATTGGCCGCGCGGGGCGAACTTGAGTTGTTGCAACGTTTGGTCAACTTCACCTTGTCGCGTGACTTCCCGTTCATCGTGGGAACGGATGCCGAGCGTTTCGCTCAGTGGTTCCGCTTGGTATGTGAGCGCACCGCCTTGCTGATGGTGGAGTGGATGCGCGTCGGCTTCGTGCATGGGGTGATGAACACGGACAACATGTCCATCCTCGGACTCACCATCGACTACGGCCCCTACGGTTGGGTGGATAACTTCGATCCGGGATGGACGCCGAACACGACAGATGAACAGTTCCACCGTTACTGCTTTGGACAGCAATCCGTCGTGGCGCGCTGGAATGTAGAACGCTTGGCGGATGCGCTGATGCCCGTCGCCCCTTCGCGCAAGATGTTGGAGGCAGGTTTGGCGCATTTCGATGACACGTTCCAATCCGCACTCTCAAAGATGTTGGCGGCGAAGTTCGGCTTGCTGGCATGGCAAGACGACGATGCCGCTTTGGTCGAGACTGTGTTCGATCTGATGCAACAGGCTGAAGTCGACATGACTGAATTCTTCAGACAACTGGCGGAAGTGAAACAACATGCGCCAACGTTGGAGACCTTGCGTTCAGCGTTCTATCGTGATTTCTTGTATGAGTCGCACGCTGCCTTGTTCGAAACGTGGTTAGGCCGCTACGCCGCTCGCTTGGGGCAACAACACGATGACGATGCCTCACGCCGAGTGCGCATGAATAAAGTTAATCCGCGTTTCGTGTTGAGGAATTATCTGGCGCAAGAAGCCATCGATGCGGTGATGCAAAATGACTTGAGCATGGTCGAACGACTCATGCAGGCTGCGCGTCATCCTTATGACGATAATCATCCGGCGAATCTCATTGCGAAACGGCCCGATTGGGCGCTGGACAAGGTGGGGTGTTCGAAGTTGTCTTGTAGCTCTTGATCCTACACCCTCCCTTCGATACGCCCGCTACGCGTGCTACTCAGGGCGAACGGCCTGTGAGTAGCCGTTCGTGCTGAGTAGCGCGGTTTCATGCGCGTATCGAAGCTTGTCTTGAGCAAGTCGAAACTCGTTTTATGGGTTTTACGTAGGAATCACTTAGTGGTAGCAGTGATCTGCTGAAACAACTTCAATCTTCGTTCGTCTATCTTTCCTTCAGCGGTCGCTTTACGGATTGCGCAATCCGGTTCGTGCGAGTGGCTGCAATTGGCGAAGCGGCATTCGCCGAGGTAGGGCAAGAACTCGGGGAAGCTTCTTTCCATTGCCGCAAAATCCAGATGATGTAAGCCGAACAACTGCACACCGGGGCAGTCGATGAGGTGGCTGTTGGCGTTCAAGTGATACAGCTTGGCGTGGGTGGTGGTGTGTTTGCCAGAATCGAGCACGGTGGAGATTTCGCGCGTGGCGGCATGTGCTTTCGGGATGACGGCATTGATGAGGGTGGATTTACCCATGCCCGATTGGCCGACGAATACGCTGGTATTGCCTTGCAGATAGGGCAGTAGCGGGGCGATGTCTTGCTTGGCACTTAGCTCCAGTACGCGGTAGCCAATCTTGGTGTACGGCACGAGTTGTTCGCGCGCGGCAGCGATCTGCGGCAGGTCGTTCTTGTTCAGCACGATGAGGATGTTTAGCTTCTGGTCGTGTCCGGCGAGCAGGCAACGTGCAAGCAACTCGTCATTGAACGACGGTTCGCTGGCGACCACGACTACGAGTTGCGTGACATTGGCCGCGATGATCTTTTGCTTGAAGGCGTCGGAGCGGTAGAGCAGGGAGGTGCGTGGTGTGATGCTGTCGATAACGCCTTGTTCCGAGCCGGTGCGTGTGAGGGTGATGGTGTCGCCACACGCCACGTCACTCTTTTTGCCGCGCGGCACGCATTCGACAATCTCGCCAGTCGGTAGCTCGGCCAGATAGTGGCGGCCGAAGGCGGCGATGATGAGCCCTTTTAGTTTGTTCACGCAATATCCCTAGGTGTTATTTGCGGTTCGTTCCCCCACCCCAACCCTCCCCCGGAGGGAGAGGGGGCGAGCGAGCGCTTCGCGAATTTCATATTACTGCTTGAACAGTGCGTCTACTTTAGCGGCGCAGATGAAGTCGTTCTCGGAGAGGCCACCGATAGCGTGGGTGGAGTATTCGACGCGGCATTGGTTGTAGCCGTGCGTCATGTCTGGATGGTGATCCTCGCGATGCGTCATCCATGCGACTGCGTTGACGAATGCCATCACCTGATAATAATTCTTGAATGTGAAGGTCTTGCTGATGCGTTTGTCATGCAGTTCCCATGCGTCGAGCTGCTTGAGAAGGGAGGTCGCTTCACTTTGCGATAGAGGGGGCACGCCGCCTTCGCAAGGTTTGCAGTTCTTGTTAGTCAGGTCGCAGATGGTTGCCATATTTTCCTCACTTGAATTTGTAGTAGGTCTGGTTCAGATGGGCGGCAAGGTCTAGCTCTTCTTGCGCACTCAGATTCGCGCCCACTGCCCCCGAGCAGACTTTGATGCGCGGGATGAGGTCGGTAGCAGCGTTCACGATGTGATTCTTGCGGGTGAAGATGGCGCTACCGTCACCGCCCACTTTTCCCTCATGGCAGGTGCTGCATTGGTAATGGGCGAACAACTTCTTACCGTTGTCGGCGTGGCCTTGGGCGAAAGGCGCTGCTTGGATGTTGGTGGCGAGGATCATCAGGAACAAGAATTTTTTCATTTTGCGGCTCCCAGTTTTTGTAGGTGCGCGATACGGATCGGTGCGGGGGGGTGTGACTCGTAGAAGGTGGCGTACAGCGGGTCGGGTGTCAGCGTCTTGGCATTGTCTTGGTACAACTTCACCAGCGCGTTCACCAATTCATTGGCATCCGTCTGTTGTGCGGCGTAGGCGTCCGCCTCGAACTCATGCTTGCGCGAATAGGCTGAGGTGACGGGGTGCAGCAAGAAGGTGAACACGGGCAGTGCCATGAAGAACAGCAGCAGGGCGATGGCGGTGGAATGAGTCGTCACGCCCATTCCAAGATAAAACCATTCGGCGTGCAGTAGTTGGGCGAGTACCCAAAGGAAACCCAAGCTGACGGCAAAGGTGAAGGCGATACGCTTGACGACGTGACGATGTTTGAAGTGCCCGAGTTCATGCGCCAGCACCGCGTCGATCTCGTTTGGTGAAAGGCGTTGCAACAGCGTGTCAAAGAACACGATGCGCTTGGTCTTGCCGAAGCCAGTGAAGTAGGCGTTGCCATGCGAACTGCGTTTGCTGCCATCCATCACGAATAAGCCGCTCGATTCAAATCCACAGCGTGCCAGCAGTGCCTCGATGCGAGATTTTTGAGCTTCGTCTTGCAACGGTTCAAATTTGTTGAACAGCGGCGCAATGTAGGTGGGGTAGATAAACAGCAACAGCAGATTGAAGGTGACCCACACACCCCACACATACAGCCACCACAGCTCGCCCATGCTCTGCATCAGCCATAGCACGCCGAACAACAAGGGCAGTCCCAACACTGCGCCCAGCAATAAGCTTTTCATGGCGTCGAGTAGATACAACTTAAGGGTCATCTTGTTGAAGCCGAAGCGCGCTTCGATGTTGAAGGTGCGATACAAGTTGAAAGGCATCTCCAGTAGCGATTGCAAAACGAGCACCAGCACAATCACCAGCGCACCTTGTAGCAAAGCGCTGCTGAATAGGCCGGATGTGAAATCGCTTAAGTATTGGATGCCGCCGCCCACGGTGAAAATTAACAACAGCGCGCTGTCGATAAACACAGTAAGCGCGCTAAAACGCACCAGTGTGCTGGTGTAATCCGCCGCCTTGTGATGTGCGCCAATACTGATTATTCCAAGGAAGGCGCTAGGCACTTCGGCGCGATTCGCCGCCACGTGCTGCAATTGGCGATAGGCCAGCCATAATTTAACAATGGCATTGGAGAGAAGTGCGGCTACAAATAAAGCTGAAAATTGCGATGCGGTCATATGTGAAGTGAGAATGGATTGAAGAGGGGGGGCTGTGCCACAATGCGCACCTTATTTAACTCATAAAAAGCGCGCGAATTATGGCACAAAACCAAAACTACCTTGTCTGGGTTGACATGGAAATGACCGGACTCCTCCCTGATACAGACCGCATTATCGAAGTGGCCATGGTGATTACCGATGGCGACCTTAACACTGTGGCAGAAGCCCCCACGCTGGTAGTGCATCAATCCGATGCAGTGCTCGACGGCATGGATAACTGGAATAAGTCCACGCACGGCAAATCGGGTTTGATTGAACGCGTGAAAGCGTCCACCCTCGATGAAGCCGCTGTGGAAGCGCAGATGATTGAATTTATGAAGTTGCATGTACCCATTCGCACCTCGCCTATCTGCGGCAACTCTATCTGCCAAGACCGTCGTTTCATGGCGCGCTGGATGCCTAAATTGGAAGACTATTTCCACTATCGTAATCTGGATGTGAGCACACTCAAAGAACTCGCAAAACGCTGGAAGCCCGAAGTGGCGAGTGCATTGAAGAAGCACGGCAAACACGAAGCGCTGGCGGATATTTATGAATCCATCGCCGAGATGAAACATTACCGCGATAATTTTTTGAAGCTGTAACTTTCACCTCTTTCCGTTCGTAGTGTGCCCGCAAGGAGTAGTCCGTGGCTGTAAGGGACTGAAGCCTGTTCTGAATTTGACGAAGCGACCCCGACAGTACACGTACAGTAAGCCGAAGGTGTCTCGCGACCCGTTCGTGGTGAGTAAGCCGAAGGCATATCGTGACCCGTTCGTGGTGAGTAAGCCGAAGGCATATCGTGACCCGTTCGTGGTGAGTA
>JAVHQJ010000407.1:0-1217 GCA_036171075.1 Sideroxydans sp. | reverse complement strand
GTTGCATACTTCTTTCGGACAAGATGAGCGCGAACAGTCAATCCAGTTTTGGTTTTTGTTTCTCGAATATATTGAGCAGCAATCACAAAGGTGCGCAACGGACAACCTGCCCAAGTCTTGCTGATTTCGCTAAAGAGACGATGCTCAATTGGGTTCCATTTGGAAGCTCCAGTCGGGTAGTGACAAACCGTCACGATCAAGCCAAAGCGATCCGACACATTTTCTTGCAGATGATATTTCCATGCTCTGGAAACCGCGCTATTGCTTCCGCCACAATCTGTCTCAATCATCAAACGAGTTGAATTTGGGAAACGCTCCAATCTTTCCGTGGCACACCACTCGGCAATGTTATCCACAGCAAAAGCAGGTGTATCAGCAGACCGTCCGAGGTAGACTGTGCCGCAATTGAACTGGAGATCATAAACGCCATAGGGTATGGCACGTCCGAGTGCATCCTGTTTGAAATCATGGGCATTGACTTGTTCCGCCGCCTGACACCAGGTCTGCCCAGAGTTTTTGAAGTTGCCAATCAGCTCTTTTTTCTTTGTGTCCGTGCTGATTTTTGGCTCACCAGTCGCTTCATGTTGCTGACGTTGTTCCTGAATATGTTCAAACTGTCGGTTACGTTCAGGGTCTTGCTTGGCACAGATTTTCTTGTTGTTGCTTCTCAAATGATAATCATGTGCTTTCAACAATCGGCTGATGACGGGCGTACTCACGCGATGTTTTCCTAAACGCTCTTGTATATCCTGCAAGCGACAATTCAACCATTTGCGACTGCTCATCGGATCGCCTGCTGTATTGGGCGCAACCAACTCCAATAACTTCGGCTCTAACTGCGGGTCTTTTTTTCGGCTCGCAATCGTCCGCCACCTACCTGCCGCTGACGACCCAATGGCAATCCAGATAACTGTTCTTGCAACTCTTCTTTGCCGTGTTGAATTGTCTTTTCGTCCAGACCTGTAATGATTGCCAGTTGTCGATCGCTCGTCCCATTCCTATCTTCTGACAAGGTCGCAACATACCAGCGCCTCTGCGGTTCGTTCAGGCGACTCAAAAATAGATTGATTCGTTGATGTCTTTCTTTGATTTCCGCGTCAAAACTTGCTTTACAAGTTTCGCACTCACATTGATGTATGATTGGCTCTGTAATCATGCTTCGGTTCCTGTTCACCAAGTATAGTCGCTGTGACGGAATTTATAAATTTCTCAATCCT
>JAVHQJ010000406.1:0-5775 GCA_036171075.1 Sideroxydans sp. | reverse complement strand
ATCTGGAGCGTCTGCACCGCGAGCTGGAGATCCCGTTGATTTATGTCAGTCATGCCATGGATGAAGTGGCGCGGCTGGCCGACCACATTGTGTTGCTCGAACAAGGTCGTGTCATCGCTACCGGTAAATTGCACGAAACATTGGCACGTTTGGATTTGCCCACTGCACAGTGGGATGATGCGGGCGTGGTCATCGAAGGCAAAATTGTCGAGCATGACGAAAAGTATCAGCTGACGCGCTTGGATATGGCCGGGGAAAATCTATGGGTGGGACTTGTGAATCAAGTTCTCGGCAAGGTCATGCGAGTTCGTGTATTAGCACGTGATGTGAGCATTGCCACCCATGCGCCACAAGGCTCTAGCATCAATAACATTGTGCCAGCCACACTGGTTGAATTGCGTGAGGAAGCCAGCGGCAAAGTGATGTTGAAATTGCAGCTGGGTGAGTCGCAAGTGTTACTGTCGAGAATCACCCAGCGTTCCTGTGATGCTTTGAATCTTAAGCTGGGAGCGAAGGTCTTTGCGCAAGTGAAGAGCGTTGCTCTGATGACTTGAATCGGCTTGGGCGAATTTTTCTAAACGCATCCCGTTGGTTTTGGCATGCCACCATACTTGGTAATAGGCTTCATTGGCCCCGTCATCCACAGATCAAATAATTCTTTTTGATCTTCTTCAATGTGTTTCGCGAATTTTCGAATGGGCGGCACCGAGCCAAACTCTTCAAAATATTCACGAGCTTTGCTGATGTGCTGCCACTTCTTGTCATTCAATTCGTAGCCATCTGCTTCAGCCATTGCGCGGCCAATTTCAGGCGTCCAATCGCTCATATCAACTAGATAGCCGTCGCCGTCTCGTGCTGGGATTTGCATGGGGATGACCTTTCAATTCAAATAAGGGGGGAGTATTGAAACTTACCCGACAAACTTAGTCAATTACTCTAAAGGGTGGGTGTCTCAAGTGCTAGTTGAGTTGATCGTTTGCGTTTCCAGTGGCGGACTAGATTTAGGGTCATTCTTACGATGCCCCGGTTGCCATTGTTTAAGCAGTAGCGCGTTGCTCACAACAGATAAGGAGCTCATTGCCATGGCACCGCCGGCAATGATGGGATTGAGTAAGCCCATCGCGGCGAGTGGAATACCTAAAATGTTGTAGGCAAATGCGAAGAATAAATTTTGGCGAATTTTGCTTAAGGTGACTTTAGACAAATCTATTGCATCGGCCACGCCAGATAAATCATTGCGCATGAGGGTGATGTCTGCCGCATCAATCGCAATGTCGCTACCACTTTTCATGGCAAAGCTCACATCCGCTGCGGCTAATGCGGGCGCATCGTTAATCCCATCGCCCACCATCCCTACGTACTGATTGTTTGCTTTGAATGAATTTACATAACGTGCTTTATCTTGTGGCAGCACGTCTGCAATCACTTCATCAATGCCTGCTTGCTGTGCCACGGCAAGCGCGGTGGCTTGATTGTCGCCCGTCAGCATCACAAGGCGAATGCCCATCTCACGCAAACGCGCAATCGCAATGACGCTACTGGGGCGCAACTGATCTTCAAATGCAATACAGCCGAGGCAGGTTGTGCCGTGTGCCAGCGCGATAACGGATTTGCCTTTTTGTTGCAATGTTGCAATGGATAGCTCATCCAGCATCACATGATGTTCGGTCAGAAATGCGGGCGAGCCCATCACATAGTGTTCGCCTTCCAAGGTTGCACTCAAACCTTTTCCAGCCACTTCGACGAAGTTGCTGATGGCGAGGGGTTTCACATCTTGCGTCTGCGCGTAGCTGATTAAGGCGCTAGAAAGCGGGTGGGTAGAGGCCTGCGCCAAACTGGTGGCGATACGCAACAGCTCACCTACACCGCTCGCCGCACTGGGACGTAGTTCCGTCACGCTTGGCTTACCTTCAGTTAAGGTGCCTGTTTTATCCAACACCAGTACCGCTAATTTATTGGCACGTTCCAGTGCCGAGGCATCCTTCACCAAGATGCCATGCTTGGCGGCTAATCCGCTGGCGACGACGATGGTAATGGGTGTCGCCAAACCCAAGGCGCACGGGCAGGCAATGACTAATACCGAGATGGCGTTAATCAGTGCATACGAAAAATTGCCTTCCATCCAATACCAATAGAAAAAGGTGATGACAGATAATCCCAATACAACAGGCACAAAAATCCCCGAAATTTTATCGGCCAGTTTTTGGATAGCGGCTTTAGAGCCTTGAGCTTGCTCAACCAAGCGAATGACAGCGGCTAATTGCGTGCGGCTACCGACTGCAATCGCACGGCATTTAAGTTGTCCTTGCTGATTGAGTGTGGCGGCATAGACCTTGTCGTGAATCGTTTTAGCTTGCGGCAGACTTTCACCCGTCAACATACTTTCATTCAAGCTCGATGCGCCTTCCAGCACCACTCCATCCACCGGCACGTTTTCACCAGGGCGCACGATAAAAATATCGTCTGGGCGGAACTGTCCCAATGGCACATCCATTTCCACCCCGTCGCGTTCCACGTGCGCTGTCTTGGGTTGCAAGTTGATAAGACCTTCAAGCGCGGAAGTCGCTTTGCGTTTGGCATTCGCCTCTAGCAACTTGCCTAATAACACGAGCGTAATGAGCATTGCGCCCGCTTCAAAATACACGGGCTGATGTAGGTCAAGCAGCATGATGGCGAGACTCATAAAGTAGGCTGCACTCGTCCCCAATGCCACTAACAAATCCATATTGCCACTGCCATGTTTAACGCTTGCCCATGCGCCGCGATAGAAGCGTTGACCAATCCAAAATTGTACTGGTGTCGCCAACAGCCATTGCGTCCACACAGGTAAATCAAGATGCACGCCAAACACCATCAATAGCATGCCTAGCAGCAAGGGCGAAATAAGCGCGAGAGCAATAAAAAATTGTTTTTTCTCTTGCTCAAATAAGGCATCGCGGGTGAGTTTTTCAGCGGCGAAATCTCGTGCCACATGGGCATCAAATCCGGTGTCTTGCACGGATTTAATTAATTCATCGAGATTGGTTAGCGTCGCGTCATACGTGACGCTGGCTTTTTCAGTCGCCAGATTAACCACGGCATTCACGTGAGGAATTTGGTTGAGCGATTTTTCTAAACGGGAGGAGCAAGAAGCACAGCGCATCCCAGTGATTTGCAATTCGGCGTGTTTTGAGGTGTCGGTCATAGTGGGCGAAATTTACCAGAATTCAACCCAACGTTTTGTAATAAAAAGGCGGATGCAGCCTGAATGGCCACCTCCGCCTTGATGTTAAGCGTTGTGTTATAGCTTGCGTTGAATACTCAAACCACCACGCAGCTGGCCGGGGGCATAGCCTGTGGCTTGGTCATGCGGATAATCGGCGGCAAGGCTAGCTTTGACCGCGTCCGACAATTCTTCAGACTTACCGTGACAGCTCACGCATCCAGGTTGCAACACGATGCCTTTCAGGTAACGGAAGGTTTTGCCATCGGCTTCTTTTACGATTTCAGCGACTTCTAGCGTCTCGGGTTTCTCGCCTTTGGCTAAACGTGCTTCCATTTTTTTCAGGGCTTTTTGTTCCCACGCATCTGCTGTCCCAATCATAGGGTTGCGCACTTTCAAACTCACTCGCGTCACCTTCCAGCCTTTTTGGCGAGAGAGTTCGCTGGCCATTTTGGGGGCGATGTCTTTGCACACTTTAACGGCAGATTCAGGGCCACCTTCTTGCACGGCCTTCTTGTTTTCTTCCGCCAAAGCTTTGAGGAAAGGCATCGCTGCGGTGCGACTTTCTTCTTTGAGTGTGTCGAGTTCGTTACCTGCATAAGCCGTTACAGCACTGAATGCTAGCAATGCGGCGGTGAGGATTCTTGGATTCATCAATGTCATATCTCCTGAATGAAAAACGCCCGAACGAATCGGGCGTAAGGGGGGAACAAAAACTTACTTTTTGTCCATCGGGCAAGTGCTCATGCCGAGCAAGGTGTAAGCAGGGCAGAACTTAAATACGCCTGTGAGCAAAGGCACGACGCCGATCCAGCCCCACACGCCAATCGTGCCAGCTAATGTCAGGCCGATGAGGGCGAGGCCAACAACGATACGCAGAATGCGGTCTGTACTTCCAACGTTAATTTTCATGGTGTGCTCCTTGAGTGTTTTTGAAAAGGGAGCGCATGGTAGGTCTGAACAGTGGGGCGGTCTGTGAGAAAACTCACAAAGTTCAGTGTTGACCTTGAGGTGGGCGGGGTTTCCTGTTTCAATCTCAGCCTCATTCAACGGGGGCAGTATGGCGCAGGCAAGTATCGGCATCATTGGGGGCAGCGGGGTCTATGACATCGCGGGGTTGGAGAAAAAACGCTGGGAGAAGGTGGAGTCCTCTTTCGGCGAACCATCGGACGAGTTGTTATTTGGTGAGCTCAATGGCGTGAAACTGGTCTTTCTGCCGCGCCATGGTCGAGGCCACAAGATACCGCCCTCCGAGATCAACTTCCGCGCCAACATCGACTCATTAAAAAGAGTAGGGGTGAGTGATGTCATCTCGGTCAGCGCAGTCGGTTCATTGCGCGAGCATCTGAAGCCCGGCACCTTCGTCATCGTCGATCAATTCATCGACCGCACCTTCGCCCGCGAAAAATCCTTCTTCGGCACAGGTTTGGTGGCGCATGTCTCGATGGCCCATCCCGTGTGCAAACGCCTCGGAGACCATATCGAAGCGGCAGCAAAAGAGGCGGGTATCAACGCTGTGCGCGGAGGTACTTATTTAGTGATGGAAGGCCCGCAGTTCAGCAGCCTCGCCGAGTCCGAGCTTTACCGCCAATGGGGCTGCGACGTCATCGGCATGACCAACATGCCCGAAGCCAAACTCGCCCGCGAAGCCGAGCTGTGCTATGCCACCGTGGCGATGGTCACCGACTACGACTGTTGGCATCCCGATCACGACCACGTGACCGTGGATCAGATCATCCAAGTGTTGCTGGAGAATGCGGATAAAGCCAAGACACTCGTGAAGCAAGTCGTGCCGCGCGTAGGTTCTGATGCCAAAGCTTGTGACTGCGGTTGTCGCAGTGTGCTGCAATACGCCCTCATCACCGCACCCGAAGCGCGTGATGCGGCGATGAAAGAAAAGCTGCAAGCGATAGCGGGGCGGGTGCTGAAATAATGCAACTTTTTCCCTCTCCCGGCCTTTCGGCCACCCTCTCCCGCAAGCGGGAGAGGGGCTGGGGGAGAGGGAGAACTGAAAGGTGACAATGACCGAACAACAATTACGGGAACAACTCCTAGCCACCTCGCAGCGCCTAGTCGAGCTTGGCCTCAATCGCGGTACGGCAGGCAATGCCTCGATACGTCACGGTGCTGGCATGCTCATCACGCCATCAGCACTGCCGGTGGCGGAGATGACAACCGACAGTATGGTGCGCATGGATATGGAAGGTAAAGTGCTGCAAGGCGGCAAGCCTTCCAGTGAATGGCGCTTTCATCGCGACATCTTTGTAGCACGTCCCGAGATCGGTGCGGTGCTGCACATGCACTCCACCTTCGCCACCACCATCGCCTGTCTGGGCAAGGACGTGCCTGCCGTGCATTACCACATCGCCATCGCTGGCGGCGACAGCATCCGTTGCACGCCGTACACCATATTTGGAGAACAGAACCTTTCTGATTTGGCACTCGAAGCACTGCATGACCGCAAGGCTTGCCTGCTGGGCAACCACGGCATGATCGCCTTGGGTAACGACTTGGCTGATGCCTTGTCCGTTGCGCAAGAAGTCGAATATCTGTGCGAGATCTATTGGCGCACC
>JAVHQJ010000405.1:0-1232 GCA_036171075.1 Sideroxydans sp. | reverse complement strand
AAAAAACCACGATCTAAAAGCAGCTCGGATGCGACAAGCTGGAGCGGATGACTGGGTAATGGCATTGGTAAGTTTGCAAACCCAAGAAGGGTACGGCGGGAAAGAGAACTGGGGTGTTTCTCGCATGGCTGGAGGGTTCGGGTGTCGCGTAGCTATGGGAGCAGCGCCGAGCGGTAACATTGGACGCCGTTGGAAGCATGATTTGACCGTATTGCAAACCTCCCGCCCATCAGTTGTTGAGACTTATGGCTTCGAAACAAAAAATAGTCATGGCTTATTGTGGCTAATTCCTTGGGATGGCACTGGTAGTCTGACATTCGCCAATCTTGATCCGTTTTATATCGAAATTTGTCGACGGATTCGACTCGCGAGCGATGTTCCTCACATCTTGTATGCCAAATCCACAACCAGCAAAGCAATTCGCGTTGCTTCGAATAATGGCAAAGGAGGAACTGGAGATGCTTGGACTCCAATTGATACATTAGATGGTGAAGCTCTGAAAATTAGGGCAAATGGGTTTAGCTATGACTTGGCAGTCGCGCTACTTTTCGGCAATGAATATCGCAAAAAATCGTATTTACAACCCGTAGCAATGAGCCTGATAGACACCGATGGCAATGATGAAATATTTGCTGTTATGCAGGCTATATCAAGAGGTGGGCCAACAGGTAATAAGAGCGTAACAGAGGGCTACCATGAACGCCGCATTCTCATCTCGCGCAAGGTACGTAACATGCTTCGTCAAAAGCAAACCAAGAAGCAATTGGCGACTGTTGCAGAGGAACGTGTTCACGCAATTGGTCGGCTACGCAGTCGTGTACTGTGGACTGCACTGGCTACTCTTTTCAACCAAGGAGCAGAGAAAGATTTTTCTGATAGCACAAAAGATAAGGCAGGTGTCTTTGCTAAGACATTCGAGCAAGCCGAAGATGCCCGCTTCTTCGACGATCTCAATGCCGAAATCGAAGCCGCCGAACCCGACAAAGTCCGCTTACGCTGGCTGCTTGCGATGGCAGACCGCGCCGAAGCCATTCTCAGAAATGCCTTCGTGGCCGGGCCGCAAAGTGGCGAACAGCGGTATCGTTCCCGTTCCGCTGCTTTAAACAAATTTCGTGAGCTTGTAAAACAAGAATTCCCCACTCTTGCTGAACATTACCGCCAACAATCAACCACCCAAAAGGAGATCGCTGATGAGCCAGCCTGATGCAGTTCAACAGGTACCAATCCAGAAT
>JAVHQJ010000404.1:0-5834 GCA_036171075.1 Sideroxydans sp. | reverse complement strand
ATCTGATAACTATTAAACATTGCCTAACCCCATGTTCAGCTTCCTGAAAAAGAATTCGACCACTACCGATACCAACAGAACCAGCTGGGTCACTCGACTGACCGCAGGGCTCGCGCGCACGGGTGGACAGTTAGCGAGTTTGTTTGTTCCCGGCGGCAAAATTGATGACGACCTCTACGAAGAACTAGAGACCACCCTCATCACCGCAGATGTGGGTATGGACGCGACGCGCACCTTGTTGGCGGACGTGCGCCGTCAAGTGAAGGAACAGCACCTCACCGAAGCCAGTCAATTAAAAGAGGCGCTGGCGCATGCGCTACTCAAGCTGCTGCAACCGCTGGCGCAACCACTGGATGTCACCCCGCACAAACCTTTCGTCATCATGATGTGTGGCGTGAACGGTGCAGGCAAGACCACCTCCATCGGCAAGCTAGCCAAACATTTCCAGAATCAAGGCAAGTCCGTGTTGCTCGCGGCGGGCGATACCTTCCGTGCGGCCGCGCGTGAACAGTTGATGGAATGGGGCAAGCGCAACGATGTGACCGTCATCGCACAACAGAGCGGTGATGCCGCCGCCGTCATCTACGACGCCGTGCAAGCCGCGCAGGCGCGTGGCATTGATGTGGTATTAGCCGATACAGCAGGTCGTCTCACCACCCAAGCGCATCTGATGAAAGAGATCAAGAAGGTGAAGCGCGTCATCGCCAAGGTTCTACCCGAGGCTCCGCACGAAGTGTTGTTGGTGCTGGATGCCAACACAGGGCAGAACGCGCTGTCGCAAGTCAAAGCGTTTGATGAAGCA
This sequence comes from Sideroxydans sp., assembly GCA_036171075.1. GTDB lineage: Bacteria > Pseudomonadota > Gammaproteobacteria > Burkholderiales > Gallionellaceae > Sideroxyarcus. The sequence goes on along the minus strand of JAVHQJ010000404.1, from coordinate 5,032 downwards.
CTGGGTGTGACAGGATTGGTACTGACCAAGTTAGACGGTACGGCGAAAGGTGGCGTCATCGCCGCCATCGCCAAGGCACACCCCATCCCCGTGCGTTTCATCGGCGTGGGAGAAGGATTGGATGACTTGCGTCCCTTTGTGGCAGAGGATTTTGTGGCGGCATTGCTAGGAATAGAAAAATGAAAAACTGTATCCACGAAAAACACGAAAGGCACGAAACTGAAAACCAGTGCAGAAGGTTTCTTTCGCGCCTTTCGTGTTTTTCGTGGACAAGCATTGGATTTGCAAAATGATCCAGTTCAACCAAGTCTATAAACGTTATCCCGGCGGACATGAAGCGCTGAAAGAGTTGAGCTTCGAGATCACCGAAGGCGAGATGGTGTATCTCACCGGGCACTCTGGCGCAGGTAAAAGCACGTTGCTCAAACTCATCGCCGCCATTGAACGTCCCACTAGCGGCAGTGTGTTGGTGAAAGGGCAGAACATCCGCTCCCTCAAGCGCGAAGCGATCCCCGCGCTACGCCGCAACATCGGCCTCATCTTCCAAGACCACAAACTCCTGTTCGACCGCAGTGCATTCGACAATGTGATGTTGCCCTTGCAAATTAGCGGATTTGATTATCGCGAAAGTGCCAAACGAGTACGCGCTGCATTGGATAAGGTGGGACTGTTAGCGCGCGAAAAAGCCAACCCCATTGCGCTTTCTGGCGGCGAGCAGCAACGCCTGTGCATCGCGCGCGCCATCGTCACTCGCCCCGCCATTTTGCTGGCGGATGAACCTACGGGAAATCTAGACAGTGACTACGCCAACGAGATTATGCAAATTTTCAAAGCGTTCCATCAGGTAGGCGCAACCCTTATTCTGTCCACCCACGACGAACATGTGATTCAGCAATTTCCTGCACGCACGTTGCATTTACATCAAGGCGAACTGCAAGGAGCGGCGCGATGATAAGCAACTTGATCGCCCATCTGCATACCCTGCTTGCCACGCTTCAGCGTCTATTGCACACCCCTGCGGCAAGTTTGCTCAACCTTACCATCATCGGCATTGCATTGAGCTTACCTGTAGGCGGCTATGTGTTACTCAAAAGCGTGCAGCAACTCGGCACGGGGCTTTCCAGCACGCCGCAAATCAGCCTCTACCTAGCCACAAACACCAGCGCGAGTGAAATTACCCGCCTCGGCAACGAACTCAAACAGCACGCCGCCATTGATCGTGTTGAATTTGTCTCGCGCGAAGACGCCCTTAAACGGCTGCAACAAAGTAGCGGCTTAACCGATGTAACGAGCGGCTTGAGCCGCAACCCATTGCCCGATGCTTATATCGTGCAGCCGAAAGTAAATGATGCCAAGGCGCTTGAATCCTTGCGCGATGAGCTCAACCGTTGGCCCCATTTAGAACACATACAGCTCGATTCCGCGTGGGCATATCGACTACAAGCCCTCATCCGCTTTGCGCGGTGGGCGGTGGTTATATTGGCTGTTTTATTAAGCTTCGCCCTCATCGCCATCACCTTCAACACCATTCGCCTACAAATACTCACCCGCCGCGACGAAATTGAAGTCGCCAAACTTATTGGCGCGAGTGATAGCTTCATCCGTCGCCCCTTTCTGTACTTTGGATTCATCCAAGGATTACTCGGCGGCACGGTCGCTTGGCTTATCGTGAGAGCCAGTTCATTGCTGCTCAATTTAGCGCTCGACGATCTTGCGCAACTGTATAACAGCAATTTCACACTCACCTCACTCCCCCTTGCCGACAGCCTGACACTACTTGGCTTCTCCGCCTATCTAGGCTGGCTAGGCGCATGGTTCTCGGTGTCACAACACCTGTGGCAAATCGAGCCACGCTAACTTTCCCCCACGGCTCAAGATGCCCTTCTAGCACAACGCAGATGGCTAATATCATTGGGAATCTTTGTCCATCTGCCCCTTGAGCTTATAGACATTAGTGGCTATCCTGCGCCCGTCCTCAACTTCGCCTCTAGCCCATTTTGAACGCAGAAACGCTACCCAGCTTACTCATCGTGGACGACGATCCGCTCATACGCGATTCGTTAAACTTGGTGTTAGCCGATGAATTCAACGTGCTGCTTGCGCAAGATCGGGCGCATGCCATCCGCTTGGTACGCGACTTATCCGCTCTGCCACAATTGGCGTTGGTTGATTTAGGCTTACCCCCCACCCCGCACCGTCCGCAAGAAGGCTTTCGCCTGATTACCGAGTTATTGGCGCATTCGCCTAATATCAAAATCATTACTTTGTCAGGACAAAGCGAAGAGAGCAATGCGCGCCATGCACGCGCGCTCGGCGCAATCGACTTCATCCCCAAACCGTGTAAGCCAGAGCAAATTCGCACGGTGTTGCGTGCCGCATTCGCCGCGCAACAAAGCGAACAACAAAGCGTCACTCATGAACAAGCACAGCTCGGTCTTGTGGGTAACAGCCCGCCAATGCAAGCCTTGCGTAGCCAAATACAGATGTATGCCAACACGCCGTATCCAGTGTTAATTCAAGGTGAATCGGGTAGCGGCAAGGAATTGGTAGCGGCCGCCTTGCGCCAGTTAAGCAATGGTCACGGCGCGCCGTTCGTGGCACTCAATTGCGCGGCCATCGCTCCCAATTTGCTGGAGTCCACTTTGTTTGGCCATGCCAAGGGTGCCTTCACGGGGGCGACTGCCGCACAAATCGGCTTCTTTGAACAAGCCGCCAACGGCATCTTATTCCTCGATGAAATTGGCGAATTGCCACAAGAATTACAAGCCAAGCTATTGCGCGTGTTAGAGAACGGCGAGTATCAGCGTGTAGGAGAAACAGCCACACGCAAAAGTGCGGCGCGCATTATTGCGGCAACCAATTTAGATTTGGCACAAGCCGTGCGCAGTGGACAATTTCGCGGCGACCTATTCCACCGTTTAAGCGTATTCACCCTCAACGTACCGTCGCTACGCGATTTAGGTGAAGACAAGCTGCGCTTGCTCGAACACTTCCGCGACTTCTACGCTAAACAACTTCAGCGCCCTGCCTTCAACCTAGATGTAGCGGCGCAACAGGCTTGGCAAGCCTATCGCTTCCCTGGCAACACCCGCGAGCTGCGCAACATTGTGATTCGACTCGTCACCAAGTATTCGTCCGCAACGGTGAATGCGACGCAACTGGAAGCCGAGTTTGATACACAAGCACCGTTGCCCCCCGAAGCAATGCACGACGTTAAACAATTACTCTTACAAGGCGGCTTCAATTTAGATGAATTATTGATGAGCTATACTCAAACCTACATCAGTGCCGCGATGGAGATTGCTCAAGGCAACGTCAGCGAAGCGGCCAAACTATTGGGAATTGCGCGCACCACACTGTATAGCCGCATGGAATCCACCCAAAAACATAAGGCAAATCAATAAGGGGAAGCAGTATGTATTTGGAGCATTTCGGCCTTAACGAGCCGCCTTTCAAGATAACGCCCGTCACCGATTTCTTTTTCTCGGGCGCCAATCGCGGCGAAATACTGGATGCCTTGGTGTACGCCATTACCGATGGCGAAGGCATCGTCAAAATTAGTGGCGAAGTGGGCAGCGGCAAAACCATGTTGTGCCGCATGCTGCTAGATAAGTTGCCAACGCATATCAAAGCCATTTACCTCGCCAACCCCAGCTTATCGCGCGATGAATTGCTGTATGCCATCGCCGACCGCCTCGGCCTTAACCTAGAAGGCCAGCGCGTCAACGTCATTCTGCAAAGCCTGCAAAACGATTTGGAATCCAAGTACGGTCGCGGTGAACGTTGCGTGGTACTGGTGGATGAAGCGCATGCCATGCCGCTAGAAACGCTAGAAGAATTACGCCTGCTGTACAACCTGCAAGTAGGCAAACACAAATTGCTGCAAATCGTATTGTTCGGGCAACCCGAGCTGGATGAAAAGTTAGCGCAAACCAATATGCGTCAACTCAAAGATCGCATCGTGCATCACTTCACTATTTTGCCACTGTCGCAACAGGTGATTCATTCCTACCTGATGTTTAGAATGCGCAAAGCCAATTACAAAGGCCCTGATATTTTTTCGACGGATGCCGAAAAACTCATTGGCAAAGCCTCGCACGGGCTCATGCGGCGCGTTAACGTTTTAGCGGACAAATCCCTGCTCGCCGCGTTTGTAGAAAACACTCACTCTATTCAAGCGCGGCATGTGCAAGCCGCCATCCGCGACAGCGAAATGACCCCGATGCACCCTTGGCTCAATCGCAAAAATGCCGCGATTGTGGGCAGCATGGTCTTGTTGGCGGGCATTTTGATGGGCGCTGGCTGGTTGTTACGTAGCGAAAGTCAGCCTAAAGTTGATGCCACTACAGCTGCGCCGCAAGTCGCTCCCGTCATAAACTCAACTGTCGCCAGCGCCGCCGACGTCGCGATGCCTACTCCTGCTATCACCACGCCTGCGCCCGTTATCGCATCGGCCATCACCGCGCCTTCACCTGCGCCCGTTGCCGCACTGGCAAGTGTCACGCCCGCCACACCCCTTGCACAAACGCCCACCACCCCCAACGCAACACTCGCTGTCAGCAGCGCAGCGCCTGCACCCGAAGCTGCCAAAGTCGTTCCTAAAGTAAAACCGACCCCGTCTGATGTATCTACCGCCCCCGCAGCAACATACGGTTTGTTGCAACAACGTTTAGACGCGACCCGGCAAATGATTACGTCAGCACCGACGGGCAGTGCCAGCATTCAGCTGTACTACACAGAAAATGTAACAGCCGCACGCATGGAAGGCTTTTTGGGGCGCGCACAACAGCTCGGTGTGTTAGATCAAATCTATGTGCTGCCGATTAAGTTGCATGAGCGCGATGCATTCCGCGTTCTGTACGGCATCTATGCCAACAGCGAAGCGGCGCGCCTAGGTATTAGCGCACTGCCAGCGCGCTATCAAGAATCTTTTGCGCCTACCTTGCACTTGTTAGATAACTAGCAGAAGTCGCCCTAACTCACTGAACCATAAAATATATAGGCCTATCTGCGCATTGCTTGAATCGCATAA
>JAVHQJ010000403.1:0-5857 GCA_036171075.1 Sideroxydans sp. | reverse complement strand
CTCAGTGAATGTCACCTGCGGATCGAATGTGTGAGTTCGCCAATGTCCGGTTTTCGGAGACCAATTCGTTAAAAGCTATGACTGGATAGGCAGAGAATGAGTCATGCATCTCTATCGCCGCAACGGACTGCTCATCATCAACACGATTGTTGAATTAAATCTCTTACAGTCGAACTAACCTTCGCGGTTGCGCATGAAGTCTGCTGTCTTATAAAAAGCCGCCTTCAGCTCAACTCGCAGAGACTCATCCTCGATCACATCCTCCATCGCCTGCGTCATGCACATCATCCATTGGTCTCGCTCTGTTTCCCCAATGGAGAATGGCAGGTGGCGCTGGCGCAGACGTGGGTGGCCAAATTTTTCCACGAATAATTGCGGGCCGCCCATCCAGCCGGAGAGGAACATGAACAATTTGTCTTCGGCATTTTTTAAGTCAATGTGATGCATCTTGCGGATGCCATGTGCCTCGGGCAATTCATCCATCAAGTGATAGAAGCGTTGCACCAGCTCTCGCACTTTTGGCTCGCCGCCGATGCGTTCGTAATGGTTGCGTGTGTCGTTATTAATCTGCATTCACTTTCCCTCTATGCCGTCATTCCCGCGCTGCGTGCGGTGTAGGAGCGAATGCTCCGTACAGCCACGGCGCACCCCTTGCGGGTGAAAGCGGGAATCCAGCGCTGTTATTCAATAGGCTTTGTCCGCTACGCGGAATTTTTTTATTAACTGGATACCGGCCTTCGCCGGTATGACGGAGTTTTATTCCGTAAAGAATCTGTCTTTCATCTCGTCCAACCCTACGCTACTCAACACTTCTGCCAAGCGTTCCGCTGCACGTTTACGCGGCAGGTTCTTGTAAGTGGCGATGATGAGTTCGTTCTTCATCGAATGTTCCCAGCCTACGAGTTCAGTCACCGTCACTTGATAGCCATGTGCTTCTAATTGCAGGCAACGCAACACGTTGGTGATATGGCTACCAAACTCACGGGTGTGGATAGGATGCCGCCACAACTCGATGAGCGCATCCTTCGCCAGTTGCTTACCTTTGTTCTTGCGCAACACGGATGCCACTTCAGCCTGACAGCAAGGCACCAGCACGATGTGCTTGGCCTGCTTCTTCAACGCGAAGTGGATGGCATCGTCGGTGGCGGTGTTGCACGCATGCAACGCGGTCACGACATCAACTTGAGCGGGCAGTTTGTTCGATACGGTGGATTCGGCGACCGATAAATTCTCAAACGACATGCCCGCAAACCCTAACAGCTGCGCCAACTCGCGCGAATGGGTGACAAGCTCTTCACGTGTTTCGATACCGTAAATGTGGGAGCTATCTTTCAGCGCTTTGAAGAATAGATCGTACAGAATAAACCCCAGGTAAGACTTACCTGCACCGTGATCGACCAAGGTCAACGCACTTTGATCTTTCTTCACCTCTTGCAGCAATGGCTCGATGAATTGATACAGGTGATACACCTGCTTCAACTTACGGCGCGAATCCTGATTCATCTTGCCGTCGCGCGTAAGGATGTGCAGCGCTTTCAATAACTCGATGGACTGACCTGCACGAATTTCTGGATATTCAGGGGGGGGTGTTTTTTTCATACTGCGCCTTAATTTGAGGGGGCGATTATACGCGTGGGCGCGGTGTGCTCACCCTACGCGCTGGCGCCAATTCATCCAATATATTTTGTGGCAAGGGTGCAGGTAGTCCACACAGTTCAGCCACCAACACGTCCGCCGCAATACCTGCGGTAAGCAATCCGCGCGTGCCATGCCCCAGACTGCAATACAGGCCTTCATCCACTCTCCCCACCAGCGGCATGGAACCCGGGGCGGAGCAACGCACGGAGGCTCTACCCTGCCAATTCTCCACCGCTTGCTCGCCCAATGCCTGATGCAGCGCGGGGGCATATGCCTTGAGGTGCGCTAGATTTTCTGCATGGTCGGCGACTTGGGTTACGGTGGATTCATCATCAAACGCATGCGTCGCCCCCAGCACATGCTCATCATTCACGCTGGGCGCACAGTAACCATCGCCGCACACGACAGCATGCAGCGCCTCACTCGCTGGGGTTTGTGCTACCACGCTGATTTGTCCACGAACAGAAGTCAGTTTGAAGTGGGCGAATTGCTCAAATTTTTTCGCGGCGTGCGCACAACACACGACTAACACATCCGCCTCTTCTTGCCATGCGATGCCCTGCGCGGTTTGCCCCAGCACCTGCCAGCCCGTTGGCGTTTTCACCCATGACTCTGCGTGATGCCCCAAACGCTGCGTGATGCGCGCATCACTGACCAGCTTGGCACACAACACAGGGGGTACAACCCACCCCCCAGCTGGAAACCACGCGCCCCCAAATTGCATCTCGATGCCTGTCAATTCACTGGCTTGTTTAGCATCCACAAAACGCATCAACTGCGGCGGCCATGTCTGCTGCGCTAAACGTCCGATACGTTTCACTTCCACGGCATTACAAGCCAATTGCAACAGTCCACATTGCGCACGCGCCACGCCATCTACAGGCAACACCTCATCCAACCAACGTAACGCATGTTGATACGCAGCCAAAACAAACTGATGCAATGGGTTATCGCCCGCACCAAAACGCGCATGCAAAATGCCACGCGGATTACCCGATGCGCCACTCGCCAAGTGCGACGCGCGATCAATCAACGTCACCGCAATGCCTTGCTGCGCCAAGGCATGTGCTGCGGCACAGCCCGCGATTCCGCCACCAATCACGATGGCAGTGCGTGGCAACGGCTGCCCCACTCGCACATTAAATTGATTCAACATAAATCCATTATCCAAATAAAAAACGGCGGGACTCGCCCGCCGATTTTATACAGCCCTTGTGTTTCAGATTACTTCTTTGCATCCGCTTCGCATTTTTTGATAGATGCTGCTTTTGCCGCACCTGCCAATGGTTTGCCAGCCTTGCTGACAGCCTTGCTTTGGCAAGTGGGCTCAGTTGCAGCAGCCGCTTCTTTTTCACACTTCTTGATAGACGCCGCTTTTGCCGCACCTGCCAATGCTTTACCGTCTTTGCTTACCGCCTTCATTTCACAGCTCGCATCCAAAGCAAATGCAGAACTAGCCAAAAACAGGGAAGCAATTGCAGCAACAATCAGATTACGCATGATCAAAATTCCTTTAGTTAGAGATGATTTGTAGTGAGATATTCACCACAGAAGCCGATTATACCGATGCTTTTTATTTTCCATTCCGCACTTCATCGCACAGACGATATTTCACAAATCAATCTGCGCATGAACTTTAGCTACGGATATTCAGCTCAACTAGGGAACAAGCCAATGTAAAAACTGCTCGCCGCGCTCCACTAGGCTGATGATAATTTCAAACAAAATCAGTCCGATCACATACCACTCCAACTTGTGTAGTTGCTTGTTGTCCCACACATCCACCAACGTTTGTGCGGTGTCAGAAATCAATCCCAGTTTTCTATCCAGCGCCGCCTGCCGTTCTTTCAACTCAAATTCATCTTCCAAACTGGCGTACAAGCCTTCCAACTGGGGGTAATTCCACAGTGTTTCAGGGCGATCACCAATTTCGGCACGCCCCACCATGCGATGTTCGATAAGCAGCATCGCGCCAATTTTTTGCAGCAAACTTTTTGAGCCTGCGCTGACTTTGCCATGCAAGGCCAACTCTTGTGCGAGCGGTTCAATCTTGTCAAATTCACCCGCCACTTTTTTCTCATACAGCGATAACACCAAATTTTTACTCAAAGCATCCGCAATCAGTTGCAGTCTTTCTAACGTGATGTCGTCCAGCGACACCGCGCCACTCTGCACGCCAATGGCATTACGCCCGCCATGTATTTCTAACTCTTCGATTTCAGGTGCTCCATAAGGATTGGTTAACAACGATTTAAGCGATTCAATGAACTTCACTTCCTCCATTGTCTGCACCCCAAACAGCACCACCACGCCATAACGAAACAACACGGCAATGCCACCCTGCGTACCCACCTCCATCGTCAGCGGAGTAGTGGATAAACAGTCGGCAATTTTGAATAATTTCAAATCCAGCCGATCGCCCAACAACAACGCGCGCGCTTTAAGATCTTGCCGATTATTTAATTGCAAAGTCATCACATGCCTCACTTTCTATTTGCCGCCCGTATCCACTGTTCGCCCCAACGATGTAGACACAAACCCAACACGATACTGGCCGTGCCTAACCAAACTTGAGGCAACACGGGTTCTGCATTGAGCACGTGACCTAGCAACAACGCCAACACAGGTGTAATCAAGGTAATCAGGGCAACACGACCTGCATCCATGTGCTTGATAAGGTAGTAGTAAAGTGCGAACCCCAATACTGAACCGAATGTGCCGAGATAGAGCGTGGCCGCGACTGCGCGCTGCGTGACCTGTTGCGGAACCCTGCCATCGACTAGCCACCATACGCAAAAAAATAAAGGCAACGACACACTCAAAATGCCTAAAGTCGTTGCCAAGGGCGGGCTGTCGTCATCAATACGTTTTAACCACACCAACCCCCAAGACTGTGCAACAACAGCCAGCAATAAAGCGCACACGCCTAGTGCCGCGCCCTCGGTGAAATGAATGCCACCACGAAACACCAACATCAATCCCAACACGCCTAATAACATGCCGCCCCACTTACTCGCCGTCAGTGATTCTTGTTTCAGCCACAGCGCCGCACCCAAGCTAGTCACCAAGGGCGATAGTCCGAACAACACCGCAATCATGCCCGAGCTCACAAACTGCGACGACCAATAGGTAAGCGCCATCGCGCCAAACATACTTAATCCACCCGCCACATAAGCCTGCCGCGCTTTGCGATGCACGGGGAACGCGACCCGAAATAATTTGAGCAATACGATGCACAGTACGATGCCAATCGCCATACGCGAAAACACCGCAAGGCTGGGGCTTATGCCCTGCGCACTCCATTTAATCGCGAGCGGTGTGGTGGACCAGATTAAAATGACTGACAAGAATGCAGCTTGAAGCGACATGAGGGTCTCCTTAGCACACATCATACCGCGAGCCTGCGTCTGTTAAAGTTACGTCCCTCAATAAACACATTATTCGCATGAGCAAACACACACTTGAACGCATTCTCCAATTGCAAGGCTTTGGCACGCGTAAATTTTGCACGCGATTAGTCGAAGACGGCGAAGTCAGCGTCAACGGAGAAGTTATTACCGATAACCGCCTCTACCTCGAAACCGCAGGATTAAAATTTTCCATCTATGGCGAAGAATGGCTGTTCCACGAGCATCTTTATCTCGCGCTGAACAAACCCAGCGATTACGAATGCTCACGCAAACCGAGCCATCATCCTGGCGTGTTGTCTTTGCTACCCGAACAATTCGCGGGACGCGACGTACAGCCCGTAGGACGTCTTGACCATGACACCACGGGGTTGCTATTGATGTCCGATGACGGCGCTTTTATTCACGCGCAATCCTCTGCCAAACGCCACATCCCTAAAGTCTATGTAGCAACCACCCACGAGCCCGTCACCCCGCAACTGGTTGCGCAACTGTTAAAAGGTGTGAAGTTAGAGGATGAAGCCCTACCTCTCGCCGCTATCGTTTGCCGCCAACTAGACTCGCATCGTTTAGAAATTGTGCTGGAGCAAGGTAAATATCACCAAGTGAAGCGCATGCTGGTTGCCGCTGGAAACCACTGTACATCGCTATCTCGCACACAAATTGGCGGACTTAAGTTGACCGACATGGAACTGGCGCTGGGTGAATGGACTTACCTCACCGAGCCCCAGCTCGCCCTCCTCGTGCCTAGCCCACAAAGTATTTTCCAATCCAGACATGAGCCTGAACGAAGGTGATTTGTGAGGTGTTGT
>JAVHQJ010000402.1:0-5858 GCA_036171075.1 Sideroxydans sp. | reverse complement strand
CGGCCAGCTCACCCACCAGCATCTCGCGTTTCAACTCCATGCCCACCACAAAGAAGAACAGCGCCATCAAACCATCGTTTACCCAGTGGTGCAGACTCATGCTCAACGACCAGCTGCCGATACCGACAGCAACGGGTATGTGCAACAGATGATGGTAGGCATCCGCCATGAAACTGTTGGCAAGTATCAGCGCGAGGATGGCCGTGCCCATCAACAACATACCGCTGGTAGTCTCGCGGTGGATGAACTGCTCGAACGGAGTCAATATGCGGTCAAACGCACGCTCCCACGGAGCGTAGATGACACCTTTTTTCGAACTACTTTTGTCCGGAGTGCTCATGATCGAAGTGGCTTCTCTCTGTTATCTTCTAGGCGAAAGGCGGGTGCCATGCCTTGTTTGTCTTGACCTGCATAGACCGTAAGATGCGGATAGGGGATCTCGATGCCGCGTGCGTCGAACGCCTGTTTGAGGCGGCCCAGAAAAGTGCGGCGCACGTTCCATTGCTCCAGCGCGACAGTTTTGAAACGGCAACGCACGATGACAGCAGAATCCGCCCAGTCCTGCACACCCTGTACTTCAATGTCGTCCAGAATCTTTGCGCCAATCAGAGGGTCAGCGCACATTGTGTTGCCGACCTCTTTTACGATAGCGCACACCTCGTCGATATTTTCACGGTAGGCGACCCCGATATCGATTAGGGCATAGGCGTAGTCGCGCGACTTGTTGGTGACCAACATGATCTGCCCGTTGGGAACGTAGTGCACACTGCCTTCGTTGTCGCGCAGGCAGACATAGCGCAGAGTGATGTCTTCCACCGTACCGGTTTTGCCACACACTTCCACCACATCGCCCTGGCGGATCTGGTTTTCCAGCAGCAGGAAGAACCCGTTGAAATAATCTTTGATCAGACTTTGCGCGCCGAAACCGACCGCTAGTCCGACCACTCCAGCAGCGCCCAAAATAGGTGCAATCGAGATGCCCAGTTCGCTCAAAGCCAACATGCCCGCGACGAGCGAGATGACCACCGTGGAGACATAGCGGAAGACGCGTGCCAATGTTTCGATACGACGTATCTCCTCAGCGCTGTCTGCTCGTGTACTCATGTAGTCTCGGAATGCGCGGGTCAATTTGCGGCTCAAAACCATCAGAAACCAAGCGAGCGTCAAGATGACGACGATATGCAGCAAGTCTTTGGAAAGGTGGAGATGGCTGAGAAGGCTTTCTATGCTCATATTGGAGACCGAGTTGGTTAAATACTTGGGGGGGAGTTGGTTTGTTTGGGTTTGCCTCAAGCCATCGATATACGTACAGCGTACGGACAAGGAGCAGAGGCTCTAAGTTTCGCTATCTTGTCTTTCCATATTGAAAAAGAAATTGGTGGCGGCCACAAAGCCTTCGACACTGCCACAATCAAATCGCTGCCCGCGAAAACGATAGGCGACCACTTTGCCATTCTGTGCTTGCGATTGTAGGGCATCGGTAAGTTGTACCTCACCATTCCTGCCGGGTGTTGTGTTGCGCAGAATCTCGAATATATCCGGAGTCAGTATATAGCGACCGATAACGGCAAGGGTGGAGGGGGCTTCCTGTGGCGAGGGTTTTTCCACCATGCGTTCGATGCGGATATGTCTGTCGTCCAGTCGCGTTCCGCTGATGATGCCGTACTTATCAACCTCTTCGAGTGGTACTTCTTGCACGGCTACGATGCTACATCGGTACTTCTCATACACCCGCACCATCTGCTCCATCACGCCGTCAGGTTCTCCGACACACAGGTCGTCGGCCAAAATGACACCGAAAGTCTGATCGCCAATAAGCGTCTCCCCAGTAAGGATCGCGTCTCCAAGTCCACGCATATGCGTCTGTCGTGTGTAGGAGAAGGTGCATTGGTCTATCAGCTCACGAATGCCATCCAGTCTGTTTTCCTTGCTGGTGCCGCTGATCTGGTCTTCCAGCTCATAGGTGACGTCAAAATGATCCTCGATCGCGCGTTTGGTTCGTCCTGTGACAAAGGCGATATTTTTCATGCCCGCCGCGAACGCCTCCTCGGCACCATATTGGATCAGCGGCTTGGTGAGGATGGGTAGCATCTCTTTCGGTTGCGCCTTGGTGGCGGGCAAAAATCGCGTGCCGTAACCGGCCACCGGGAATAGACATTTTGTGATCATCGTTCGCCCCTGCGCGTTAGTCGACCAGCCAGAAGCAGGTCAACGGTGGCAATGAGATCAGATCGTTCTCGGCAACGATACGTTCACCGGACAACAAATCCTTCATGTTGGCTTGCTGAAAATATCCGTATGGCTTCATGTTGGTTACAGACATCAGTTGGACTTCGATATTGAAGTTGCTCACTACCAATACCTTGTTTCGACTGTTTTTCGGGTCGGTACGCGAGAACGCAAGCAGATTCTGATTGCCTGCATCGAACAATTGGCGATTATCGAAGTCGGAGAATGCGGCATTCTCTTTGCGCAACACGATCATCTTTTTCAGGGCACCAAATATCCTGGATTCGACCGTGCCAAGCTGGTGGCGACGTTCCGCTTTTTCCCAATCGAAGTGGGAGCGATTCATCCAGCGATTGTCATCTTGTCTGGCTGGATCGGCCAAGTATTCCAGATTGTTGAGCGTACCGATCGCATCGCCGTAATAGAGCAACGGGATGCCGCCAAAAGAAAGGATGGTGCTGTGCAATAACAAGATGGTCTTGATGGAATCATCGATCGCCGCTTCATTGCTCTGCTCGATGGCACTTTCAAGACCGACCAGAGACGCAAGCGCGCCTGAGATGCGAGCATCTCCGGATTTTTGATTGTCGCCGAATGGCAATCCTCTAGCAGGTGAGTCGGGAAACTTCCCGGTGAAGTAATCCACCAAAAATCGTCGATGCAGGGAAGGATCATAACCAGCCAGTGCCGCATCGTTATCGGCGAAACCCAAGCCGATATCGTCGTGGCAGCGTACATAATTGATCCAAGTCGCACGCTCTAATTTATTCGGCAGATGTAGGATGCCGAGATTGAGTAATTTGGCGTTCTTGGTGGCGACGGCGTCCCACAGCAGAGACATCAAGGTCGCGTTGTAGGCGATCTCGCACTCCTTGGCATTGATCGCATCCTCGCCGAAATATTTGGCGATCTCGCTGGGTGCGACGATCGCCTCAGCGATGAAGAGTACGCCCGGCGCGGTGACTTGGCAGCAGTCCTTCATCAACTGAAGTAGCAGATGTGCTTCGCGCTCGTTCTGGCAAGTGCTGCCTATCTTCTTCCACAGAAAAGCCACCGCATCGAGACGCAGGATATCTGCGCCTTTGTTCGCCCAAAACAGAATGATGTCTATCATTTCGATCAGGACGGCCGGGTTGCGATAGTTCAGGTCCCACTGGTAATTATTGAACACTGTCATCACCCACTTGCCCATGGCGTCATCCCAAGTGAAATTCCCTGGCGCCGTGTTTGGAAAGATCTCCGGCATGGTCTCTTCAAAGGTGTCCGGCATGGCGCGATCATCGAAGACATAGTAATAATCCTGATATCGCTTCTCTCCGTTACGCGCTCTTTGTGCCCACTCATGCTCACTCGATGTGTGATTCACCACCATATCCAGTACCAGTAGCATGTCGCGCTTCTTTAGCGTGGCAGACAACGCTTCAACATCCTCTGTGGTGCCGAAACGCTCATCGACTTTGCGGTAGTCGCGAACGGCATAGCCGCCGTCACTGGACCCTTCAGGACAATCGAGTATGGGCATCACATGCAACATGTTGATGCCCAGTTCCTGCAGGTAGGGGAGTTTGGCGCGCAGTCCTTTCAAGTCGCCGGCAAAACGGTCGCAGTACAGTGCCATGCCGACCCATTTCTGGCTGAGGAACCAGTTGTAATCGCGTTCACGCATCAAATCGGATTTGCGTAAGTGTGGCGCCCGCTCCATGTGGCGCACAGCGAGTGTCTCGACCAAGGAAACCATCTGTTCTTTGAAGTCGGGGCGGTCTCCGTACAGTAGATGGAACAGAGAGTGGATCGCGTAAAAATTGGCACCAAGGCGGGTGTAAAAATGGCGCAGGCGGAAATTTCCGATCTCGGGTTTAAGTTCGATCAGAATCTCGTTAAGCATCGCATGGGAGGCTTGTTCGTACATCAGAGCGCCCTCGTGTCTTTAGTATCGGCGCGTAACCATTCATCCACCTCGGGTCGATAATGGGCGATACCTTCAAGAATGCCTGCGCTGTAGTTGCCGTTCATATCAAGATAGTTCCCTTGAACTACGTACAATGAATCCTGATTAGTTGTCAGCGCGAGTTCTTTCAATGCCTCATCAGCATTGGCCACCAGTACGGAAAAGATACCACTCACCAATACATCATGATCATTGCCGCTGTCGCCGGCGAAGATCGTATCAGCATCGCTGAATTCCTTTTGCTGCATCAAGAACCGGATCGCATGCAGTTTGTTGGCACTGATCGGAAGGATGTCGAGCAAGCCTAGATCTGCTGCTTCATCGATGCTCCAGATCAGGTTCGCCACGATATTCGCTTGTCTCAGCCTCATATCGATCTCGCCGATCAGCTTTTTGGTATCCGTATCTAGTTCGACATAGAAGCTAAGTTTGTGGCGTTGCTGCTTTTCTTTTTCCTGCAAGCGCAACGACGGAAATACACTTAATAGTATAAGTAGTTGTTGATGATTCAAGCCCTGCCAACTTGGTGCGATCCGCTCATCCCACTCGCTCCATTGTCGCCATCCTGCAGAGTCGACTTGATAGATCGTTGCGCCTACATCCGCGATGACGAAGTCGGGTTGTGGTAGCCCGAAATCATCGATCGCCTGTTCGATAAGCGCTCTGTGCCTTCCAGTCACATAGGCAAGAGTCACCTCTCCGCAACTCGCCAATCGTTTGAAGCGCGCAAGCGCATTTGGAGATACTGGCTGTTTGCCGTTAGGTATCAGGGTTCGATCTAGATCTGTGCAGAGCAAGAAAGGCTTCATGATGCTCCCCCTCCATTGTCTTCTGCAAAGAAATCGTAGTGCTGCATCGCTTCTAAGATCCCGGCAGCATGAGGTTTCTCGGAAAAATAGATCTTTTCGATATCGGCTAGCTCGGACAGCTCAGCAAGATGGCGGTTATCCACCACCACGCCCAGTGTATTGCCGCGCAACATATCGGCATCGGCCCCAGTGACACCGGCGACCAATGTCCTTTCCAGCGGGAAGCCCAGCTGTTCTGCGCACCAGCGCAACGCCAATCCTTTGGAGGCGCGGACGGGAAGTACATCGAGGAATTGTCCGAAAGAATAGATCACGTTCACAGCCTGCTCGTTGCGCAACAATGTTTGCCTGATCTCGTTAACGTTCGCAATGGCCGGATCGATGTAGTAACTGATCTTGAATGGACTCTGATAGTTCAGTGGCTGGATCGTCAGTCCGGGAATCTCCTTGAGGAGATTGAGTATCGCCCTACGATTCCAAAGATGGTCGATATGGCGCGCCCAAACGGCATCCTCGGTTAGATTCGGTGCGTAGTGAATCTGAGTCCCTTGGTCGGTGATCAATACGTCCGGCTGGGGGATGCCGTGCATTCGCAAGGCGGCAAGTGCATCATCTAAAGAACGACCGGTCGCGATGCCGAAGATGATGGCTTTGCGATGCGCCCTCATGGTTTGTAGGAACGGCTGCAAAGATGAACTGTCGCCGATCAGATTCAGGTCTAAGCTGGTGAAGATGGCCTGCTCGCGAAATATGCCGGACCGTCTGCGCAGGTCCATTCTGCAGAAAGGCTCGGTCTTTTCGACCAAAGGGCGAATCACCTTTAGATACTTTTCCACATGCGCCGGCCAAGAATAGTGCTGGCGCACCCCTTG
>JAVHQJ010000401.1:0-1240 GCA_036171075.1 Sideroxydans sp. | reverse complement strand
CGGCGCGTTCGCGTTCGGTCAGCATTGCGCACCCCACACGATAAGGCACAACATCGCGGCCAATATCATCAAGTCAGGCTGTAAGGCGCAAACAATACGGATTATCTCGATAGCGGCGCGTTTCATGCTCGCCCCCTTGCGCTTTGCCATGTTGCAATCTTGCGGCGGTCTGCATCATTGAATGAATAAATGCCGGGGCGTGTCACCAGTCCATCACGGTCAAGAACTGGCACTCTTTCGCATGGTGTCTCTAATCCACGGCGGCGCAATTCTGCGACAAGTTCCGGGGTATTGGATGCGCCTGTAATCGCTTGCAGGTCGTTCTTGAACCGCGCACGTTGCATCAGTGCATGAATGGCGCGGAGGTGTCGCGGGTTGTCCGTTCCGGCAAATTTGGCGGTTGGTTTTGCTGTAGAATTGTTGCTGTCACGCAGGGTCAATTCTTCGAACAGTTCGGGGGGTTGGCTCTTCTTCATTTTGCCACCTCACCATTCAGCAAGGCACGGATTTCTGACACTCTCCATGCAAGACGGCCATTTATGCGGACTGGTCGGATAGGGCCTTGCTCCGCCGAAGCCCAAGCGCGTAATGTTTGCGGCTGTCGGTTCAAGTGATGCGCGGCGGCATCGGTGGGGATTGCTGTGCGTGTTTCCAGTGCCAGCGGTGTGAAGTGTTGCTGTGTGTCTGTTTGCATGATGAACCACCTTTCCGCATTGCTGCGTGTTGAAGATGATTCAGTTTTGCGGGTTCAATTCAGTGGCGAAAATCCGGCGGAATATCGGCGGAAATATGACGGCAATCCGGCGGAAACTTGCCCGGATGCGTCAATAGTGCGGCGGGATTTTGGCGGTTAGTCTATGCCACCAGTCAACAGGTGCTCTTTATCACGGGAACGGGCGGGAAGGTTATTCGTCAGCGTCCGGTATAGGCGGGCATCGTCCCAATCTTTCGCGCCCTTACGAACGAACCACAACCCGGCCTTGTAGGGGTTGAATTTGGCGCGTGCTACACGGGCATCCTGCAATCCGTTTGAAGCGGCTTTATCTGCCCATGCTACCCACTTGCCACCGGCAGGGAACATCTTTTCCAATGCTTCCACTGGCAAGGGGTCAAACAGTGCGGCTAGTATTTTGTCATGGTCAGTATCCGCTTGCTCCACGGGCAAGGCTTCCACCTTCGCGGCGTGTGCATCGGCAGGCATCAGGTGTGCCACGGAATAGCCCTTATTCTTCGCCCACTT
>JAVHQJ010000400.1:0-1245 GCA_036171075.1 Sideroxydans sp. | reverse complement strand
GATTATTAGCATTTTCTTATATACATGCCGCGCCAAAAGCGTGAAACTTCAGTTCCCATCATTGAACACTTTAAAGCGGTGGCCGGCGAACGCGGCTATCAAACCATCATCAACGACACGCTGCGCCGCGTCATCGAAACCGGAATACTCGAAGCCGATTTACGCCGCATCATCCGCGAGGAACTGGCACACCACCCCTGATGAACAGGGCATCAGCCAGACGTTTTCGCATCATCAAACAGCATCGCAAGGTTGCGCGCACTATGCAGCACTCGCTCAACCAAAATACCGTGTTCCGTTGCGGAAAAGAAAATCAAATAGCGGCCAAAGGGCAGCATACGCAAATCATCCGCCAAATCGGCTTTTGTGACACCCAACCCCGGTTGTTTTGACAGTAAGACACATTGCTGACGCAATTCGACCACGAAAGATCGCGCACGCTGCGGATTCTCGCGTGCAATGTAACGGGTAATATCGAGCAAATCTCCCCGCGCCAGCTCGGTAAAATCCAGCCCCGCAGCGATGCCCATCAGTTCCTCACTGCCTGCACTTGCTCAATAACCGCATCCATTTCGGCAAACATCTGCCCTGCTGGAATCGCGGGACGTGGATCACGGCGACTAACCGCAATCGCCTCACGCAAATCAGCCGTTTCCAACAACGCCATCTGTCGCATATACATGGCAGCCGGTATCAAATAGGCCGCGGGGCGATTATGGTTCAGCACGGCCACGGCTTCATCGCCCGCCTGCTCAATAATGGCACTGGGGCTGCGCTTAAGTTCGGTGATACTGACAGAGCGGTTAGCGAATAGTTGTTCCATATACAAACCTCAATAAGAACCAAATAAGATGCCGAATTATGGTCATTTCAACCACCCGAGTCAATGCGGCTATCAAATCATCAAGGCACTCTGCGCCATCAGGCAAGCACTTCCAATCCATGCTTTTCAACCGTGACTAGCAAAATCCAGGACACCCTCTGACTATTCACAATAACTAATTACATTCAAACTGATACGTCAATTTCCGCTACTTGCACCGATAAGTGTGCCTAGTGCTAACGTACCTCCAATCCAATTTATGTTATCTTCCACTGATTCAAAATTCGAATTGACATATGTTCTTGCAAAGTTTGCATTACTGCCATCTTTTTTGCACTTGATGATTCCATCAACCTCATAGTCATTACCGTGCTTATCGGGTTGTCACACACAGTCACTAGCCTGAATATTGCATAAATAGG
>JAVHQJ010000399.1:0-1250 GCA_036171075.1 Sideroxydans sp. | reverse complement strand
CTAGATTCACAGGGACGAGTGGCTCGATGACCTTGGGGTCTTTGCCTGCTTTGGCTGCCGCATCACGCATGGCAGCGAGGTCGGCCAACAGTGGCACACCCGTGAAGTCTTGCAACACGATGCGAGCCACGATGAAGGGGATCTCTTGTGTGCGATCTGCGTTCGGCTTCCAATTCGCCAGTTCGCGGATATGTTGTTCCGTCACCTTTTTGCCGTCGCAGTTGCGCAACACCGATTCCAGCACGATGCGGATGGAGACAGGCAGACGTGAGATGTTGCCGACACCCGCCTTTTCCAACGCAGGCAGGGAATACAGCGCAGAGGTCGTGCCATTGGCGAGGGTGAGTGTTTGGCGCGAGTTGAACAGGTTATGCGACATGGCAAAGACTCCGAGGGGGGAAGAAAATGAGCCGCGATTATATAGCGCGCATGCTCGATAAGTCAGCGCTAAACAGGTGAAAGTTGGATGGGGAAGTCGCTAATAATGAGTATTGCGAGGGTTAATACTAAATAGATGATTTGTAGGCGGCATCCTTAGTTGGGCGAGAAGGCTTGCAATTCCATCGCGCGATTAATCGCGCTCCCACAAGTATGGCGAGTTGCTGTAATCAGTGCGCCGTATTGATTGGGTTTAGAATGCGACCACGCCCACTCAATTCCCGCAGATTATGCCTATTACTTGGAATATATCGCTGGTTGTGCTGTCCGTACTGATTGCCATTATCGGCTCGTACACGGCCTTGTTGCATGCCCAGCGTATGCGCGAAAGCAGTGGCCGCACTGCAACAATATGGATGTTGGCGGGCGCTTCCACCTTGGGTTTCGCCATTTGGAGTATGCATTTTGTGGGCATGCTGGCGTTTCAGTTACCCGTTGCAATCGGCTATGACCTGCGCTTAACGATTTTTTCTTTGCTGCCCTCGGTTATCTCTGCCCTACTAGGCTTTCGCGTGTTGCGCGACCCCATTGTCAGTTTGCGGCGTATTTTTATCAGTGGATTGTTGATGGGGATGGGCATCAGTGCCATGCACTATCTGGGCATGGCTGCGCTCAAAATGTCGCCCTCTATTTTTTACGACCCTTGGCTGTTTGTCTTGTCGGTGCTGATTGCTATCGCGGCTTCATGGGGCGCGTTGCTGATTATGTATCGCGAAGATTGGCTGCACGTTTTTGCATTGCCGCGCACAGTGTTGGGTGCGCTGATGATGGGGACTGCAATTTCAGCGATGCACTACACCGCCATGTTGGGG
>JAVHQJ010000398.1:0-1250 GCA_036171075.1 Sideroxydans sp. | reverse complement strand
CAACCTTAATTTACCGAATCGAAGCGGTGGCTGCACACCAATTTATTTACAGCAGTTTGCGGACTCAATCCAGTTCGTTTTCACAAACGCCTCGAACTGTTCCACAGACAATGGCTTGCTGAAGTAATAACCCTGCACCTCGTTGCAACCCTGCAAACGCAGAAACGCCAACTGTCCGGCAGTTTCCACACCTTCTGCTATGGTTTGGATACCCAGGCTACTGGCCATATTGATGATGGCGCTGACGATGGCCTTATCTTCCGGATCCTCGGTAATATCCCGCACGAAGGACTGGTCAATTTTCAATTTATACACCTTGAATTTTTTCAGGTAACTCAAACTGGAGTAGCCGGTACCGAAATCGTCTATGGACATTCGAATGCCATGTTCATGCAGCTTGTCCATCACCTCGATTGCCACCAGCGGATTGTCCATGGCGACGGCTTCTGTCAGTTCAAGCTCCAAATACTCATGCGGCAGGTCAATTTCGTCCAGGATATGCGTGACAAGTTCCGAAATATTGGCCTGGCGGAACTGCACAGAGGACAGGTTCACTGCCATCACCATAGGCGGCAGCCCGCCATTCATCCAGTCCTTCAATTGTTTGGACGCTGTGCGTAACACCCATTCGCCGATCGGGATGATCTGACCGCTATCCTCGGCGATGGGGATGAATTCGGCGGGCAAGATCATGCCAAACTCCGGATGATGCCAACGCAGCAGGGCTTCAGCCCCGACGATATGTCCGTCCTGTATGGATAATTGTGGCTGGTAAAGCAACTGCAATTCATTACGCAGCAATGCATGCCGCAGCGCGTTAGCCAGCAGCAAGGTGCGGGCAGTGTGTTCCTGCATCTCCGGCGAGTAGAAGCAGAAGTTGTTGCGGCTACTTTGCTTGACGCGATACATGGCTGCGTCGGCGTTCTTCGACAGCGTCTCCAATTCTTCGCCATCGTGCGGGTAGATGGCGATGCCGATCGAGGCAGTGGTGATCAACTCGTGCTGCCCGACCAAACAGGGTTGGGGAACCACTTCAATCAACTTGGCGGCCACATGCGCCGCCCCATCCGTATCGGTATCGGGCAGAATCAGGATGAATTCATCACCGCCCATGCGCGATACAGTGTCTTCCTCGCGCAAGGTACCTTTGATCCGTCTTGCCACTTCCATCAACAGTTGATCGCCGACGGTATGCCCCCAGGGTGAATTCGTTCCCATATGATTGTTGTTTGAAATCAACAGCGCACTAC
>JAVHQJ010000397.1:0-1257 GCA_036171075.1 Sideroxydans sp. | reverse complement strand
GATAGGGAGCAACTTTTTGTGGTGTATGTTCAAGCCAGTCGATCAGTTTTGAGTAGAACGGCAGCTTGTAAGTGGTAGCGTGGATGGGGGCACTCATAGCGATATCCGCCTTTCATTATTGAGCATGATGTAAATATATCTAGCAATTATTATTCGATGTCGAGTAATATATAACCATATTAAAACAATGTCGATCAATAAATAGGGGAACGAAATGCTTGGAACATTATTGAAATGGGCGTTCGGCGAGGGTAAGGCTAAGTCTGATCTCGTTGAAAAACCGGTATTGAGTCGACTGTATGAAGGTGATCGCGGCATTCGTGATTTACATGCTAATAAAGCCGAGTTAAGAGTTTGGTTACCTATTCCAGCAAAGCGAGCGATGGATGAATGCGTTGATAAATTACATGTCACTGCCGCAAAGTATTTGCGCGAATACTTGGTGGTGTATTTGTATGGCGGGCATGAGCTGTTGCTGATGAAAGCAGAAAAAACGGGGCTGTATTTTGTGCCGCCTCCTGTGCCGGATAGTGGCATACGCTTTTCTCGTGGTTCATCGGATGAATGTGTGCCGGGCATGGGTAAAAATATCGTGCCGCTCAAATTGCATTTGCCTGAAAAAATGAAAGCAGATATTGAAGTGCTGGCGAAAAATGCCGGCATTCCTCTAGGGCAATTTGTGCGTGAGATTTTGATTTCACATTTCTTGGGTCACACCGTTTGGCCGGAACGCACTCAAGCATGGACGCTAGAGCAGAAGGAAATTGCTGATGGATGGGAGGATGGACGGGTTGAAGCCGAATACTTTAGTTGGCAAACGACTGAAGAACTCAATGCGACTGAAGGTCGAGTGGATGAAATGTTTTGGTGAAATGTCCCCTATTCTTTTCCTTGCCCTGAAAATTATTCAAGGCGTATAGTGCAGGCCATTGAAAAACCAAACAGGCAAAAAACTTCAGTCATGTTTTCGATTACCGACATTCTAGGAACACGTTACAGCCAACAGGGCGGACATCGTCACGCCTGTGGTTTGCATCATTCCATCGGTAAATCAACGTTTGCGTTCGTGAATTATTCACGACCAGCGACACCAAGTTTCATCTAACGCCTGACGTTTCGTCTGGCGTGAGCCGGACGAAAAGCGACAAGGGCAATTTCCCTAAATCAAATTCTTCCGGCTCAACAGAGTCGCGCTTTGTCGTGCGTAAGCGCACCATAAACCGCAGGCTTGTTGCCTGAACTGCATTTCCGCATGAT
>JAVHQJ010000396.1:0-1261 GCA_036171075.1 Sideroxydans sp. | reverse complement strand
TCAGGACTCCTTACCTCGCGCAGTCTGAAACAGCAGATATTTCAAAAATCATTTTCAGATTAGTACCAGGGAACTGGGTTTGGGTTTCATTGAGTATTTTGGCTAATTCAGAAGCTGCTGTATTAAATCTTTGAGCAGATAGTGAGTGAAGTGATATTGTTAGTGTATTGTTTTGGTAGTCTGGAGACAGGTCTGCATTGCTTGCTATAATCTGTTTGACCACCATCCGTTTTTCGTCATCTGCTTTAGATAGAAAAGGGGCCATCCATGTAGCCACAGAGGATTCGGCCCTGTAACAAATCATTTTTATAACGTTCATCAATAATTTGCTTTCTGTTTTGAGTTTGTTATATCGTAATTGCTCAGGCATTTGGCCGATCTTTATTCTGGGTTTTACCTGCACTCTTTGTGCCACAAGTTCATCTTCAAGCTTACGCAGCTTATCAAGCATGGCCTTATACTCCATTTGCTTGACTGTAATAGAAAGCAGTTTGTCTAACGTTTCGTCAATGGCTTGTTCTATCAGAGGGAAGAACCGAGCTTGAAGCCTTTGGATTTTTTCACGTGTTTTTTTAATCTGATGTGTTAATTTTCGATATTCAGGGTTTACTACTTCTTTGTCCGGATCGATGGTTTCGGTACCAAAGCTGATCATTTTATCAAAATCATAATCCTCAATAAGGTATCTAAAAAAATTCTCCTGGCACCATCTTCCAAACATCCGTCCGGCAATAAGGTTGGTTTCTAATGTGGGATGCGTTGTAACAATGGAGGTCTGATGGCCATCTTTGCCTAGCCGTCTGATTTCACGGAACAGATAGCCGCCAAGCTCTGTTTGAGTTTCGCACAGATGCATGTTAACAGATTGCTGTAATACTGATACTGTCGAACTTTCAAAGTTGTTTTCCAACCATGTGTCCTTTACATTTTTGCGATAAGTGATGATGGCAATTCTATGCTCTGTCCATAGGCGGTGAAAGAAGGCTGGTTCGTAAGCTTCACGGTCGAAAATGAAAGTACAACGAGGCTGTTGATCCTCCGGAGTTCTTGCAGATAAAAGGTTTGTCTGCTGTAATTGGGGGATGATCAGGTCTTCAATGGCCGTTTGCAGTTTCTCGGTCAGCTCGCCCATGACCATCATTACTGGCATGCCATGCGAATCGTTCACCCAATATTCTGTAGTGGCGCACAAACACAGTTTTTGGCGTGAAACAAATTTTACCGGAAGATTGGCTTTGTAGCCATAGTATATGCGCACATG
>JAVHQJ010000395.1:0-1264 GCA_036171075.1 Sideroxydans sp. | reverse complement strand
GGCCATTGGAAAGCTCTTGCAGATACACACCCTCGCTCAACTTGCGCAGCGGCGTGATGTCTTTCGCATTGGAATCTACACGACCATTGCTGTACACCTGTGCGGTGTAGGTCTTACTGACAATTGCTTTGAGGTCAGCCGCAGGAATGTCAGTCGCGAACTTGGACAACACAGCGAATGCGAGGTCGGCATACGATAAGTTGCGCCACGCATCCAACTCGGCACGTGTCACCTGCGGATATTGCTCCGGCAGGTACAAGCCGCCATCGGGCGAGAGACCGCCCAGCAGGATTTCGGTGAATGATTTAGCGGGCGCATTGCCACGGGTGGAGATGTATTTCATATCTTTCCTTCATAGCCGTCATTCCCGCGAAAGCGGGAATCCAGCAAAAAAACAATTCGGCAAAGCCGACATCGCAAGATTTTGTCCCGCTGCGCGGGAGCTTTTCTATCAACTGGATTCCCGCTTTCGCGGGAATGACAGACCTTATATTTATTCAAACATTCGGTGCAATGCGCTACGCTTATTTCACCCTACGATTTCTCATAAACCAAAGCACTTTTTCAAGTCTGTTGAAGCATTAGTATTTTTACCTTGAGCACTGCGAACAATTCCATTGATACTCCATTTTTCAACTGAAGTTTTTTTATCGTTCATTAAATTTTTATTTGCTGCAAGACCACTTTGAATAAGATATGACTCGGCCTCATCAATCGCTTTCTTGTTCACCGGCCCTTTGGATTTTTCAAGTACCACAAAAAACAATACGGGTGTCCCCTTTGCTTGATTAGCTAGCGCTTCGTTGTACTTGTTCCTTTTATGGTCGGTAAAAACTTCCTGCTTAAAACTTTTTGTAGCTTTACCAATATAGACCGGCTTAAATCCTTTACCAGCTCGAAAGCAAAACACATAACACCCAATCACACCAACTTTTGCCAGCGGGGGATTCTCTTCCCAGAAAATAGACGCTTCCCCAGTTGTTATAGAACGACCAATTTTTTGCTTTTTAACTGGCACTCTAAATGGACCTTCAACAGCAAAAGTAGCCACACTTATCTCCTTATTTACCCAACTCTTCCAATCGCAACTTCGTCACCTTCCCTGCCACCACACCCAACGCTTCAATTTTCACAATCGCGGCATTGATGCGCTTCTCGCGTGTCAGGTGCGTGAGCATGATGAGGTCGGTCTGTTCTTCGCCTTCTTCGGGCTCTTTTTGAATCACGGCATCAATGGAAATTTGTTCGTCCGCCAAGATGCGGG
>JAVHQJ010000394.1:0-1265 GCA_036171075.1 Sideroxydans sp. | reverse complement strand
GATGCTACCCGGCATGGAATCCATGGCCACCATGATGATGAAGCAGAAGCTCAAGAAACACGGCGTGGCTTCGCTGACTGAATTGCGTGACCTTTGCCTTGAAGCCGAAGTGAAGTTCATCGCATGTCAAATGACAGTCGATCTGTTCGAATTCGACAAGAGCGAGTTCATCGACAACGTCGAATACGGCGGGGCGACCATGTTCATGGGCTTCGCTGGCGATACGGATGTCTGTCTATTTATCTAAAGTGTATTCAACGCGCTGATGGCCAGAGGTTCTCGGCGTTAAGATTTAAGTCGTCAAGTGCAACACCTTATTAAACACTCAGGGAGAGTATGAAAATGAAGATGAATAAAGTTCTTGTTGCACTTTGTGTGGCTGGCGTCTGCGCACCTCAATTCGCGAATGCGACCAATGGTATGAATTTGTCTGGTTATGGTCCAGAAGCACACGCGATGGGCGGTGCATCTATGGCTTACGATAACGGTACGGCAGCTGTAATGAACAATCCTGCCACGTTGGGCTTGATGAAAGACGAAAGCGCACGACTGGATTTGGCGCTTGGTGGTTTGTTTCCTACCATCACCTCAAGTATGACGGGTATGCCTGCGGCGGATTCATCGGCTAAATCTTTCTTTATGCCTGCGATGGGCTATGCAAGACGTTCGGGGCCGATGACTTATGGTGTTGCACTCTTCTCTCAAGGTGGCATGGGAACCGAATATGGCGCAAATTCATTTTTGGCTTCTGGCGGCGTAGCTGCTGGAACGGGGCAAAAAGTTCGATCCGAGGTGGGAGTCGGGCGTTTCATAGTGCCGCTGGCATACAACGTCAATAATCAACTGACCGTTGCAGGTAGTGTGGATTTTGTGTGGGCAGGAATGGACTTGATGATGGCATTGCCTGGCATGATGTCTCAAGGCGAAGGCAGCTTCCAAGATATGGTTTCTAGCTTCGGCGGAACCCAAAAGTATGGGACAGCCAGTGGTAATTTGGTGAGTACTTTGCAGGCTGGTTTTGGCCCTAACTCTTGCGGTGCAGGGGTAAGTTGCCTTTCAAGTGTGAATTGGGCGCGTGTTGATTTTTCCAATACTGACAAATTTACAGGCGCTGCCAAAGGGAATGGTTTCGCAGGTAAATTAGGTGCCACATTCAAGGTGAATGAGAGCCTTACGCTGGGTGGATCTTTCCACAGTAAGACGGCCATGAGTGACTTAAAAACCAGTGGTGCGACGATGTCTATGAATTTGACGGGCAACGCATT
>JAVHQJ010000393.1:0-1271 GCA_036171075.1 Sideroxydans sp. | reverse complement strand
AGCTCGTCAGCAGAATTTGTGGGTTTGAATAGGCTCCGGTAGCTCTCCAAGCGTATGATAAAGAACCAACTCCATCAGACGGTAAGTTCGGAACCCGTACGAGCGGCGGGTGACGACACGGAGTTTATTGTTGAAGCCCTCGACCACGGCGTTACTGAACTGGCCCCGCACTTTGAACCAGTTCCAAATGAGGTCCTCGTGGGCGCGGAGCATCTTGGCGGCCTTCCGCATGGGGTCGAGACGGGATTGCAGAGCCCGGCGGGTCCAGAGGTCCAGGAAGGCTTTGGCCCAGGTCATGGATCGGTAGTGCCAGAAGTTGGCGAAGTCTTCCTTAAGGATGTAGGCGCGCACCGTTTTGAGATTTTGGTTGAGCAGTTCCCGCAGGGAAACCCGCAAGCCGCCACGCACGTTTTTCCAGCGCTTGAGCAAGGCCCAACGCATGTTCACCAGCAGCGGGGCTCGGCCCGCCCGCCGCATAGCGGCGGTTTCCTCGCGCCGCGTGGCATCGACTGCCTCGTTGAGCTTCTTGTCGATGTGGAAGCGATCCAAAATATTCAGGGCTTGAGCGGCCTTTTCGGCGATGACCTGCAAATAGGGCTTCCACATGTCCGAACAGACGAAGCGCAGGCCGGCGGTGACCTGGGGACCCATTTCTCGAAAAAACCGTCGCAAGGTGGCCTTGGTGCGGCGTTTTCCAACCCACAACAAGCGGCGTCGGTTCACGTCGATTTGGTAAACCAGCGTCAGGAAACGGTTGGAGCCTTTGCCTTTGCCCCAGTGGATTTCGTCAATTCCGATGGCGGTGATGTCCTCCATCGGGCGGTGCGCCAGTCCCCATTCCACGATCCATTCGACCGAGCGACGGACATTGTCCCAACTGGTGTGGAACGCGCCGGCGGCCGCACGCCAAGCCAGACGTTTGGCCCAACCGGCCAAAAATTGCATGTAGGCTTTGGCCATCTGGCACTTGCCGCAAACCCAGGAAACTTCTTCGACCTTGACGCCACACCGGGGACAAGCGACCCGCCGCATGGCGTAGATCAGCACCACGCGAATCAACCACAAGGGGATAAATTCAAAGCGGCGTTCCGGCAACGTGTCATAGCCCGGCGCGGATTGATGACATCCCGAACAGACGAGAATCCGGTGAGCTTTGGGGCAAACCCGCACCTCAATCCGGGGGTGCCGCTCGCGGATCAAGCGGATGTCCTCGTAAACAAAATCCTTGAGAGGATGAATCATGTTCAGTAGCGTCTTAACCGTTAGTTGCA
>JAVHQJ010000392.1:0-1273 GCA_036171075.1 Sideroxydans sp. | reverse complement strand
TTTGATTCCATTGCATAATTCTAACATTACCGTAATTAGCTGGATACCCCACTAATCTTTAATCCCACACATCCGGCAACGCCCTTGCCACAGCTTCAAACAACGGCGGCGGCACGGCGTTACCCGCTACGGTGTAACGCATATTCAGACTACCTGCCGCAGTGTCTGGAAACACGAAATCACGCGCAAACCCTTGCAGCCGCGCAGCTTCACGATAACTAAATCGGCGCGCTTTTCCTTCGTGCGCGAATATCCACTTATCTTGTTCCACCCGCACCATGGGCGGACTCATCGGGTGCAGCGGCATATGGCGCAAGTTGGCCACGATGGTTTTGGATGGTTGGCTCCAATCACGCCGACGGTCACGGCTCATGTAGTACCAGTGAAAATCCTGATCGCAGAATTCGCCCTCCGGCCATTCAGGCAAATCACCAATCGCCTCTCTAATGGTAATATGCGTGGCATCACGATTTTCGCCATGGGTAGGTTCGGGAAACTCATATTTCACACCAAAATCGTCACGCACGCCCACGATGAAGATGCGCTTGCGCTCTTGCGCCACACCATAATCCACCGCATTCAGCACCTTAGCTTTGACGCGATAACCTGCTTCGCCAAATACCTTAAACTGATCTTCCAGCAGATGTGCAAAATTACTACGCACCATACCGGACACATTTTCCACGATAAATGCCTTGGGGCGAATGGCACGCAGGGCGCGCGCAAACTCAAGATAGAGGGTATTGATTTTCTTTGAGGGGTCGCGCGCGCCACCTTGACTAAAACCTTGGCATGGATAACAGCCCACCAATAGCTCGGCGGCAGGAAAAGTTGCGATCTTGCTCACATTACCCACCCGATAATCAGTTTCAGGATGATTCGCCAGATATACATCGCGCGCATAAGGCAATAAATCATTAGCCATGACAACTTCATATCCAGCTGCTATTACCCCTGCATCCGAACCACCACATCCTGAAAACAACGAAACCGCTTTAACCATACCCCCCCCATTCACGGTCGCATTTTAACGTAACTTGCGGTTAGCATCGAGGTACTTTTGCTACAATGCCGACGGGGCAGCATTGTTATACTTGTCAAGAGACAAAGGTGCTGGAGTCGAAATGTCGTTGAAGTCATCTGGTATGTTTGAAAATAAATCGACTTTACTACCCTTTACCTCTTCCGCCCCCCCATAACCCATAACCCCACCCCATGGCCCAGGGTGAATTCGTTCCCATATGATTGTTGTTTGAAATCAACAGCGCACTAC
>JAVHQJ010000391.1:0-1289 GCA_036171075.1 Sideroxydans sp. | reverse complement strand
GCGTACATTTTTTCGCCTAACTTTTGTGCCGCAGTTGCCAGTGCTTCAGCCTTCGCTTCGATCGCCGCTTTGTCATCGGTGTTCACGACTTCTTCAGCTTCTTTCAACGCCGCTTCAACCGCTGTTTTTTCATCTGCTGTCAGGTGGTCGCCG
This sequence comes from Sideroxydans sp., assembly GCA_036171075.1. Classification (GTDB taxonomy): domain Bacteria; phylum Pseudomonadota; class Gammaproteobacteria; order Burkholderiales; family Gallionellaceae; genus Sideroxyarcus. Next base: position 1,136 of record JAVHQJ010000391.1, on the reverse strand, counting down.
TACTCTTTCAACGATTTGTGTGTTGAGTGAATCAAGCTGTCCAATTGATTGCGCGCAGTGACTAATTCAATCATTTTGCGATCGTCTTCGGCATTGGCTTCAGCATCTGCCACCATGCGTTGAATTTCTTCTTCGCTTAAACCAGAGCTCGCTTGAATCTTGATTTTATTTTCTTTGCCGGTGGCTTTGTCCTTCGCGCTCACGTGCAAAATACCATTTGCGTCGATGTCGAAAGTCACTTCAATTTGCGGCATACCGCGTGGTGCGGGTGGAATGTCTGACAAGTTAAATTGACCCAAGCTCTTATTGCCCGAAGCGATTTCGCGTTCACCTTGCAACACATGAATGGTCACAGCATTTTGGTTGTCTTCAGCCGTCGAAAACACTTGCGATGCTTTGGTAGGAATCGTGGTGTTTTTCTTGATGAGTTTAGTCATCACGCTGCCCATGGTTTCAATTCCCAAAGACAAAGGCGTTACGTCCAACAGCAACACGTCTTTCACTTCACCTTGCAACACGCCGCCTTGAATCGCCGCGCCCACTGCAACGGCTTCATCAGGATTTACATCGCGACGTGCTTCTTTGCCGAAAAATTCTTTAACTTTTTCTTGCACCATAGGCATACGCGTTTGACCACCAACCAAAATTACGTCGGCGATGTCAGCGGCAGAAACGCCCGCATCTTTCATAGCGATACGGCAAGGCTCGATGGTGCGAGCAACCAAGTCTTCAACCAAACTTTCCAATTTGGCGCGGGTGATTTTCACTGCCAAATGTTTAGGGCCAGTTGCATCAGCCGTTACATAAGGCAGGTTCACTTCGGTTTGTTGCGCGCTAGACAATTCAATCTTGGCTTTTTCTGCTGCGTCTTTCAGACGTTGCAATGCCAATACATCTTTACGCAAGTCAATGCCGTTTTCTTTTTGGAATTCTTCCACCAAGAAATCAATCACGCGCATATCGAAATCTTCACCGCCCAAGAAGGTGTCGCCGTTGGTCGATTTAACTTCAAATACGCCGTCACCCAACTCCAAAATCGAAACATCAAATGTACCACCACCAAAATCAAAAACTAATATCTTTTCTTGATTTTTTTTATTAAAATCACCTAAAATAGTATCAAGATCCATCATTAA
>JAVHQJ010000390.1:0-1292 GCA_036171075.1 Sideroxydans sp. | reverse complement strand
ACCCGACATGGCTGCATCACCGATTTTTGCACACGCAAGGCCGCTATTCCCGCAGCCAAATCCCCGAAAACAGGGACCCGGTCAACGCCGCCACCCCGGTGGTTCAAACGCCGAGGACAATTACCGCGCAACAGCACAAATGTTAATATTTCGGATTACGTCGGGGCGGTAGACCAGAAACTTCCCTCATAAGGCAATGCCAAATCGTCCATAAGCAGCCGGGACAAGGCTACCCGTGTAAAACTTCGCCATATACCTTTAAGATTTCGCTGGAAAAAGATTGTTGTAAGTGTAAACGCCATGAATAAAATCATCAGACACGCGAGCATCGCGGTGGCGTTATGCCTGTAGCAATGATCCAAATGCCAATGTTGCGTAAGCTCGCCGAAACCCCGTGTTTCTTCGTCCCACCGTGCATGCCCATGCTTCACTACCAGTTCACCGTCCAGGTGTTCTCCGCCCTCAGGCGAAATCAGGCACCAGAGCCAGTCTTTTATCTCTTCCTTGTAATTACACTCACCGTTTTTTTGTTTCTTCCCTTTCAATTGCTTCTCAATGGACCTGATAACCCGTGCCTCCCGCCCAAGCTGCGTCCATGTCCCCATTGCGCCCAAGTCCCAAAACCGGATTTCTTCCGTCCCCACCTTCGTAACCGTAGCCGGGATACCGGCGCATAAACCCATGGCGTCCTGATATAGTTCGCGATTTTCCTGCTTCAGAACAATCAATAGATGAAGGCCGTATTTCAACAATTTCTTCACAAACGGCGCCTGCAGATAAAACGCGTCCATGGTAATCACATCCAGAAACCGGGGATGCCGCGTTAAAAATCTGTTTAAAAGCCGTATTCCGGCCGACGCTTCCGTTTCGCCGGGTCTTAACGCTTCAATATCCAGAAAAACAGCCGGCGTTACCCCTACCATTTGCAACACGACATAGCGATGGTAATATTCTGTAATGTATTCATCGTTAACCAGAATCCTGCGCGAGAGGCAGTGCTCACAATCATCTTTCTCGCGGCTTTTGTAAGTTTCTATGCCGTCCAGCGCCGCCACCCAATGATTATCAGGATATAACCGCTTGAAAATTTTCTTTCTCTTGCATAACACGGCAATCGCCCATAACATTGAGCGCAGCAACTTAAGATTAAACCTATCCAGCGCGTATCCAATCGTGTCCGCCAAAGGCATTCTCTGGCCCGCCCATCGTTCCCATCGGCCGGGAAGCTTAAACTGCGCTTCCAGTTGATTTAGGCTTCCAAGCCGGACTGAAAGCATCCCGAACAGGCCGAG
>JAVHQJ010000389.1:0-24569 GCA_036171075.1 Sideroxydans sp. | reverse complement strand
TTTCGCTTCGGACAACAGCTTAATCTACTGTCTCAAATTCGGGGGCCACTATAAAGCATGCCATCGGCAGCATTCGGATCCGAGTTTCCTTGAATGTTTAATTTTACTTGTATCAGCTCCCTCGCTTTTTGCATATCAGACTCGGCGGTTATGCTTCGAATAATATCGCGATGATATTTGTCAGATTTGCGCTTTGAAGCATCATCTGGTTCAGCCAAATATCCGGCTAGCAAAATAATTACACGATGGTCGAGGTAGTCAATGGCCTCCTTCAGAGATGGAGTTGAACAACCCAAAATTACATTTGCTGTTCCTTGATGCAAACCATCGGGGCTATATAAAACTAGAGTTGCCTCACCAGTGCAAAACCCGAGGGCTTTAGCCACGACAATGTGAGCCATTTCATGGCGGGCAATTTCTTCGACATACCGCCTTTGATCAGTCACTGGTAATTTTTCAGATGGCAAGCGACACCATGCCGACATCTTTTCCCGATCAGCGGATTCAAGTTTCTCAAATTCAATGAGCAAATTCTTAGAGCGTTCTATTCCTTTTGGCATTTGCCCCATAATTCCAGCAATTGCACTTCGAAAGTCCTCACTGTGAATGAAGGCCACAAAATCCTTAGCAATTACTCTGGTATCCGACATTACCTTTCTCCTCGCGAGTTCACTCCCTGATATTTCCCACCAATGAAAAGCCCCGCACTAGGCGGGGCTCGTCGCGGCGATGAGTTGCCTTATTCCGCAGCAGGTGCAGCGACTGGAGCCAACAGCGCCTTCATGCTCAACTTCATGCGGCCCTTGTCGTCCACTTCCAACACTTTGACCTTAACGATTTGGCCTTCTTTCAAATGATCCGCCACGTTCGCGATGCGCTCGTGCGAGATTTGAGAGATGTGCAGCAAGCCGTCTTTGCCGGGCAGGATGTTGATCAGCGCGCCGAAGTCCAACAGCTTGACCACTGGACCTTCGTAGATTTTGCCGACTTCGACTTCTGCCACGATGTCTTCGATACGTTTCTTGGCCGCTTCACCCGCCTCGCCGCTCACGCAGGAGATGGTGACATTGCCTTCGTCGTCGATGTCGATTGTGGTGCCCGTCTCTTCGGTCAGCGCACGAATCACCGCGCCGCCTTTACCAATCACGTCACGAATCTTGTCTGGATTGATCTTCATCTTGATCATGCGTGGTGCGAAGTCAGAGACTTCTGGACGCACAGATGGCATCGCTTGCTTCATGATGCCGAGGATGTGCATACGGCCTTCTTTAGCTTGGCTCAACGCGACTTGCATAATCTCTTTGGTGATGCCGTTGATCTTGATGTCCATCTGCAACGCGGTGATGCCCTTGTCAGAACCCGCCACCTTGAAGTCCATATCGCCCAAGTGATCTTCATCACCCAAAATGTCGGTCAACACAGCGAAACGTCCACCGTCTTTGATCAAGCCCATGGCGATACCTGCCACGTGGTTCTTCAGGGCCACGCCTGCATCCATCAGGGATAAGCAACCGCCGCACACAGACGCCATCGAGCTGGAGCCGTTCGACTCGGTAATTTCAGAAACCACGCGCATTGCGTAGCCGCATTCATCTTCGCTTGGCAGCACGGCAACCAGTGCACGTTTAGCCAAACGACCGTGGCCAATCTCGCGACGCTTGGGTGTGCCGACACGACCTGTTTCGCCAGTCGCATACGGCGGGAAGTTGTAATGCAACATGAAGCGATCCGAGAACTCGCCTTGCAGCGCATCAATCTTTTGTGAATCGCGCATCGAACCCAGCGTCGCGACGACCAAAGCCTGTGTCTCACCGCGCGTGAACAATACTGAACCATGGGTGCGTGGCAACACGCCGGTACGGATGGTGATGGGGCGCACGGTGCGGGTGTCGCGACCGTCAATACGTGGCTCGCCGCTCAAAATTTGTCCGCGCACAATTTTCGCTTCCAATGCACCAAACAATTCGCTCACTTCATTGTTGGAAACGTTCTCGAATTCTGGTGTCGCCAATGCAGCAGAGACCTTGGCACGAATCGCTTCCACTTGATGCGTACGTGCTTGTTTTTCACGCACGGCGTACGCGGCTTTCAATTCGCTTTCAGCCAATGCGCTAATCTTTGCGATGAGGGCCTCGTTCTTCGGTGCGGGTGTCCAATCCCAATCGTCTGCGCCAATTGCATCAGCCATTTCATTGATGGCATTGATAACGACTTGCATCTGCTCGTGACCGAACACGACCGCGCCCAACATCACTTCTTCCGATAACTCTTGCGCTTCGGATTCGACCATTTGCACAGCTTTAACGGTACCTGCCACCACCAAGTCCATTTGCGAAGTAACCAACTCGTCTTTACTTGGGTTCAACAAGTACTGACCATTGGCGTAACCCACACGCGCCGCGCCGATTGGGCCGTCGAATGGGATGCCGGAGATCGCCAACGCAGCGGATGCGCCGATCATGGAAGGGATGTCGGAATCGATCTGTGGATCGGAAGACACCACGGTCGCCACGATTTGCACTTCGTTGTAGAAGCTTTCGGGGAACAGTGGACGCAAGGGGCGGTCAATGAGGCGCGAAGTCAAAATTTCTTTTTCGCTTGGGCGACCTTCACGTTTGAAGAAACTACCGGGAATTTTGCCCGCAGCATAAGTGCGTTCTTGATAGTCCACAGTCAACGGGAAAAAGTCTTGTTCTGGCTTGGCATCTTTACGCCCGACCACGGTGACCAGCACCACAGTGTCGCCCAAACTAACCATCACTGCGCCGCTGGATTGGCGAGCCATTTCGCCTGTTTCCAAAGTCAGTTGATGATTACCGTAAGTTAGTGTTTTTTTATAGTGACTCAAGATAGTCCTCTCCAATGTGAATGCGTAACCGAGTGGTTAGCGCACAAATACGACAGCCAAAACGAAGCGGGTCGCTATTGCGACCCGCTCGTAAAACTTAATTACTTGCGCAGTTCCAAACGTTGGATCAGCGCTTTGTAACTATCTACATTCTTGCTCTTCAGGTAGTCGAGCAACTTGCGACGACGACTCACCAAGCGCAACAAACCACGGCGTGAGTGATGGTCTTTAGTGTGCTCTTTGAAATGTTCAGTCAGGTAGTTGATACGAGCAGTCATCAAAGCAACTTGCACTTCAGGGGAGCCTGTGTCGCCCTTGGCACGTTGGTAATCAGTCACGATTTGCGATTTTTGTGCAGCGGTAATAGACATTTACTTACTCTCTCCAAATAAAAAGTGCGGCATTCTAACCTTGAACGGGGTATCCACTCAAGCTGAATTAGGGGTGGCGGCAAGCTTGGCTAAAGTTGACACCAAACGCGTCGGGGAAAGCCTGCCGCCAATCAACTCCCCCAGACCTATAAACTGACCTTCTGCATACAAGCGTCGCTGTCCATCGGGATGAGCATCGGCCCAAGCCAAGCGCTGACCTCGCGCCAGACGAATGGCTTGTACGCCATCCACCTCTAAACTAGGCAAGCTACTGAGCAACCCTTCCAAGGGCATCAACTGCGCATCCCGCTGCGTCACATCCAACGCCTCTAACTGCGGCAAGGTGTAGGCATTGTCTAAATTGAAGTCACCAATTTGAGTACGCCGCAATGCAATCAAATGCCCACCACAGCCTAGCGCCTCACCAATATCTTCTGCCAAGGTGCGCACATAAGTGCCTTTGCTACAACGCACAAAAAACGCCAATTCATTAGCGCTCAAACGTTGCAGCGTCAATTCATGGATAAACACCGTGCGCGATTCGCGCTCAATCGTTTCACCCTTGCGGATGTATTCATACAGCGGTTTGCCTTCGTGCTTAAGGGCGCTGTGCATGGGCGGCAGTTGCTGCCCCTCTCCTTTGAACGTGCTTAACACGCGTAGTACTTGTGCCTCATCTACCTGCACAGGACGGGTTTCAATCACGCCCCCTTCCGCATCACCGGTGCTGGTTTTTTGCCCCAGCCGAATAGTCGCGCAATAGCCTTTGTCAGCATCCAGTAGGGTGACGGTGTACTTGGTGGATTCGCCAAAACAGATGGGGAGCAGCCCCGTTGCGAGGGGATCTAAAGTGCCGGTATGCCCTGCTTTTTCGGCATTAAACAAACGACGCACTTTTTGCAGTGCGTCGTTAGAGCTTAATTCCAGGGGCTTATCGAACAGCAGTACGCCGTTTAATGCACGTCTGTAGCGTTTAGGATTTGGTGTCGCTGGCAACGGCTTGATCAATCAAATGCGAAAGATGAACACCGCGCTCAACCGAGGCGTCATACAGAAAATGTAATTGAGGGGTGATGCGCAACTTCATTGCATGGGCAAGTTGGCTTCGCAAAAATCCCGCTGCACGTTCCAAGCCTTGCTGCAAGTTAGCGCTATCGCCATCCAGTGAGGTGTAAAACACTTTGGCGTGGGAGTGATCATTAGTCACTTCCACCCCCGTAACAGTGACTTTACTCACGCGCGGATCTTTGATTTCCAAGCGTATCAGCTGCGCTAATTCACGTTGAATTTGTTCAGCAATGCGATCAATACGTGAAAAATCTTTAGCCATTACAGTGCTCGTGCAATCTCAACAATTTCGAACACTTCAAGAAAATCGCCCACTTCCAAATCGTTAAAACCACGCAAAGACAAGCCGCACTCAAAGTTAGATTTAACTTCTTTCACGTCATCTTTGAAGCGTTTCAATGAATCCAAGTCGCCCGTATGAATCACCACATTTTTGCGTAGCACGCGTACGCTAGAACCGCGCTTGACCAAGCCCTCGGTAACGTAGCAACCTGCAATCGTCCCCACCTTGGAGATGGTGAACACTTGGCGAATTTCGACCATGCCGATAATGCTTTCGCGTTTTTCAGGCGCCAACATGCCAGACAAGGCGGCTTTAATTTCATCCACCATCGCGTAGATAATGTTGTAGTAACGAATGTCCACGCCAGATGACTCGGCCAACTTACGCGCCGTCACATCAGCCCGTGAATTGAAGCCGATAATGATGGCTTTAGAAGCCAACGCCAAATTGACATCGGACTCGGAAATCGCCCCCACGCCACTGTGTACCAAATTGACTTTGACTTCAGAGGTGGACAGTTTTTGCAAGGAGCCCGCGATGGCTTCGAGCGAACCTTGAACGTCGGCCTTCACGATGACAGACAGTGAACGTACTTCTCCCTCGCCCATCTGCTCGAACATGTTCTCCAACTTGGCTGCTTGCTGTTTAGCCAATTTAACGTCGCGGAATTTACCCTGACGGAACAACGCGATTTCGCGGGCTTTCTTTTCATCCGCTAACACGAGGAAATCCGCACCTGCAACAGGCACCTCAGACAAACCATGAATTTCAACGGGAATGGATGGGCCTGCTTCAGCAATCGCCTTACCGTTCTCATCCAACATGGCGCGCACACGACCTGAAACAGAGCCCACCAAAATAGCATCGCCACGCTTCAACGTGCCGGATTGCACCAGCAAGGTCGCCACCGCGCCCTTACCTTTATCCAAACGCGCTTCCACCACCACGCCCTTGGCACTGGTGTTTTTAGCGGCTTTCAGCTCCAACACCTCGGCTTGCAGCAAAACGCCTTCTAGCAAAGTATCAATGCCCTGCCCTGTTTTGGCAGAGACCTCAACGAACATACAGTCACCGCCCCAGTCTTCTGGCACAACGCCTTCGGTCACCAACTCTTGGCGAACGCGCTCGGTGTTGGCATCGGGTTTATCCACTTTAGTAATTGCCACGACGATAGGCACTTCCGCCGCGCGGGCGTGGTGAATCGCTTCTTTGGTTTGCGGCATCACACCATCATCGGCAGCCACCACCAAAATAACGATGTCGGTTGCTTTCGCACCACGCGCACGCATTGCCGTAAAGGCTTCGTGACCTGGCGTATCCAAGAAAGTAATCATGCCGCGCGGCGTATTGACATGGTAAGCACCGATATGTTGCGTAATGCCACCTGCTTCGCCTGACGCGACACGCGTACGGCGGATGTAATCAAGCAAAGATGTTTTACCGTGGTCAACGTGGCCCATCACCGTCACCACAGGCGCACGTGTTTCCAGTACTGCATCGACATGATCTTCCGCATCCATGAGGAATGCATCAGGATCATCTGGTTTGGCTTGCACGGCTTTGTGACCCATTTCTTCCACGATAATCATCGCAGTTTCTTGGTCCAAAACTTGGTTGATAGTGACCATCGAACCCATCTTCATCAGCGTCTTAATAATTTCTGTCGCCTTGATAGACATCTTCTGTGCCAACTCGGATACGGAAATTGTTTCTGGCACAGTCACTTCTTGCACGATAGGTTCAGTGGGCAACGAGAACGCATGCGCGGCGGTATCAACCTGTTTAGTGTGTTTATCGTGACGCCCCGTACGCAACGATGTCGTAGCGCGAGTGGACATGCCTGCACGACTATCTTTTGCCAAAGTGGGCGGACGTTTTTTATGGCCCGCTTCATCCCAAGGACTATCTTTAGCTACGGCGGTTTTTTCAGGTTTTTTCGAGGGGCGAGCTACTTTATCGCCAGGTCGTAAAGTGGGTTTGTGCAAGGTACCATCGGGTGTGGCGGGTGCAGCGACGGCAGCCACCAACACGGGCGTTACTTCAGCCGCCACAGGCGCAACAGCTGCGGGTGCAGGCACCACTTGTGCGGCAACGGCCACCTTGCGTTTAGCGCGTGCTTGTTTAGCGGCAACATCAGCCGCTTGACGCGCAGCCAATTCTGCTTGAGCACTGGCTTCTTGCGCGCGCGCATTTTGTTCGTTTGCATCCAATCTGGATTTAACCGGTGCAACTGGAGCGACAACAACAGGAGGCGCAATAGGTTCAGCAACAACGACTGCCACGGGAGCAACAACTTCTTCTATTTCCTCCGCAGCCTCAATTTTTTCTTTAGCTTGTGTAGTCGGAGCAGCAATCGTGCGCTTTTTTCGCACTTCCACTTGAATGGTGCGAGATTTGCCGGTTGCATCGGTTTTTTTAATCGCAGTTGTCTCACTACGCACAACGGTGATTTTGCCTTTGCTTGCGCCGTGTGCGCCTTGCAGATGAGCCAGCAACTTGGTTTTATCTTGTTCAGAGACCGTGTCGGACTCTGCCGTCACTTCCACGCCCGCAGCACGTAACTGCTCCAACAGTTGAACCACTGGCAGCTTGAGCTCATCCGCAAATTGAGCGACATTCATTTTTCCCATTACTTTCCTTCAGCCTATAAAGGCTATTGCACTACTTACTTATACAAACCAAGGCGCACGCGCCGTCATAATCAACTGATTTGCACGCTCGTTATCCATGCCCGTCAGCTCCATCAACTCATCCCCATCCAAATCAGCGAGCTGATCTTGTGTGGTAATGCCTTTGCCCGCGAGGACACGTGCAGTCTCTTCATCCATGCCGTCGATTTTGCGCAAATCTTCGATGCCATGCTCGACTTGCTCCTCGTTCACAATAGCCGCAGTCAACAACGCATTACGCGCACGACTACGCAGCTCGTTCACCGTTGCTTCGTCCAATGCTTCAATCGCCAGCATCTCATCCAACTCAACATAAGCGACTTCTTCCAGCGTGTTGAAACCTTCTTGCACCAGAATATCAGCCACCTCTTCGTCTACATCTAACTTGGCCACAAACAAATCACGAATGACTGAAAATTCTTGCGCGTTTTTCTCGGCAGATTGCTCAACCGTCATCAGATTGATTACCCAGCCCGTGAGGTCAGTTGCCAAGCGCACGTTCTGACCGCCACGGCCAATGGCTTGTGCCAAGTTTTCTTCTTCGATGACGACATCCATGCTGTGCTTATCTTCGTCCACCATAATGCTGCTCACTTCAGCAGGCGCTAGGGCATTGATAACGAAAGTGGCGGGATCTTCCGCCCACAAGATAATGTCCACACGCTCGCCCGCCAATTCATTGGTAACGGCTTGCACGCGAGAGCCACGCATACCCACACACGTGCCAATTGGATCGAGACGTTGGTCATTAGTACGTACTGCAATTTTCGCGCGCGAACCTGCATCACGAGATGCACTCACAATCTGCAAAATACCTTCTTCAATTTCTGGCACTTCCAATTCAAACAATTTCTTTAAGAATTCAGCGGTGATACGTGACAGAATGATTTGCGGGCCACGCACTGTACGATCCACACGCAACAGATAGGCACGCACACGGTCGCCCACGCGCAGGTTCTCTTTCGGAATCATCTGATCACGTGGCAACAAAGCTTCAATCTTGCCGAATTCAACGATGGCATTGCCGCGTTCGATACGCTTGATGGTGCCGGAGACCAGATGCTCGTTACGCTCCATGAAGTCAGCCAAGATCTGTTCGCGCTCTGCGTCGCGAATCTTTTGAAAGATGACTTGCTTGGCCGCTTGTGCGCCGATACGACCGAAGTCGATATTCTCCAATGGCTCTTCGATGAACTCTTCCAACTGGATCGCCGGATCGCGCTTTTGCGCTTCTTCAAGCTTAATGTGTAGTTCTGGTGTCTCGAAGGTCTCGTCGTCCATCACTTGCCAGCAACGGAAAGACTCGTATTCACCGGTTTGACGATTGATGCTCACGCGCACATCCGCCTCTTCATCCGAGAAACGCTTTTTCGTAGCGGAAGCCAAAGCAGACTCCAACGCGCCAAATACGATTTCCTTATCCACGTTTTTTTCACGCGCCAAGGCATCTACCAACAACAGAACTTCACGACTCATCGTTACTCTCCGAAACTTAAAACACAGGCACTAAACGTGCCCTATCTATATTAGACAATTCGATTGCGACCGAACTGCCCTCCAAATCCAACTGCAAAACGCCTTCTTTCAACTCACCAATCACGCCCACAAAGTTCTTGCTGCCATTCACTGGCATGCGCGACTTGAGCTTTACTTTTTGTCCTGCAAAGCGCACAAAATCAGCTTCTTTTTTCAGCACCCTATCCAAACCTGGCGAAGAAATTTCAAGCCGTTCATACGCCACATTTTCCACGGTGAACACGCGCACCAACTGGTTGCTCACGCGCTCGCAATCTTCCACCGAAATACCGTCCGGCTTATCCATGAATACACGCATCAGCCCGCGCCCAGAAACTTCCAAGTCAACTAACTCGTATCCCATACCCGTCAGTGTCGTATCAACCAGCTTTGCCACATCCATATTCGTACCCACAAATAAAAAACGGGCTCGAAGCCCATCTGAAAACGGCGCGGATTGTACCAAAGGAATGCACTAATGGAAACAGGAGTTTATAGAAGAACTTTAGAAGACAACAATCCGTCACGTTGCCCCTGCTTAAATATGGGCAAAAAAAAACGCCTGCTCCCTTACCCCGCCCACCGACAAAAAGCCGCAGGGCTAATTAAGCTCATACATTTTAGGATGTGCGTCGATGCGCTATCATGCGCGCCCTTTAAGCCGTCCCCCAACCGCGTTAAGCACTTTTGTATGCTAAGCAAGCTCAATTCCACTCAACGCGAAGCGGTTAAATATCTAGGGTCTCCGCTGCTGGTGCTGGCGGGGGCGGGTAGCGGCAAAACAGGGGTGATTACCCATAAATTAGCCTACTTGGTGAATGAGTGTAGTTATAGCGCACGCAATGTGGCGGCCATTACCTTCACCAACAAGGCCGCCAATGAGATGCGCGAGCGGCTCACTAAACTATTGCCAGGTAGCGCTGCCAAAGGCATGACTATTTGCACGTTCCATGCTCTGGGGATGAATATCCTGCGCGAAGAAGCGCCGCTACTGGGTTACAAAAAACAGTTCTCCATTTTTGATACAGCGGATACAGGGAAAATCATTAGCGAATTGCTGGGCAGTCCCGACAAGCAAGAAATTCGCACTGCGCAAAGTGTCATGTCGAATTGGAAAGCCGCATTTCTCACCCCCGCGCAAGCCACCAGCTTGGCCGAAAACGAAGAGCAACAACGCCATGCCTTGCTTTACGGTCGCTATCAAGACACCTTGCGCGCCTATCAATCGGTGGATTTTGACGACCTCATCCGCCTCCCCGTCGAGCTATTTCAACTGCACGCTGAAGCGCTGCAACGCTGGCAACACCGCTTGCGCTACTTGTTAATTGATGAATACCAAGACACCAACGATTGCCAGTATCAGATGATGAAATTGCTGGCGGGTGACCGCGCCGCGCTCACCGTGGTAGGCGATGATGACCAGTCTATTTATGCATGGCGCGGTGCAAGTACCGCCAATATCAGTAATTTGCAGCGTGATTACCCTAACCTGCGCGTCATCAAGTTAGAGCAGAACTACCGCTCCTCACAGCGCATTTTGCAAAGCGCCAATCACCTCATCAAAAACAACACCAAACTGTTTGAAAAAAACTTATGGAGCGAGCACGGTCCAGGCGATGCCGTGCGTGTTTTTGCGGCCAAGGATGATGAGAATGAAGCCGAATCGGTGGTGTTGCGCTTGCTATCGCACAAGTTTGAACACCGCACGCGCTTTGCGGATTACGCCATTCTGTATCGGAGTAATCACCTGTCGCGAGTGTTTGAACAGCAACTACGCACACATAAAGTGCCTTACACGGTGAGTGGGGGCACTTCATTTTTTGACCACGCCGAAATCAAAGATCTCACTGCTTACCTGCGTCTCATTGCCAACACAGACGACGACCCTGCCTTCATCCGCGCCATCACCACCCCCAAACGCGGCATCGGCAACAGCACCCTAGAAAAATTAGCCAGCCATGCCAATGTGCGCAACATCAGCCTATTTGAAGCGGCATTTGAACCTGCCATGGGACATCAACTCGCCGCGCGTCCGCACGAAGACCTCATGACGTTTTGCAACTTCATCAATCGCATGCAAGCGCGCGCCGAAAAAGAACCGTGCAATCAAGTGCTGGATGATTTACTCAAAGCAATTGATTACGAAGCGTGGCTATTCGACAGCCATGAGCCGCGTCAGGCTGAAACCAAGTGGAAAAATGTGAGTGACTTCGTGGGCTGGATGAATAAAAAATCAGAGGCGGACGAAAAAAGCATGATTGCCATGACGCAGCTCATCGCCCTGCTCAACTTATTAGAATCACGCGATCAAGAGACTGATGCCGTTTCCTTATCGACCCTGCATGCCGCAAAAGGATTGGAATTCGGCCACGTATTTTTAGTCGGGGTAGAGGAAGGCATTCTGCCGCATGAACGTAGCGAAGCACCCGAGCAAATCGAAGAAGAGCGCCGCCTAATGTATGTTGGCATTACGCGCGCCCAACGCTCCCTACAAATCAGCTATTGCAACAAACGCAAACGCGGCAAAGAACACAGTGCCTGCGACCCCAGTCGTTTTATTAGTGAGTTACCCCAAGCCGAAATTGAGTTTGCTGGCATGGTCAAAGTTGGCGATGCGCCTGCGATGACTAAAGCAGAAGGCCTAGACAAACTGGCGCGCCTGAAAGCGATGCTGAAATAGCGCACGTCCAGTTTGTCAAAAATCAGCTAGGCCCGCTGTTAACGTTGTGCGCGATACATCACATTTAAGAACGTATCCACATCCACATTCGCCAGCGTTGGCAACATTGAATGATGCTTTCCCAATAGCTCATTGGTATCATTATTCATCAACGACAATTGTGGATTCCAGCCTGTATTCATCACCTCATCGTCATACGCATTCAGCGATTCAATCTCATATCCAACTTTATTCATCACGGTTTTCATGTCACACCTCCTTACGTTTAGGCACTTAATTTGTGCTTGTGTAAGCAAGGTATCGGCTTGATTGCAGAAAAGTTTAGTTATTTATGGGCACTGAATAAACGATAGCCATATTCAGCTTTATTGGTGAGCTCGGGTGTGAGTGGCACGATGTTGCCTAAAGCCTGTGCCAATTCAAATAATTGTTGGGGCGCCCCTGATTTAAGTTCGAGCTCTAATTCTGCGATAGGGTGCGTCGCCCCGCTCGCGCGAATTTCTCCGTAGTCTATGCACAACTCAATCTCTGCTCCTGCATAGTTCACGAGTCGCACATTGCGCTTAAAGGCGGTGACGAAAATAGGCTTCAGATGAGCGCGCGCACCGTGTGGTAACACTCCGCCGCTATTTTTAAGAATTTCAAAATCCAAATTCTCACTCGGCACAGGCGCTTCCCACTCATTGCGCTGATGCAATCCTGCCTGCATGTGCCCGCCCCCCTTTAGGGTTTGAATCCATTGTGAACCGACACGGCGCAAACGCAGCGCCATCGCATGTTGAAACAACAATAAATGATCGGTGTCGTAATACACACTATAAAGATTAAGCGTACGCGCACGTGTCATCGCAATTGAGCGTACCCAAGGATGACGTTGCAACTTGGCAATATGCGCAGGAGCAATTTTTAATTTAAGTTCGATTTCGAGTGCCATGCTTGATTCACATCACCACAGGATGGTCAGGCAGTTCGTTAAGTTGACTGCCGAGTGATGGGTAATGTTGTTGGAGGTGTAGGCCAACGCTGCGAATGCCTGCTAGCACCCCCGCTTCAAATTCACCCTGTCGAAATGCAGCTTCCATTTCTTGGCAAATAGATTCCCACACGTCTTGCCCCAATTTTTCGTGGATGCCTCTGTCCGCCACGATTTCTACATCTCGATCAGCCAGCAGCAAATAAATCAGCACGCCATTGTTGTGTTCGGTATCCCACACGCGCAAATCAGAAAACACCTGAATCGCACGTTGGCGCGCGCTTTGCCCTGCCCACAGCGCAGTCCCATCGAGCGCATGTTCCACTGCAAAACGAATCTGTCCCGCGCATTGCGCCTCGGCGTGCGTGATAGCGCTTTTTATTTTGCGCAGAGATGATGCAGGAAAACGACGACGCACCCACCACGTCCCTATGAATAGATGTTTGATAATGCGTTTGATATTCATTTACCAATCCCCAGAAGCCCCACCGCCACCGAAATCTCCACCCCCGCCACCCCAAGAACTGCCGCTGCTGCCACTTCCCCAACCTCCCCCACCTCCCCAGCTGGAAGGCATAGCAGCATTGCGATTATTTGAACCCAATGCCAACGAAAAAATAAAGGCAACCAATCCCAGCAACAGCGCGAAACCCAGTGATAACAAAGTTATCCAAACTAGGCCACCCACCAGTCCGCCCACTAGCAAACCACTGGGCAAACGACCCAAGAGAGGGCGAATAATTAAGTTGCCGAATACAACAATGAGAAAACCCAAGCCAATGATGTGACTAGAATCAACTGCCCCCGCGCTGGGCGTTGCAGCGGACACGGGCGGCAGCGCTTCGCCGTCGATGACTTTGATGATGGCAGTCAGCCCCGCATCAATACCACCATAAAAATCTCCTTGCTTGAAAGCCGGACTGATGACTTCTGCCACGATGCGCTTCGCAGTCGCATCATTGAGCGCGCCTTCCAACCCATAACCCACTTCGATGCGCAACTTACGATCCTCTTTGGCGACCAGTAGCAGCACGCCATCGTCCACGCCCTTGCGCCCCAACTTCCACGCTTCCACCACACGGATAGCAAACTGCTCGATGACCTCAGGTTGGGTGGTGGGCAATATAAGGACGGCGATCTGCGAGCCTTTGGCTTGTTCAAAGGCGGCGAGCTTGGCTTCAAGGATTTGGATCTGTGCTGCATCGAGTGTCGATGTCAGATCGGTGATGCGATGCTTAAGAGGCGGGACGGCAACTTCAGCTTGCGCCGTTCCCAACAGGAACGACGCAAGCAATAGCCACAGCCACCAAAGGCGCTTCATTGCAGATTACTTGGCAGGAGCAGCCGGTGCGCCGAAATCGACTTTAGGTGCAGTCGAGACGGCCTTTTCATCTTCCACGGTGAACGATGGTTTCACCGCATAGCTGAACATCATCGCGGTTAGATTGGTTGGGAAAGAACGTGCCAACACGTTGTATTCCTTCACACCGTCGATATAGCGCTTACGTGCCACCGTGATACGGTTCTCCGTACCTTCCAGTTGCGCTTGCAGGTCACGGAAGATGGCATCCGATTTTAACTGTGGGTAATTCTCGGTGACCATCATCAACTTACTCAAGGCTTGTGTTAGCTCGCCTTGCGCCGCTTGGAATTTCTTAAAGGCTTCGGCGTTATTGATCAATTCAGGCGTGGCTTGGATTGTGCCGACCTTGGCACGCGCTTCGGTCACGCCGATGAGGACATCCTTCTCTTGCTGGGCATACCCTTTGACGGTATTCACCAGATTAGGAATGAGATCGAAGCGACGCTGGTATTGGTTCAGCACCTCCGCCCAATCTGCTTTCACTTGTTCGTCTTTAGCTTGGAAGTCGTTGTAACCGCAACCGCTCAACAACAGGGTCAATAGTGCAATCCACAAGATACGCATCGTCAAATCTCCTTCGTTAGAATTTTTCAAACCACACAACCAGCTGCGTAGCCAGAAGCCCACGCCCACTGAAAATTATAACCGCCCAACTGGCCGGTCACGTCCATCACCTCGCCCACGAAATACAGTCCTTGCACTTCGTTGCACTCCATCGTCTTGGACGATAGCGCTTTGGTATCCACGCCACCGCAAGTCACCTCGGCTTTGCTGTAGCCCATCGTGCCCGTGGGGGTGACCTGCCAGTTTTTCAAGCGACCCGCCAATGCGGCCAGCACTTTGGGCGAATACTGGTTGAGCGGCTTGTTGTCGGCTAGCCATTGCGTTGCCACGATGTCAGCCAGCTTTTTCGGCAAGTATTGCGCGAGGAAATTGCTCAACAACAGCTTACTCTTGGCATGTTCAACGAACACGGCATGCATGTCGTGGTCAGGTAGCAAGTCGATGGACAGCGGCTGCCCTGCTTCCCAATACGACGAGATTTGCAAGATGGCTGGGCCACTCAAGCCACGATGCGTGAACAACAGATTCTCGCGAAAATTCTGCTTGCCGAAGCCGACCACCGCATCCAAAGACGCACCGGTTAGGTCGGCATAAGCCGCCCATTCTTCTGGATGGAAAGTGAGCGGCACCAGCCCGGGCTTCAGCTTGGTCATGGGGATGCCGAACTGCTCGGCGACTTTGTATCCGAACGGGGTCGCCCCGATCTTGGGGATGGACAAGCCGCCAGTGGCGATGACCAGTGAATCCGTTTCAAGCAAACCGCGCGAAGTCATCACCGTGAACTTCGTACTACGACGCACCTCGCCCACTTCGCATGGCCGCATCCATTTCACCCCTGCCTCGTCACACTCTTTTTTGAGCATGCTGATGATGGCTTCCGAGCCCTCGTCGCAGAACAACTGTCCCAAGGTCTTTTCATGGTAGGTGATGCCATGTTTGTCCAGCAGTGCGATGAAATGTTGCGGGGTGTAACGCGACAAGGCAGAACGACAGAAATGCGGGTTATGCGACAGGAAGTTGGCAGGCGTGGTGTTGAGGTTGGTGAAGTTGCAACGCCCCCCACCGGAGATGCGAATCTTCTCGGCCAGCTTCGCATAGTGATCGAGTATCACGACTTTGCGACCGCGCTGGGCGGCGGTCAGCGCGCACATCATGCCGGCGGCTCCCGCACCGATGACGATGACATCTGTTTGAGTGGGATTCATTATTTAGCGCAACAAAGCGCGTGTTACCTCATTTTGACACTCGCCCGTTTTTTCAAAATGGCTAATGTTTGCTAATGTTGTCTGCGCGATATTACGCAATGCTTCAGTGGTGAAAAAACCTTGATGTCCAGTGATGAGCACATTGGGAAAAGTCAGTAGGCGCTCAAAGATGTCGTCTTGAATGACGCTGCTGGACAGGTCTTGGAAAAACAAATCGCCCTCTTGCTCGTACACATCCAATCCCAAGTATCCCAACTGCCCTGTTTTGAGTGCGGCGATAACCGCGCAGGTGTCAATCACCGCACCG
Source organism: Sideroxydans sp. (assembly GCA_036171075.1). Taxonomy (GTDB): domain Bacteria; phylum Pseudomonadota; class Gammaproteobacteria; order Burkholderiales; family Gallionellaceae; genus Sideroxyarcus. Next base: position 8,723 of record JAVHQJ010000389.1, on the reverse strand, counting down.
CGACTGGTATTAATGAGCATCGCGCCATGCTTCATTTTGGTCAACGTGAGTGCATTGATAAGGTGGTGCGTTTGCTCGTTAAGCGGGCAATGAATAGTAACGATGTCACTGTGTTGATACAGTTCATCCAGCCCCACGTAGTTGAGTCCTAATGCCTGACAGGCTTCATTTTGAAGAATGTCGTAGCCCAATAATTGGCAACCGAATCCATGTAAAATTTCTGCTACCGCTTGCCCAATGCGTCCCGTACCGATGATGCCCACCGTACACCTACGTAGCTCAAATCCCAACAAGCCTTGCAAGGCAAAATTGCCGTCACGCACACGGTTATAAGCACGGTGAGTTTTACGATTCAGCGTCAATATAAGCGCCAAGGTATGCTCGGCTACCGAATGCGGTGAATAGGCAGGAACACGCACGAGTCGAATGCCATAACGCTCTGCTGCCAACACATCCACATTGTTGAACCCCGCACAGCGTAAAGCGATTAAACATGTACCGTGTGCCGCTAAAATTTGCAGCACTGCTTCATCAAGTATGTCATTCACAAAGCAACACAGGCCGGCATAACCCGCAAACAAAGGGGCAGACTGAAGTGTGAGACGTTCTTCAAAAAATACCAGCGCATGTCCAAAATCAGCGTTGATTATCGAGAGCGATTCGCGATCATAGGGTTGCGTACCACAGACAGCGATTTTCACGGCAAATGTTCCTGGGTAGCTGATTCAAGTGCGGTTTGCGTTAGTTGCTTCCAAATACACTTGCCCTTGCTGGCTTTCTCGATGTCGTTGATTTGCGCTTCGTGCAAGGCCAGCTCTTCATCGCTGGCACATAACACACGCACACTCATCGGCAACGTTTCACCCTGTGCATTCAGGTGCGCTGTCTCATCCTCGGCAGCCTCTTCACCCAGCAGACTTTCTTGTCCACGCGTCATGCCCAAGTACACTTCGGCGAGCAACTCGGTATCCAACAAAGCGCCGTGCAAAGTGCGGTGCGAGTTGTCAATGAAGTAACGGTCGCACAACGCGTTTAAGTTGTTTTTCTTACCAGGATGCAACTCCTTCGCCAGCTTCAAGGTATCCAACGGGGGTGGGCAAATCGCATCCAAGGTAGGCAAATTGGCACGCGTTAATTCAGCATTCAGAAATCCCACGTCAAACGGTGCGTTATGAATGATGAGCTGCGCACCCGCAATAAATTCCAACAACGCCGGCGCAATCTCTGCAAATTTTGCCTCGTTCTGCAAGCGCTCCAACGTCAAGCCATGCACCGCTGCCGCACCCTCGTCAATCTCACGCTCGGGGTTAAGGTAACGATGAAACGTGCGATTAGAAATCTTGCGCCCCTCCATCTCAATCGCCGCGACTTCGATAATGCGATGCCCGTGCTTGGGATCAAGGCCTGTGGTTTCAGTGTCGAGTACGATTTGTCTCATGATTTATATTTCTTGGAAAAATTTGTCGTGATGTTTATTGGGAATTCGCAACACAATGATTTTCCCATCCCACACCGAACCCTCAAGCTGTGCGACCTCGAATGCTGCCAAATTCGCATCTTGCTCATTGAGTTTCGTGCCAATTGATCCACTGCAATCCTTGCACTCGGGAAAATTCGCGCACATTGCGCGTCACCAAAGTGGCTTGATGTCGTATTGCCGTTGCAGCTATCAAGGTATCGTGCGGGCCGATGGGCGTGCCTGCGGCCTCAAGCTCAACTCGGATGCGGGCGGCGTGAGCCGCGCATTCACTGTCAAATGGCAAAATCTGCATCGGTCGCAACAAAGCAGCTAACGCAGCCAGACGGGGGGTGGCAGCTTCCGTTGCTAAACGCAAAAGTCCATAACGCAGTTCGTATTCCACAATAGCAGGCACGCCAATATCGGCGGGAGAAAGGGCTTGCAGACGCGGCACAACTACTGGGTCGCCGCGAAAATAGTAGCTAATGGTGTTGCTATCGAGAATCAACATGGCGGGCAATCAAAATCCAATGCGCGGCACATCGGCTGTCTGCGTACTAAGGGTTTCTTCACGCAAAGGGAAGTCGGCAAAACGCCCCGCCAAATTTAGACAGTCTTGCGGCCACTCATGCGCAGCGTATTTGCGGATCATTTCAGCCACCCAACGACTTTTCGATACACCATTGGCCTGCGCGGCCTGATCCACCAGCGCCTGCGTGGCATCATCCAGATAAAGTGTGATTTGTGACATGGCGAAACTCCTTACTCAAGCAAAACAAGTATATTTCCAATTATACTTTTTAAGGCAAGTTCGTCAAATTGGATTGCTGTCACATCGACTTTTCTTGACTCACTCCCGCCCTCAATTCTTCAATTCCTCGGTTCGCCAATTCATCGGCGCGTTCATTGCCTTCATGGCCTGCATGGCCTTTGACCCATATCCATTCAATCTGGTGGCGGCTGGTGGCGGCATCTAATCTGCGCCATAAGTCATCATTTTTAACAGGTTGTTTGCTGGCAGTTTTCCAGCCGCGCTGTTTCCAACCAGGTAACCATTCGGTGATGCCTTGCAACACATATTTGGAGTCGGTATGCAGCCGCACTTGGCAGCCACGGCTCAACACTTCGAGTGCTGCAATCGCCGCCATTAACTCCATGCGATTGTTGGTGGTGTGATCTTCCCCACCACATAACTCTCGCTCTTTGCCTTTCATCCGCAACAGTGCGCCCCACCCACCGACGCCCGGATTGCCTTTGCATGCACCATCACTAAATATATCCACTACTTCACTCATCATTCTCGACCTTCTGTATGCCTTTATTTAGTTTGGGCGCGGCGGGCATTAATTTTTGCACCAATCCCGCGTTCCATTTTGGCTTAATCAAACGCATACCTGGAACACGTTTAATGGCGTGTAAAAAATACACGCCACCACTCATAGGCCACCAACGGCCTCCTGCGCTTTCTAAAAATGCCGCACGCTCCATCCATTTTCGCTGCCGAAATGGGGGCGCGTAGGCCGCACTGCGTACCTCAACCACATCAAATCCTAATAGCGCCAACCAATCTTTTAGGCGCGGCAACGCAATAAATTTAGCGCACCACGGATAACCTTCATGACGCCCCAATGAACGGTGCATACCCCACAAACTGTAGGGATTAAAGCCGCTAATAAGCAAGCTGCCTTCGGGCATCATCACGCGCTCAACCTCGCGCAAAATTAAATGCGGATTATCCGCAAACTCCAACACGTGCGGCATCAACACCAAATCCAAACTGTCGCAGGCAAAGGGCAGTTCGGCGCACACCATACGCACATCGTTATCCGCATGATTACCTGCGGTGAAGCGTAAGGGAATGCGGTTACTGCTCAAAAAAGAATGCTCCGGCAAGCCCATTTGCATGGCGTTATAACCAAAGACATCGGTCACCGCTTGCTTGTAATACAGATGCTCACGCGACAGCACATAGCCCCCCTGCTCGCTGGCGAACCATTCACTCAAACTATGCGTGATTACTTTAGAATTAGGCATCTCACTCGCAGACCTATCATGTTGAACATCATCGCCATCCCCGCCCTACGCGACAATTACATCTGGGCCATTCACGATGAAACCTATGTAGCTATCGTTGACCCAGGTGAAGCCGCGCCTGTTTTAGATTTTATAAACCAAACTGGACTGAAACTCACTGCCATTTTGTGCACCCACCGGCATAACGACCACATCGGCGGCATCGCAGAATTGCGCGGAGTATATAACGTGCCTGTGTATGGACGAAGCCATCCACACAACCCACACATTACAAGTGACTTACGCGAGGGAGATGTGCTGGAACTGGAAGCACCGCACATCCGTTTTGACATCATCGAAACACCCGGACACCTTGAGGATCACATCGTTTTCATCGCCGCTGATGCCGTGTTTTGTGGCGACATTATGTTCGGAGCTGGGTGCGGTAATAACAAGGAAGGCACCTTGGCGGACTTATATCAATCCTTGATGCGCCTAGCCGCCCTATCTGATACCACCCAAGTCTATTGCGCACACGAATACACCGAATACTGCCTCGCTTTTGCCAAGCTATGCGAGCCACAAAACAAGGCTATTCAGCAACGCATTGTTGATGCACATAAGTTGCGAGCCTCCAATCTGCCTACCGTACCTTCGACCATTGCCCTAGAAAAAGCCACCAACCCCTTCATACGCTGCACCAGCCCGGAACTCATTCAAACTCTACAAGCGCATGGGCTTAAAGAGACTGACGAAATCTCGGTATTCACCGCTCTACAGCATTTCTGATTGCCTCAAACAACGTTCTAGTTTATTCTGCGCGCCCTTCGGAGAGGTGGATGAGTGGTTTAAGTCGCACGCCTGGAAAGCGTGTGTGGGCTAATACCCACCGCGGGTTCGAATCCCGCCCTCTCCGCCATATCAATGAGTTAAGGTTACTTAACCTTACTTCGATTTACCTGAACCTACCTTAAAACTAGGTTTTCACTGTGCCAAATGTGTGCCAACTGTGCCAGATTTTAGCAATAACTCAAAGTGACTTTGAGGCTGCGGCAGAAGGTTCGGCCATTTTGAGCACAGAAAAATCATATCGGAATAGAATTCCCTGATCAGCCAATGACTCCACTTCGGCCTTATGAGGAGCGCTAAATAAGGCCGAAGTCCAGTCCTCGGTCATAGCAGACTGCTAAAGTGGTCGATCAGAAGGTCTGCAGTATGCTCGTTGTCGGACATCTGGGACGCAGGTTTAACTTCACCCGCTAATCATACAAGCGTTGTCGCAACGCAATCGGACTTCAACGTCCGTATTTGCTTGATATACTGCCCCGACTTTTCGCAAATGGGATAGTTATGCCACGAACGATCGAGCAGGGCTTCAGCGACTTTCACGACAAGCTTAGAACTTCTGTCGCAGAGTCTGACAAAGCTAAGGCCCATAGAGCTTCAATATCCGACTGTCTACGATCAAATTTTGGTCTTAATCGCTTTGCAAGAATTGGTTCATTTGGAAATGGCACCAATGTGTCCGGATATAGCGATGTTGACTATCTTGCTTGCCTTCCAACAAGCGCGTTAACCAAAACTTCTACGGCATCTCTCGTAAAGGTTAGAAACGCGTTGGATACTAGATTTCCCAATACGGGCGTAAAGGTCAGCACCCCCGCAGTGGTCTGCCCTTTTGGTAGTTATAAGTCAGAAGACACAGAGGTTGTCGTGGCTGACTATATCCGGGAAGAAAAAGGATTCAAAGTGTATGAGATTGCCGATGGCGACGACGGGTGGATGGAGGTTAGTCCGGATGCGCACAATTCCTACGTGGCGAAAATAGACAAGTTGCATGGCGGGAGGGTTAAACCTCTCATCCGCTTCCTTAAGGCATGGAAATACTACAGGGATGTTCCCATCAATTCGTTTTACTTGGAAATGAGGGTAGCCAAGTATGCGGAGGAAGAGCGTGGCATTGTCTACGACATAGATGTGAAGAGAATTCTGACGATGCTCAGGGATAACAAGTTGGCAGCCATGCAAGATCCAATGGGGGTTGCTGGCTATATCTACCCGTGCAAGACCGAAGCAATGAAGCAGGACGCCCTTTCTAAGTTGGATACCGCCGCAACTAGAGCAGAGAAGGCACGTGAAGCGGAATCGATTAATGAAACAAAGAATGCTTTCTATTGGTGGAATTTGCTCTATAACGAAAAATTTGTAAGTTACTATTTATAAGCATAGCAAAAAGGCAAGATCCATATGGCTAGCGCAACAAATGCAACTGGCTCTACACGAGTGGACCCTATTCGTAAACGATACTTCGGCCCACTTGAGCAGGCAGAAACAGTGTCTGGCTGGCTGTTTTACATCGCCGCCATTACCTCATTTCTGCCACTGATATTTAACGAAAAGTCATACCCAGTTGGCAACTCGGTCGTCATAGCAGCTTTTGTCCTCCTCGTCATCGCGAATTTCGTTCTTGGCATTGTCATACGACTGTATTTCTTTCCACGGGCCGAAGATGCCCGCAGGAAAGAATTTATATCCAACGCATTCAACTTCGATCTTATCCATCAACGCACCCTTGGCTATTACAATAACGACGAAACAAACCCGTTGCGCCGGATTGGAATGTTAGTAATGGAGAATCTTTTCTTTTCCAAAGCAATCCTCGGCAAGATGGCACCAGCGGTCAGAGCTCGCGCCATCGTGTACTTCGTCTTATGGTTTGGGTTTGTCATTTGGCGTGCAACACCCCTGGATTGGCTTGCTGCCGGTGCCCAAGTACTCTTCACCGAAGAGATACTTTCGCGATGGATTCGACTTGAGTGGGCCAGAATTCGTGCGGAGAAATTGTACGATACTGTTCATAGCCTGTTCCAGGTCAGCTCAACTGGTGACAGGCTCACGGCATATTCCATACAAGCCTTTGGCGACTACGAAGTAGGTAAAGCCCTTGGTGGAATCCTATTATCCCAATCGATCTTTGAGCGTGAAAATCCTTCGCTTACCCAAGAATGGGAGATAGTTAGAAATGGCTTGCCGCCTCATACCCCGTAATGCACTCTTCATTAAGAGCACGGTGGTTCGCAATTGTACGTATAGTTAATTTTGCGCATATTCTATCCTGCCAACGATGACCATAAACAGCTACCTGATGGAACTGGCAAAGACAGCGATTGTTCGGGACCATGAGAAGGCAAGCATTCAGCTCTCGATCAATACACTGGAAGAACGCCTTAACGGGTATTTTGGAGATGAAGTTTCCGACAGTTATATCTTTGGCTCTTATAGTCGTGGGACCATTCTCCCGCGAAATATGGATCCCAATTCAGACGTGGATTACCTAGTGTTGTTTTCTAATCGATCATATAGACCGCAGACGTATTTGGACAGATTAGGTCGATTTGTTGAGGAGTGCTACCCCACTTCGGATATCTATCAATCAAATCCAACAATCGTACTCGCACTGAACCATATTAAGTTCGAGATCGTCCCAGGCATTCAAGTTCCACTTTACGGACTGCAAATTCCAGCCAAGGCATCTTCTTTCCAAGACTGGCAAGGATCCGACCCGGTTGGATTCAATGGTGAGCTAATCAATGCCAATAAGTCGCATGGCAGCCTGATTAAGCCGCTCGTTCGAATCGCCAAATATTGGAACGCACAAAATGGATCTCCATATGAGTCCTATTCACTTGAGCAATCTATCATCCAGCACGGATTTTGGACAAGATGGATTTTAGGGGGCGGCCAGTTGGCTGACTATTTTTTCGACTTCATGGAAAGCCTTGATGTAGGATTTCTGTCACCAAAATGGCAGCGAGAAATAATGACCCGAACTAATAAGCTTCTTGCCAGTGCCAAAGAGCTTGAGCGAAACGGTGACGTTGATGGAGCCGAACGTGAATTGAGAAAACTATTTCTCTCTACATAGCGTTAGGTCGTGCCACCGAGGTATTATTTCCGCGTCAGCGTTGACGTCCGTTTCTCTGCGCTGAGCAGACGCACCAACATATCATCAGGAAGGACCGCAATGGCGAAGTCCAGTCCTTGCACCGGTGGGATTGAGTGAATCGCCAATCGCTAGCGAACAGCGCCCTTCCCAAATATTGACACAACGTTCGTTCCCTCGAATTCCTTGTGGGCTGTGGTCATTTCGACAGAGCGCTTGATCAACTCACCAAACGACCCGGGAATCTGCTCCCTCTCCACCAGACTGGCAATATCATCCCTGATGTACTTGGGGGACTGACTGATGACATTTGCTAATCGCTCTGGCCGCATCATGCCATCCAATACCTCTTGTTGTTTATCCATGGTTGCCACGCTCTATTGAGTGATGCGCAGATTGTATTTCAGAACGCTGTATTGCAGATGCCTGCATTTGCAGGCGTATTGGCTGATTGGAATGAATGCTTGCTTTACCTGCCGCTTTATCCGTGAAAAGTGCAATTCCTGATAATAAGAATTATCAGGAATTGCACTTAAATGCGTTTCAAATTATTTGCAGGGGACGGTTCGTTCCGTTCTCGACTGATGCGATCTAGCTCGCTACAAACAGCTTTGAATGCGCCAGTCAGTGGCGCGAAATACAACCGTACCGAGTTCCGAAATATTCTTCTGTGATCCGTTTTTGTCTTCATATATTTCGCCTCCTTTAATTGTTGCAAGATACGCTAACGTTGTATCACAGCGACTGCGATTGCAATTATTGAGCGCCATTCGGACGTTACGTTACGATACGATTGCTATGATACGTTACGAAATATCCTCGCCAGGAATATAAACATGGCTATTACCCACGATCAATTGAAGCTCATCAATGGCAACGGCCATGAGTTCAAGGAGACCATTGGCCACCAACTCGTGACTGCAATCCTTAAACGCGATGATGTTGAGTACGACAAACTCCGCAGCTCACTTCATCCAACCGTCAACCTCTCAGTTGTTTCTTTTCAACCTTCAAGCGTGAAGGAGTTGCCATGAACCAAGAGCGCAAACCGAATTTCACCGTGATTGAGGGCGGCAGGAATGAAATGGAACGCAAGTTAATTGAGCTTTTGTTTAAGCCCTACGTGCTGCCAAGGGACGAATACCTTCGTCAATTAGCAGAACTTGAGCCCAGCGCTAGCCGTGCAAATTTAACCCTTGTACATAACAACCCACGATAAAAGAACCAATTCGTTATGCCCAACATATCCTCGTAGTATTTTCCAATCCCTAAATGAGTCTGAACGAAGGGTTTTGAATTTGAGTTAAA
>JAVHQJ010000388.1:0-1302 GCA_036171075.1 Sideroxydans sp. | reverse complement strand
TCGGTGTTGCGCGGGTAGCGAATCTGCTTCGGTGTCTCTTGCTCCTTCTGGATGAAAGACTGCTGTTCAGCCGAAGGAATGTTCTTGCGCTTAGCCTCGTCGTGCTTGATGGATTCGACGGATTTTAGAGTGGGTGGTTTTTTGGCCATGATTTAGATGTGAAGGGTATTTTCAGGAATCCAGCGCATCGGGATTTTTTAGTGCTTTTTTCTCAGCCGAAGCAAGGCGCCGCTCGACCTTTTTGACATCTTCGGCGGCAGGCAGGCTTTCTGGACGGATGCCTCGTTCCAGCAGTGTTTTACGGACTGCCTCGTTGTTGGTGATGTGTTCTTTGGAGATAGCCGATTCCGTCCCCATCTGGTGCTGCCGGGCATTAAAAATGGTGATTTCTGTAACGAAGTCCTTGGCCTTGAGGATGATGGTGGGCGCAAAATCAGCCAGTGGCCGGTTGTCCGGCACTTTCCATTGCGACTTCATCGCTTGCGTGTTTTTGCCAAACAGCGCTTGATCGCCTTTGCTGCGAATGAGCGCAAAATTCTGGTCGCTGCCCGTTTGCTCATAAATAATTTCTGACAGCTCTTTTTCCGTGGAGGTGAGTTTCTTGCGTGCCGATACGCGCTCGGCTTCGAGCAGCCGTTGTTCGATCTGCTCCGCCTTGCGGGTCTGCATGGCGAAGTAGGTTTGGGCAAAAGCGATTTGCTGCTTTCTGGGGTCGCCGTTCTGGGCGATCAGATAGCAGGCGTAGCGGGTGAGCATGATGTCATCCACTTCGCGCTGGCTGCCTGAGCCGAGATCGACCATTTTGTTGACGTCAACAAAATGGTCTGAAATAGCATGATCGGATACTTCGCAAGCAGTTTTCGCCTTGTTGATCACAACGGTAAAGTTGCGCCATTCATCGTAACCAAGCAAGTGCTGAAGATCGCGGGCAAGCCAGAATTCGATGCCGTTTTCCGATTGCTGTGCGTGAGCTTCGAAGTTGCCTGTGAGTGTATGAACAACCTCAGTTTTCATGGGCGCACCTTTCGATCATTTTGTTGAACTCGCTTTCGACTTTGGCCTTGAAGTCGGCCTCGATCTGGTACACCTCGGTGAACTCGGCGAACGCCCAGCGGCCATAGCTGCCGAGATGGTTCACGCCAGGCACCCAGTAGGTGTCCATCGTGGATTTCTTCTCTATCGCATCCTCGCGCCGATAGCCCTTGACCTCGACCACCAGATGCAGCAAGTCGTCGGGGCCGTGGCCATCATCCACCAGCACGATGAAGTCGGGCAGATATTTGCGCATCTCGGAGCCGTAGC
>JAVHQJ010000387.1:0-1303 GCA_036171075.1 Sideroxydans sp. | reverse complement strand
AGAATGTAGTAATGCAAGACCTGACCCCAGATTTGTCGCCAGATTTTGTCGGCAGCTTCCCCCTGTTGCCGACACCAACCCTACTGTACTCATCTTTAGCAGCATATTCGGCAAAGAGTCGCTTCAAAAAACAAACAGCCCGTTACAAGACGGGCCGTTTGTTTTAAGCATGTACGCAGCCAAATTTCGCGTTAATTACATGTTGTGGAATCCCAGTCATAAGTACTATCGAAGAAGATGCTTCCGCGCTCTAGCTTTCCACCTTTATAGCCATCCATGGAATCCAATGATTCAGGTCTTGACATGTTTTCCCCATAAATATTTTCCTGAGAAAAGTTGATGCCACGGATGCGAACTTCAATCTTCTTGTCCGTCAATACGTTGATAACATCAGCAACCAATTTGATTCGCCCGCTAATTTGCTTATATTGCCGCACTCCATAGACAGAAACTCCCGTGTCTTCAGATTTTGTTCCCGAAGTTAATTGACAAACGGTGTCGCCGATTCGCTTATTTTCCAGCCGTTGCCGCTTATTGAGCTCTGCAATTCGTGATTGTTCTTCCCGCTCCATGCGTTCTTTTTCTGCAGTTAGGCGACGCTTTTCAGCTTCGTCTCGTTCATTTGATAACGCAACTAACGCTCCTTTTGCTGCGGCATGACCTAGCTGGGCAGCTTGATTCCAATACTTCTCGGCATCATTAACTTTACCTTGCTCTTTGTAGTATTTGCCTAGTTCATAAATAGCTTCTGTGCTCCCCCCTTTTATTGCTTTTTTGAACCAATCTTCGGCATTAGAGTTTTTTCCTTCATGCTTATACGCAATAGCACGTTGAAGTTTGGCGTTGGCATCGCCTTCTTCAGCCACTTTGTCGTCGAGAGCAGATTTTTCTTCTGCTTTGCGAATTCTCTCCTCCGCTGCTACTGTTGCAGCAGCTTCATCTGCTGCTTTCTGTACTTTTAAGTCCTCTACTTCTTTAACTTTTGAGTATCCAAGATATGTAGAAATCGAGGTCAATATAGCCAATGGTGGATAGTAAATTAGAGAGACTACGGTTAAAGCTGGGTTAAATGGGTTGGCAGTTACATAATCAACAAATCCGTATTCTGCTCTCGCAGAAACTGGAGCAATGGCCAAAGCAACAGACAGCGCAGCAGCAACAAGTTTTTGTTTCACGTCTTTCCCCTTTTGAGATTTCTTAAAGATAAGCCACATAAACAGTCGTAAGGCGGGCGAACTTTAATGCGACGGGGATTGAGTCCTTAAACTGCTGTAAATAAATTGGTGGGTAGCCACCGCTTCGA
>JAVHQJ010000386.1:0-24776 GCA_036171075.1 Sideroxydans sp. | reverse complement strand
GTTGCTGCATTCTGTCGGGCTGCGCGCACGGGCTGACATCTGACAACCCTTAACCTGAGCGGTCTTGGCGAGAAGTCTCTCTATGTGTCCGTTATATGGAGAGAAGCAGACGAAATCCTAGGCAACCAATATTTCCGCTTCAGCCATGAGCAGTTCATCGCGATTGCCTGTATTCCTGAGCGAACGGATGATGTGTAACAGGTACCAGTCGTAACTGCTGTATTATCAATCCGTCGGCATCTCTCCAAGGATAGTTGCTATGCAAACGGCCGCCGAAACGCCTAAATCAGAGCCATCTCGATTGAAATCTGCAGCTGTCAAAACATCTGACTTTGCCTCTGCGACGGTACCCGACGTACTCGCGATGCTCAACGTGAATTCAGACACGGGGCTTACCCACACGGACGTGGATACCCGTCGCAAGGAGCATGGCTACAACGAAGTAATCGAACAACAATCCCATCCGGTCCGAAAATTCCTGGCGAAATTCTGGGGCGTGTCAGCGTGGATGCTCGAAATGATCATGGTATTGTCGGCCATCCTCGGCAAATACTCGGACCTCGCGGTGGTGAGTTTGCTGCTGGTAATCAATGCTGTGCTGGGCTTCATGCAGGAGCGTCGTGCCGCCGGTGTAGTCGAAACATTGCGGAAACGGTTGCAGGTCAGCGCGCGCGTGCTGCGCGACGCGAGCTGGCAAGTCATTCCGGCGCGAGAACTGGTTCCCGGTGACATCATCCGTGTGCGTTCCGGCGACATCATCCCGGCGGACCTAAAACTGCTTAGCGGTGAATTGAGCGTTGACCAGTCCGCCCTCACCGGCGAGTCGAAGGACGCGGACAAAGCGCCTGCCGAAGTGCTGTCGTCGGGCTCGGTCGTCCGCCGCGGTGAAGGCAACGGCGTGGTCATCCTGACCGGGGCACAGACCTACTTTGGCCGCACCACAGAACTCGTACAACTTGCGCACCCAAAGCTTCACATCGAAGCGGTAGTCACCAAGGTGGTGCGCTGGCTGTTCGTCATCGTCGGCGCGCTGCTCGGCGTGGTGATCGTACTGTCGCTGATCCGGCACGTGCCGCTGTTCGAAATGATCCCGCTCATGCTCGTGCTATTGATGAGTGCGGTGCCGGTCGCCCTCCCGGTGATGTTCACAGTCAGCATGGCAGTCGGTGCGAAAGAATTGGCTAAGCGTGGCGTATTGGTTACGCGCCTCAGTGCCACCGAGGATGCTGCGACAATGGACGTGCTGTGCGTGGACAAGACGGGCACGATTACGATGAACCAATTGGTCGTCACTGGCGTGATTCCACTGGAGCATGCGACAGAATCCGATGTGCTGTTTGCCGCCGCACTCGCCTCGCAAGAGTCTAACCAAGACCCGATAGATTTAGCCTTCCTTACCGCAGCAAAGGAGCGGCACGTCTTTGATAACTTGGCTGCGGTCACTCCAGTCTCTTTTGCGCCGTTTGATGCAAAAAATCGGCGGACCGAAGCTGTGGTTGAACAGAACGGCCGGCGGCTGCGCGTAATGAAAGGCGCCGTGCGTACCATCGCTGAAACCTGCGGGCTTCAACGACCCGAGATCGAGGCATTGGAGGCGCGGGTTAGCGAATCGGCGCAGAATGGATATCGAACACTGGCAGTGGCACGTGGCCCCGAAGCGGGCAACATGGCATTGCTTGGACTGGTGACCTTGTTTGATCCGCCTCGACCGGACGCCAAGCAACTCATCGCCACACTTCACGATCTAGGCGTTTCGGTGAAGATGCTTACCGGCGATGCACTGGCGGTCGCGCGGGAGATTGCGCAAGGAGTGGGTCTGCCCAACATTCAGCGAGTGTCTGACCTGAAGGTCGCGAGCTCCCAAGCCGGCAACGAGGCGGTTGACTTGTTGGCGGGTGCGGATGGTTTTGCCGAAGTGTATCCGGAAGACAAATACATCGTGGTGCAGCACCTGCAGGCAGCCGGGCATGTGACCGGCATGACTGGCGACGGTGTCAATGATGCGCCCGCACTGCGCCAGGCCGAAGTGGGTATCGCGGTCAGCACCGCGACCGATGTCGCCAAAGGAGCGGCGAGCGTCGTGCTGACCGAGCCGGGGCTGACGAACATTGTGGCACTGGTCGAACAGGGGAGAACGATCTACCAGCGCATTTTGACCTGGATCATCAACAAGATTAGCCGCACAATTTTGAAGGCCGCCTTCGTGGCCATTGCATTTGTGGTGACCGGAAAATTTGTCGTCTCCGCCTTTGCGATGCTGCTGCTGGTTTTCATGACGGACTTCGCGAAGATCGCGCTGGCAACCGATCACGTTCGACCATCCAACAAACCGGAGACGTGGAACATCGGTGGTTTCATCACGGTTTCAGTGGTGCTGGGCATCGCAATGGTCGCGGAGTCGCTCTTCCTCTTATGGATAGGCTGGTCCCGTTTTGGTCTGGCGACCAATGATGATGCCCTCTATACCTTCAGTTTCCTGACACTGCTCTACATGGCCGCATTTTCCATCGTGTCCGCTCGGGAGCGGCGCTGGTTCTGGACGACGAAGCCCAGCAAGACCCTCGTTGCGGCGCTCGTGGCGGATACGCTGATAGGAACCGTTCTAACCTTTGTCGGTCTGCCCGGACTCATGCCATTGCCTTGGTGGCAGACGATAGCGATTTTCATCTATGCGATGGTGGTGTGCCTAGTTGTGAACGATGCCGTGAAGGTCGCTGTGATCAAATGGCGTGTTCCCGCGGCGGTAGCATAGTTTGAGGGTATAAATCCTTGTGACTCGTATCGGAACTTTTCCAGTGCGCAGCAAAGTGGTGATAGATGGCAAATACCCTTCAAAACGCATATCCACTGCGCTGCCGCGTATCGAAGTGACAACACCCGAATTCGCTGGTGCGATTTTTATATTGAGTTGGGTCATAGCCGATCACGTATGGATTTCAATTCCTTCCGACGCTTCGCAGTGACCTTGGGATAGGCCACATCAAGATCACGAAACGCTTCAAGAACGATCTGGGAAACGATCAGCCGGGCATTCTTCTTGTCATCGGCGGGGACGACATACCAGGGCGCGGCGGCGCTGCTGGTCGCACTCAGACATTCCGCATAAGCCTGCATGTACTGATCCCAGTATTTCCGCTCACTGATGTCGGCACTGCTGAATTTCCAGTTCTTTTCCGGCTCATCTATGCGCTTGAGGAATCGGCTGCGCTGCTCATCTTTGGAAAGGTGGAGGAAGAACTTGATAATCCGCGTCCCGTTACGGTGCAGATGCGCCTCCAAATCCGCAATGGAACGATAACGATCCTTCCAGATAGTCTGCGCGTCCGGCAATTTATCCGGCAGCCGCTGCTTAGCGAGCAACTCAGGATGCACTCGGACAATGAGCACTTCCTCATAGTAGGAACGATTGAATATGCCGATCCGCCCGCGCTCCGGCAGCCGGCATGTCGTGCGCCAAAGAAAATCGTGTTCCAGCTCCCCGGCATTCGGTTGCTTGAAATTGAAAACCTGACAGCCCTGCGGATTGATCCCGGACATGACGTGGCGAATGACGCCATCCTTGCCGGCAGTATCCATCCCCTGAAAGATCAGCAGCAAGGCACCGCGGTTGGACGCGTAGTGCATGCGCTGCAGAGAGCTCAACTCGGCAACATGATCACAGAGGAGTTTTTTATACCGTTTCTTCGATTTGAATAACGGCGCCACCCGCGTCGGCCGTTTTTCAAATTTGACTATTTCTCCCGGCTGCACGCAGAAATTCTTCAAGAAAATAGTCTTTGTCATGCCTATGACCTTTCCATATTCACAGAACGCAGCATCTGCTTTTTAAGCGCTGCGGTATGTGCGATGGCGTACGTATTATTCCGAGGTGCCAAGTTTTCGGATAAATTCTTGAGAGGCAGATGGACTCACGCCAAGGGCAAGATGGGATACACACATGCTTCATGCCGCCACTGGCCAAGTGGCGAAATGTTCAAGCATGATATGAAAGTGATAGCAACGCTGATTCAGTAACGTCCTTTTGCGTGTTGAATGATGCACCTATGACCGGTGAGGTTTCGATTCCGGTCGTTGGCACGTAGGGGTGCCACTGGCATGGCCGAATTAGAGCCATTGAGCTTGATACCTACATTAACCGCGTTCCCGCTTGATGCCCATCAGCATCATCTTGAGTCTGTCTCCGTACTGATCACCGTATTCAAAGTGCCTGCACTACCAATACCCGATTGAAGTAGTAAAATAATCGACAGAGTGTTCTAGAAACACCATGTAATACATAGGAGAGAGTCATGGCAAATATCGCAACCGTTTTGAAGGATGAGATCTCACGCCTATCTCGTAAGGAGGTTCGTGGTGAGACTGACACCTTAAAGAAATCATCTGCTCAATACAGATCGGACATCGCTTCGCTGAAGAGAAGGGTGGAGGCACTAGAGAAGCAGGTGTCTCGTCTCGCAAAGATAGTCTCTGTTCCGACCGTTGCTTCATCAAGTCCTGAGATCAAGTCGAGAGCACGATTCACTGCGAAGGGTTTTAAGACTCTCAGACAACGGCTTGGATTGTCTGCTGAAGTATTGGCTGGCTTGCTAGACGTGTCTCCGGCAACCATCTATAGCTGGGAGGCAGGTAAGTCGAAGCCTCGTGAGACTCAGTTGGTCAAGATCATCACCATTAGAGGAATGGGCAAAAAGGATGTTGCTGCGATCATAAAAAATTTGTAGCAGTCCAAACTTGATCTGACCGGATGCATGGCCCGAATAAGCTAACTCGGTGGCCAAAAAACATACAAACAGGAAGTCGATTTTATCGAAGATGTTGGGATTATAAAAAGCATCAAACCCATCTATTGAGCAGTGTCGTCGCCGACGACACTGCTCAATAGATGGGTTTGTGCGACTTTTGGCTTTCTCCGAGTATGCTTAAAACAGGGGTGCGTTAAGCGTGCATTTTGGATCTTGCCGTTGCCTTTGACCAGTAGCAATGGTCTAGCAAACTTGAAGCAAAGTGGTTAGCAAATCGTAAGCAAAGTGGTTAGCAAACTCAAAGCAAACTCAAAGCAAATCAGATCTTCTTCTTGGCTCCGACCCTAGGTTTAGATTTCCCTTTAGAATTGATCCACCGATGGAATATCTTCAATGCGGAGCGTTTTTCATGCTCGTAGTCATGTCTGTCGTAGTGACGTACCTGAACACCGCTCAGTCCATGACTTTGTAGATGTCCGCGTATTTCCTTCGAAACGCCCAATCCAGCTAGCCTAGTTTCAACAGTTCGTCTTAAATCAGACATCGTGAATGGTATTTTGGATATTCCGGATTCTAAGAACTCATTTGAAATGCTGGTGACGTAAATCGATACCGTGCATACGCTTAGCGGAACTTCACCTGAGCTACTAAACAGCCAAGTGGATTTTAGACTTGCAGCACGGTCAACAGCTTCCTGAACTACTTCTCCAGCATCTCCTTCAAGTGGAATAGGGTGGCGGCGTGGCTCATCTCTCTTCCCTTTAGGATCCAGCAAGACTAAGAAATCATCTTGTACATCGGTTACTTTGGAACGCAACAGTTGAGACATCCGCTGCCCACCGAGTAATACTGTTGATCGAGCTGCTAAGCCCTGAACACCATCTTTTTTCGCACGGTCCAAGAATGAAAATAGTTCTTCATTAGTCAACACACGATCACTTGTGCCATTGAATCCTTTGGCAACGGCAACGAGAGCTGCTGGGTTTGATTCCACGCCCCCCTCAGTGGCGAAGTCTAGTGCATCAGATGGCGCTGTAGCATCACTGTCAGCTCTCAGCACAAGCGAGTAAGCAGCTCTGACAAACGACCTGAGTTTATTGGCAGTCCTACCTTTACCCACTTCAAGTAGCTTGCGCTGGATAGCAACAAAGTCTTTCTTCGTCACGTCTGCCGCAGGTTTAGCCCCCAAGGTGGAGAGATGTTTTGAAAGTGACTCGACATCGCGAGCGGTGATCAGTTTCTCTTGCTTCCTAAGATAGCTGACATATACCGACATCATTTTTGATAACGTGTACGTTTGCTTGCGTCTCTGCTCGTTGCCGATAAGGTCTGACTTATCCTTTTCTTGTTGAAGATCATTTTGTCTAGCCAGCTCTTCATTCTTCAGCTTCTCTTTGATGTCTGGTGTGACCTGGTAAATGGCGGCATATTCAGTTGCCGCTGCTCTAGCAGCTTGAATGTCCATGGAGCTACTTTCACCAAGTAAGATTTGATGTCTCTTACCCTCGAGTGTGTACCTGAAAATCCAAGTTGCTGAGCCGCTTGGCCAGCATCTCAATAGCAATCGCCAGCCGTGACGCTGCCCAGAATCATCCGAAATGAACTTGTCTTTGCCGCTCTTTTTTGCCTCAGCTAGTTTGGCCTTTATACCCAGTGGAGTTATCATCAGACTTACCGTGCCGTTACCGTGCCGTTATGGGGCTGGCTCTGGCTGGATAATATCGGACGATAAAAGTTTATACAATGAAGAAAAACTCAAATAAACAATGGTTAGTAGAGATAACGGCACGGACAATCGGACTTCGTTGGACGTCCTTGGATGTGTAATTTTATGACTCTTAATCCGTTTGTCGCAGGTTCGATCCCCGCACGACCCACCAGACCCAAAGGCCTTGCAGTAATGCGAGGCCTTTTACATTTTTGCTTGGAAAATTATTTCTTCGCTATTTTTCGTTGTCCTGATTTCCGTATGGGGCTATATTGTGGGTCAGGGAGCGATGAAATGCAGAACGATAAAGATAACAAGCGCGCCGTAATAGAAGCGCGTCACCATGATCCTTTTTCATATCTAGGGTTACATCAAATCAAATCAGAGTGGGTGTTGCGAGTGTTTCAGCCCTATGCGACTGAAATTGCCGTGCATGATGGCAAGAAGTGGTTGCCGTTGGAACGAGTGGATGCTGAAGGCTTATTCACTTGGCACGGAAAAGCTACACTGCCTACCCCATGCAAGCTTCAATTTAGTTTTTTCAATCACGTGTTGGAAATGCACGATCCCTTCACTTGCGCGAGCAGCATTAGCGAACACGATCTACATTTATTTGCTCAAGGTAAATTGGAGCAGGCCTATCGTATGTTGGGTGCGCACCATCGTGAGCAACAAGGGACGTGGGGGGTGCGTTTTGCGGTGTGGGCACCGAATGCCGACCGTGTGAGCGTGGTGGGTGATTTCAATGGTTGGGATGGCCGTGTGCATCCTATGCGCTCATTGGGTTCTAGCGGCGTATGGGAAATTTTTGTACCCGACATCGGTTTGGGTGAATTCTACAAATACGAAATCCGCAATCGACATACCTCGCAACTGATTATTAAAACTGATCCTTACGGATTTGGCTTTGAGATGCGTCCAGGTACAGCTTCCAAAGTGACAGCCTTGCAAGGTTATGCTTGGGATGACAGTGTTTGGATGGCGCAGCGCGCGTTACAGGAATGGCAACACAAGCCCTTAAATGTTTATGAAGTGCATGTGGGATCATGGCGCCGTCATTGGGATGGGCGTTTCTATAACTTCCGCGAGCTAGCCGAAAGTTTGGTTCCATATGTGCTGGAAATGGGCTTCACGCATATTGAGTTGATGCCGATTAGTGAGCACCCTTTAGATGAATCGTGGGGCTATCAAACCACGGGCTATTTTGGTGTGACCAGTCGTTTTGGCACAGCGGATGATTTTCGTTCTTTTGTAGATGCCTGCCATCAAGCTAACATTGGTGTAATTTTGGATTGGGTGCCAGCACACTTTCCTAAAGATACATTTGCGTTGGCTCGTTTTGATGGCACAGCGCTCTATGAACACGAAGATCCTCGGTTAGGTGAGCATCAAGATTGGGGTACGCTCATTTTTAATTATGGGCGTAACGAAGTGCGTAATTTCCTACTGTCCAACGCGCATTACTGGTTGAATGAATTCCATCTTGATGGATTGCGCGTAGATGCCGTTGCGTCCATGTTGTATTTGGATTACTCACGCAAAGCAGGCGAATGGATACCTAATAAACATGGTGGGCGCGAAAACATTGAAGCGGTGGATTTCTTCCGTGAGTTGAATGTGATGACGCATCAGCGTTTTCCTGGCACGTTGACGTTAGCCGAAGAGTCCACTTCTTGGCCCATGGTATCGCGTCCTACTTATTTGGGCGGGCTGGGCTTTTCGATGAAGTGGAATATGGGTTGGATGAACGACACATTGTCTTACATCGAACTTGATCCTGTGCATAGGCGCTACCATCAAAACATGCTGACCTTCGGGCAACTTTATAGCTACACCGAAAACTTTGTGATGCCGTTCTCGCATGACGAAGTGGTACATGGTAAAAAATCGTTACTGGATAAAATGCCTGGCGATAGTTGGCAAAAGTTTGCCAATTTACGTCTACTCTTCACCTATCAAATGACCAATCCAGGTAAGAAGCTCAATTTCATGGGTAATGAAATTGCCCAAGGTCGTGAGTGGAAAGTAGGGGGTGAGTTAGATTGGTATTTGCTGGGGCATGAATCACATAAGGGCGTGCAAACATTGGTGCGCGATGTGAATCATCTATACCAAAAAGTGCCTGCCTTGTATGAACAAGATTTTTCGCACGATGGTTTTGCATGGGTGGATTGCACTAATGCCGATCAATCTATTCTGATTTATCGACGTATTGCGGGTGATGGTAGCTACGTCATTGTGGCGTTGAACTTTACGCCCGTGCCACGTGAGGGCTATCGCATTGGGGTGCCCAATAAAGGCGGTTACCGAGAAATTTTTAATAGTGATTCGCATTTTTACGGTGGCTCAAATATGGGCAATGGTTTTGGGATGTATTCGAGTGACGTGGGTTGTAATGGACAGGAGCAATCCATTGAAATCACTTTGCCTCCATTGGCGGGCATCGTGTTGGAGCGGATGCGTTGATTTAAGATTTAGCAGAATTTAGATAGGTTTAGATAATGTCTCAACTACTTCAGTCTCCTGCATGGCTTGCGTTGCAAGCGCATCGCCAGTCCTTATCAAAATTCTCACTGCGGCAAGCCTTCGTCGAAGATTCGAAGCGCTTTGAAAATTTTTCGATGCGCTTCGACGATATTCTGTGTGACTACTCAAAAAATCTAATCACTTCAGATAGCTTACCGCTGTTGTTTTCTTTAGCGCGTCAATGCCAAGTTGAAGCGTGGCGCGACAAGATGTTGAGCGGCGAAAAAATTAACTTCACCGAAGGTCGTGCGGTGTTGCATACCGCTTTACGTGCCGCGACTAATTTGAAGCACGCCCCCATTTTGGTGGATGGCAAAGATGTATTGCCCGCTATTCGTCATGTGATGGAAAAGATGCGCTTGTTTTCAAACAGTGTGCGCAATGGTGTGTGGCGCGGCTATAGCGGCAAACCCATTACGGACATTGTGAATATCGGTATTGGAGGGTCGTATCTGGGACCGCTGATGGTGTGCCAAGCTTTGCAGCCCTATAGCACTCCCGCTTTGCGTGCCCACTTTGTGTCTAATGTGGATGGCGCAGATATTGCCACTCAACTGGCAACGCTTAATCCTGAAACCACGCTGTTTATTGTCGCCTCTAAAACTTTCACCACCCAAGAAACTTTGATGAATGCCTGTTCAGCACGGGATTGGTTATTGCGGAGCGCGGGGGATAACAGTGCGGTGGCAAAACATTTTGTGGCGCTTTCAACCAACGCCAAAGCCGTGGCGGCATTTGGTATTGATACCGCCAATATGTTTGAGTTTTCAGAATGGGTGGGTGGGCGCTATTCCCTATGGTCCGCCATTGGGCTTTCTATTGCTTTGTATGTGGGCATGGATCGCTTTGAAGAATTGCTCATCGGTGGCGCTGATATGGATGTGCATTTCGCCAGTGTACCCTTGGAGCAAAATATGCCGGTGATTCTTGCCATGTTGGGCGTGTGGTATCGCAATTTTTACGATGCGGCCACCATCGCCATGTTGCCCTACGACCAATCCTTGGAAAACTTTACCGCTTACTTTCAACAGGCGGATATGGAGAGCAATGGCAAGCGTGTGGATAGACAGGGAAATGCGGTGGATTACGCCACAGGTCCGGTGTTGTGGGGCGGCACGGGAACGAATGGGCAGCATGCTTACTACCAATTAATTCACCAAGGTTCGCAGATGATTCCTGCGGATTTCATCGCCCCCGCACGCAGTCAACATCCTTTAGGTGAGCATCACGCCACTTTGCTGTCGAATTATTTTGCGCAGTCAGAAGCCTTGATGCGCGGCAAAACGGAAGCGGAAGCGCGTGCTGAATTGAGCGCTAGCGGTATGGATGAAGCAGGTATCAACATGCTCGCCCCGCATAAGGTATTTGAAGGAAACAAGCCTACCAATTCCATCCTGTTTGACAAGTTAACACCGCGCACTTTGGGCAGATTGATTGCGCTGTATGAACATAAAATTTTCGTGCAAGGCGTCATTTGGAACGTCAATCCTTATGACCAATGGGGCGTCGAATTAGGCAAACAATTGGCGGCGCATATCCTGCCTGAATTACGTGATGCGCAAGCCGTCACCACGCATGATGCTTCCACCAATGGTCTTATTAACTATTTCAAATCGCTCAATCAAAAATCATGACGCGCATTCTGTTTGTTACCTCTGAAGTGCATCCGCTCATCAAAACGGGCGGCTTGGCGGATGTGAGCGCCTCGTTGCCTGCCGCATTACAAACGCTGGGTGAGGATGTGCGCTTGTTGATTCCAGGCTACAACCAAGTACTGGATGCGCTGAAAGTCAAAAAAGTGGTCGCCACTTTTTCTGTATTTGCAGGACAAGCACCTGTCAAATTGTTGAGCGCCAAGATGCCTCACACCAACGTGCCTGTGTACGTGTTGGATGCGCCGCAATACTTTTGTCGAGTTGCGGGCCCGTATCAATATCAACTAGGTGGTGATTGGCCGGACAATCCGATGCGCTTTGGCATGTTGTCCAAGGTGGCTGCCATGTTGGGCAGTGCGGATAGCCCGATTGATTGGCAGGCAGAATTGGTGCATTGCAACGACTGGCAAACTGGGCTGACGCCCGTGTATTTGCAACTTATGACCGCGCCACGTGCGAAGAGTGTGATGACGGTGCACAACATTGCCTTTCAAGGTAATTTCGACCGTGATTGGATTAAGTCATTAGAAATTCCTGTTGCACACTTCAACATGCACGGCGTGGAATTTCACGGCAACTTATCTTTCCTAAAGTCGGGACTGCAATACGCTGATCGTATCGTCACGGTCAGTCCAACTTATGCGCACGAAATTCAGGCCACCGAAATGGGCTACGGTATGCAAGGTTTGCTCACGGCACGCAGGAATGAAGTCAGCGGCATTTTGAATGGCATTGATGAAGACGAGTGGGATGCTTCCAAAGATAAGCATTTGGAAGTGCGCTATGACGCAAGCGACCTCTCGCAGAAAACCCAGGGCAAGTTGGCATTGCAAAAACGGTTGGGTTTGGAAGTCAATGAACACACGCCTTTATTGGGGGTGGTGAGCCGCTTAACGTATCAAAAAGGCTTGGATTTACTCCTTGAATGTTTGCCCACGTTGCTGGATGGCGGCGCGCAATTGGCGGTGCTGGGCAGTGGCGATGCAGAATTTGAACGGCGCTACTTGCAATTGGCTCAGCGTTATTCAGGTCGCGTGTCGGTCACCATTGGTTTTAACGAAGCCCTATCGCATCAAATTATGGCGGGAACAGATATTTTCTTAATGCCATCGCGTTTTGAACCGTGCGGCTTAAATCAAATGTACGGTATGCGTTACGGCACACCGCCTGTCGTGCGCCGTACTGGAGGTTTGGCTGATTCCGTCATCAATGCCAGCTTGGACGGTGGTACTGGATTTGTTTTCGACGATGCAGGTGCGCAAGCCTTGCAGCAAACGATCAAGTGGGCAATTGAGTGTTACCGCGATGCGAACACTTTCCGCCGTATTCAATTGAACGGTATGCATAAGGATGTGGGATGGCGACACAGTGCGCAACTTTATTTAGAGCTTTACAACAGCATTTTGAAAAATTAAAACAGGGTAATTAACAGGGAGAGCAACATGGCACAGGATATGCATTCACCACGTTTCATTAGCGCACTCACAAAAAATACCGTCGCTCTAGTATTGGCAGGCGGAAGAGGCAGTCGTCTCCATAATCTGACCGATTGGAATGCGAAGCCCGCTGTGCAGTTTGGGGGCAAGTTTCGCATCATCGACTTTCCGTTGTCCAACTGCATGAATTCCGGCATTCGCCGCATTGGAGTGGTGACGCAGTACAAAGCGCATAGTCTGATTGAGCACATTCAAAAAGGTTGGGGATTTTTGCGTGGCGAGTTCAATGAGTTCGTTGCTTTATTGCCTGCGCAACAGCGTATTCAAGAAGAGTGGTATCGCGGCACGGCGGATGCGGTGTTTCAAAATATCGACATCCTGCGCGGCTATGCGCCCGAAT
Source organism: Sideroxydans sp. (assembly GCA_036171075.1). GTDB lineage: Bacteria > Pseudomonadota > Gammaproteobacteria > Burkholderiales > Gallionellaceae > Sideroxyarcus. The sequence continues at coordinate 12,309 of JAVHQJ010000386.1, read as the reverse complement.
ACATCGTTATCTTGGCTGGCGATCACATTTACAAAATGGACTACGGAGAAATGTTGGCCGCGCACGTGCGCAGCGAAGCGGATATGACGATTGGTTGTATTGAGGTTTCAGTTGCCGAAGCCACTGGCTTTGGCGTGATGACAGTGAATGATGAAGATCGTATTGTGAAGTTCACCGAGAAACCCGCGAACCCCACCGAATTACCAGGTAAGCCAGGACGTGCGCTGGCGAGTATGGGGATCTATGTATTTAACGCTAAATTTTTGTACGAACAATTAGTGCGCGATGCAGATACCAAAACCTCCACACATGATTTTGGTCACGACATCATTCCTTATCTGATTGAAAAATATCGCGTCTACGCGCATCGCTATGAGCAAAGCTGTGTCGGCGTGAAAGAGGGGGGCACGGCCTATTGGCGCGATGTGGGAACGATTGATGCGTATTGGGAAGCCAATATGGAAATGGTCAACGTCGTTCCTGATTTGGATTTATACGATAAGACCTGGCCGATTTGGACATATCAGGAGCAACTGCCCCCTGCCAAGTTTGTGTTTAATGATGCAGACAGACGCGGCGAAGCAATTGATTCGATGGTGTCTGGGGGCTGCATTATTAGCGGTGCACATGTACAACACTCCTTGCTGTTTTCAGATGTGCGAGTGGGCGAACGTAGTGTGGTCACGGACTCGGTGGTGCTGTCGGGTTGCCGCATAGGTCAAAACGTAAAGTTGCATCGTGTGGTGCTGGATAACAAGTGCGAGATTCCTGCGGGCATGCAGATTGGATTTAACCGTGAAGAAGATGCCAAACGTTTCCATGTATCCGCCAATGGCATCACCTTGGTGACACCGGACATGCTAGGGCAGTCTATTCATCACGTTAGGTAAGGATTTAGATGGTTTTCAGCCACGGAAGTAGGGGAATGGCACACAGTTTTTCAAAGTTAGTGCGTGTGCCTCCGTTACAATCCGTGGCTCATTTTTTGCATAGGAATTGAAATACATGCCGCATCGCTCCAAAAAACAGGCTGACAAAAAATTGCAGGTGGTTTTCTGCTGGCATATGCACCAGCCAGATTATCGTAATTACCTCACGGGCGAATTTATGTTGCCGTGGACCTATTTGCATGCCATGAAGGATTACACCGATATGGCCTATCACTTGGAGCAACATCCCAATGCCAAAGCGGTGGTGAATTTTGTGCCGATTTTGGTAGAGCAGCTGTTGGATTATGAACAGCAGTTCAAATCGGGCAAGGTGAAAGACGCGTTGCTAAAAATGTTGCGCAATGAAAATTTGGATGATTTGGATGAGGCAGGGCGCCTGCATATTTTGGACGCTTGCTTTAAGAGCAATCACTCCAAAATGTTGCAGCCTTACCGTGCGTACCAACACCTGTTTGATCTGCAAAAAATGATGGAAGGGCGCGGACGTGAAACCGTAACCTACCTTTCTGGGCAGTACCTTGGTGATTTGCTCGTGTGGTATCACTTGGTGTGGATGGGGGAAAGTGTACGTCGCGAGAGTGAGTTGGTAGCGCGCTTAATGACCAAAGGCAGTCAGTTTAGTTATGCCGAGCGGATGGAATTATTTGGATTAATTGGCGAATTGATTAGCGGTGTGATTCCACGTTATCGCAAACTTTCCGAACTTGGTCAGGTGGAGATTTCAACGACGCCTTACAACCATCCCATTCTGCCATTGCTGCTCGATTTTAATTCGGCGCGTGAAAGCGAACCGAATGCACCCTTACCCCAGGCCAGCAACTACCCTGGTGGATTGCGTCGCGCACAGGCTCATTTGAATCGTGCGGTGGAAAGTCATGAACACCATTTTGGTAGCAAGCCGCATGGTATGTGGCCCTCCGAAGGGAGTTTGTCGCGCCCTACCTTGAAGCTACTGGGCGAACATGGTTGCCAATGGACCGCTACGGGGCAAGCAGTGTTGGCGCATAGTTTGCAGCGTGAATCGAATGGACACGGGTTACCTGATAAATCTGAGTATTTGTACAAGCCTTACCTGCTGGAAGATATTGCTAAACCCGTTTATTGCTTCTTCCGTGACGATCATCTATCAGACAAAATTGGTTTCGAATATGCGAAGTGGAAGGGTGATGATGCGGCGGCGGATTTTGTGCGTCATCTGGAAGAGATATATCGTCATTCCCAAGGTGATGCCGACCCCGTGGTATCCATCATTCTAGATGGTGAAAATGCGTGGGAATACTATCCTTACAACGGTTACTACTTCCTTTCCGAGCTGTATGCAAAATTGGAGAAACATGCTTTTATTCAAACCACCACTTTTAACGACTGTGTAAAAGGTATTGCGACGGGGGCATCAACTGCAAAAACAGGTAAGCTGAAACAGTTGGTTGCGGGAAGCTGGGTGTACGGCACATTCAGCACGTGGATTGGCTCTCCAGATAAGAATCACGGCTGGGATTTGTTGTGTGAGGCAAAACGTAGTTATGACATTGTCATTAATAGTGGGCGCTTGAATGCCGAAGAAATGCGTTTAGCAACTGAACAGCTGGCCGATTGCGAAGGGTCGGATTGGTTCTGGTGGTTTGGTGATTACAACTCCGCGCAAAGTGTGTCCTCTTTTGATTTGTTGTTCCGTCAAAATCTAGTCAACTTATATCGTTTGCTTAAACTGACCGCTCCGATTGATTTGCAACACGTCATCAGCGTGGGAGGGGGCGACCCTGCGGCAGGTGGCACGATGCGCCGTTCGGAGTAATTTGAATGTCGGGTAGCTTGATTGGCATTGATGTTGGTGGCACCAACTTTCGCCTTGGTGTCGTGCAAAATTTACGGGTGGTGTGGGAAAAACGCTTTCAAGCAGACTTTGCGGGCTTATGTCGCACCCATTCCGCCGCACTTGCACTCTCCACTATTACCCAAGTGTTAAATCAAGCCATTGCAGAAGCGCGCTTAATCTATCCGCAAGTAAAAGGCATCGGCTTGGGATTTCCTGGCTTTATCGAGCCCCAATCTGGGCGCGTGTTGTCTTCCCCTAACTTGCCTGGCCTCATCAACGTTGATTTATTGACACCGCTGGCTGCGCAAAGTGGCTTGCCCGTTATTTTGGAAAACGATGCCTCCGCTGCCGCCTTTGGTGAATACTCATTATTGCCGTCGGACACAAGGAGCTTGATTTACATCGGCCTTGGTACAGGCGTGGGAGGGGGGCTGGTGTTGCAGGGCAAGTTACATGGGGGTGACCACGGTGTGGCGATGGAGATTGGACACCTTACTGTTGAACGCAATGGTCGACTTTGCGGTTGTGGTAATCGCGGTTGTTTAGAGCAATACGCTTCTACCAACGGCGTGGTTCAGACCTACACAGAATTGACGGGCGACACCTTAAGTGCCTTCGACATTGCGCAGTTGGCTTTGCAAAAAAATACGGCCGCCGTCCAAGCTTATGCTCAAGCGGGCAAGTATCTGGCGAGCGGTGTGGTGCACATCGTCAAAGTGTTGGATGTGCGTGATATTGTCATTGGCGGCGGCATGAGTGCCTCGTGGCCGTTACTGCAGGCCGCCTTTGAGCAACGCTTGCAGGAAGAAATTATCCCCGCTTTACGCGGCAAGCTCCTTATCCGACTTTCTCAAGCGCAAGACCAATCCGGTATCATCGGCGCGGCCATGCTGGCACTGCGCTAGACCTTCATCAGCCGCATAAGGCGTGCTATTTTTTGGTAGAATCACGCCCCTAATTTATCGACCTGTCACAGGAAATCAACGTGAATACCCCAATCAACCCCGTAATTACCAAACAACATCCCATTCTAAAGATGCCTACATTGGGCATGGACGTGCAAAGTGTCACGCAGGATTTTCGACGCTATTTCAGCCACACCTTGGGTTGGGAAAAGGCCTCGTTGGCGGGGTATCCAGTCTATTCTTCTTTGTCTACCACCTTGCGTGACCGCTTGATTGAGCGTTGGAGAAATACCCAGCGCGCCTACGACGAATCGAATTGCAAGCAAGCTTATTACTTGTCGCTGGAGTTTTTGATGGGGCGCGCGATGGGCAATGCCATGCTCAACTTGGATATGCAAGAGGTATCCGCCGAGGCGATGCGTAATTTTGGGGTGGCGCTGGAAGAGGTACAGGATCAAGAGAGTGATGCGGGGTTGGGTAACGGTGGTTTGGGGCGCCTAGCTGCGTGCTTCTTGGATAGTTGCGCGACTTTGCAATTGCCTGTGACAGGTTATGGTTTGCGTTATGAATACGGTATGTTCCGTCAGCGCGTTGAAAACGGCAGTCAACTGGAAGACCCCGATCACTGGTTGCGCAATGGTAATCCATGGGAAGTGGAACGCTCGGAATTATCAGTGCGCATTAAATTTGGCGGTCGGAGTGAGTTGAATAAAGACAATAGTGGCAAGTTGCACGCGCGCTGGGTAGACACGCAAGATGTGATGGCGATTCCGTTTGATATGCCAATTCCAGGTTATCGCAATGGCACGGTGAATACTTTGCGTTTGTGGAAATCTACGGCAACCGACGAATTCAACCTTGAAGAATTTAACGCGGGTAGTTATACCGAAGCGGTGGCAGCGAAGAATGCGGCGGAACAAATTACGCTTGTTCTGTACCCCAACGATGCAAGCGAAAACGGTAAAGAATTGCGCTTGCGTCAGCAGTATTTATTAGCTTCGGCGAGTTTGCAGGATGTACTGCGTCGCTGGGTGGGTAAGCACGGCAAAGACTTTTCGCAATTTGCAGAAAAGAATGCTTTCCAATTGAACGATACGCACCCAACTTGCTCGGTAGCGGAATTGATGCGCCTGCTCATGGATGAGCAGGGTTTAGGATGGGATGCGGCGTGGAAGATTACCTGCAACACCATGGCCTACACCAATCACACCTTGCTACCTGAAGCGTTGGAAAAATGGTCGGTGAGCATGTTTGGACGTTTGTTGCCGCGTTTGCTTGAAATTATTTACGAAATCAATGCGCGTTATTTGGCTGAAGTCGCGTTGCGCTGGCCAGGAGATGTGGCACGTTCGCGCCGTATGTCCATCATCGAAGAAGGTCACGAGCCCCATGTGCGTATGGCTTATTTGGCCGTGGTGGCGTGTCATTCGGTGAATGGTGTGGCGCAACTGCACTCCGATTTGTTGCAACAGCATCTGTTCCGCGATTTTTACGAAATGTGGCCGAAGAAGTTCAACAATAAGACGAATGGTGTAACCCCACGTCGCTGGATGGCATCGAGTAATCCAGCGTTGAGCACGCTCATTGATAACACAATTGGTGCGGGCTGGCGTACAGACTTATCCAAGTTGCAAGGCCTGAATAAATTCGCGGATGACAAGGCTTTCCATAAAAAATGGCAAGCGATTAAGCAAGGTAATAAGCAGCGCTTGGCGGCTTTAGTATTGCGTGATTGTGGTGTGCAATTTGACGTGAACGCCTTGTTTGATGTGCAAGTGAAGCGTATCCATGAATACAAGCGCCAGTTGCTTAACGTGCTACACGTGATTCATCTGTATGACCGTATCAAACGTGGTGATACGGCAAACTGGATGCCGCGTTGCGTACTCATCGGCGGTAAAGCAGCACCAGGTTATGTGATGGCAAAACGTACCATTCGCTTGGTAACTGCCGTGGCCGACATTATCAATCAAGACCCTGCTACCAAGGGGCTATTGCAGCTGGTATTCCTGCCCGACTATCGCGTGACCGCGATGGAAATTATTGCGCCCGCAGCTAACTTATCCGAGCAAATTTCGACAGCAGGAAAAGAGGCCTCTGGCACGGGTAACATGAAATTTATGATGAACGGTGCGTTAACCATTGGCACATTGGACGGTGCCAATATCGAAATTCGTGAAGAGGCGGGCGATGCCAACTTCTTCTTGTTTGGGCTGACTGCCGAGCAAGTCGAGGCGACGCGTGGCCATTACGATCCAACTGCCATCGTGAATGCGGATGAGGATTTGAAGCGTGTCATTCAATTGTTGAAGAGCAACCATTTCAACCTCTTCGAGCCAGGCTTGTTTGAGCCTATCTTGCAATCCATCCTGAATCCGCACGATCCGTGGCTGACATTGGCAGACTTCCGTTCTTATGTGGATGCACAGAAGCGGGTTGATGCGGCGTACCAAGACCAACAAAATTGGACGCGTATGAGCATCATCAACACGGCGACCAGTGGCAAGTTTTCTAGTGATCGCACGATTCAGGATTACAACCGAGATGTGTGGCATTTGCAGCCCGTAAAGGCACATCAAGACTAGGGGCGGGCGGGTTGCCCCGTCGCCTTTCAGGTATTATTCACCCCCATTTTGTTACTTTACTCATTAACTTTTAAGGAAGCATTGGTATGTCCACTGTAGAAACTCTGTCTGGCTTGCAACGTCGTTTGAATGCCGTTATCCCGCAAACGATGATTCGTACCGAAGTTGAAAGTCGTCTCAAGCGTTTAGGCCGTACAGCCAAAGTGCATGGTTTCCGTCCAGGCAAAGTGCCGTTCAAAGTGTTGGAACAACAATATGGACAATCAGTACAGCAAGAAGTGTTGGGCGATTCCTTGCAGCACTCGTTTGCAGAAGCGGCTGCGACCAATAAATTGCAAGTGGCTGGTTATCCGCAGTTTGAAATTAAGACGGCTGATTTGAATGCAGAACAAATTGAATTCAGCGCGACGTTTGAAGTGTATCCCGAGGTGGTGATTGGCTCTGTTAGTGGCGAAAGTGTTACGCGCGCCACCTTCACCTTGAGCGATGCGGATGTGACGGATACCCTCAATACACTGCGCAAGCAGCGTGCAGAATTTAAGCCCACCGCACGCGCTGCGCAAAAAGATGACCAAGTGAAGTTGGATTTTGTGGGCACGCTTGATGGCGTTAAATTTGAAGGAGGTGAAGCTAAAGACTTTACCGTTGTGCCGGGTGCGGGTCGTATGTTGCCCGAGTTCGAAGCAGCTGTAGTGGGTGTGAAAGCGGGCGATGTCAAGTCGTTCAATATGACTTTCCCTGCGGATTATCACGGCAAGGATGTGGCAGGTAAGGAAGTGACCTTCACACTGACTGTGCATGCTGTGGAAGAACCCATCTTGCCCGAAGTGAATGCGGAATTTGCAAAAGCAATGGGCGTGGTAGATGGCGATGTGGAAAAACTAAAACAAGAAATTCGCGACAACATTGGTCGTGAAGCACAACGTCGTGTCAAGGTGCGTAATAAAGACTATGCGATGGAAGTATTGCTGAAAGTGTCTCAATTGGATGTGCCTAAAGCCTTGTTGGATAGTGAATCGCAACGTTTGATGGAACAAACCCTGCGTGATATGGGGGAGCGAGGAATGAAGATTCCTAAAGGCATGAAGTTGCCCATTGATATGTTTGCAGAACGCGCCACCAAACGCGTTAAGTTGGGATTGATTTTGTCCGAATTGGTGAAACAGCATGAGTTAGCCGCCAAGCCTGATCAAGTGACCGCACTCATTGAAGAATACGCATTGAGTTTTGAACGTCCTCAAGAAGTGCGTAACTGGTATCACGCTGATGCGAATCGCATGCGTGAAGTGGAAAATTTGGTGTTGGAAGAGAACGTGGTGGCATGGGTGATGGCGGGTGCGAAAGTGACTGACCAAGCTTTAGCGCTGAATGAATTGATGGGGGATTAAGTCATGCTGTTTAACGCTACAAGTAAGTTTATAGAGCCGCAAGATTCGGGACTGGTGCCGATGGTGGTGGAGACCAGTGGTCGAGGCGAACGTGCCTACGATATTTTTTCACGCTTGCTAAAAGAACGCGTTATCTTTTTGGTGGGGCCTATCAACGATCAAGTAGCGAACCTAGTGGTAGCGCAGTTGTTGTTCTTGGAGTCTGAAAATCCTGATAAAGATATTCACCTTTACATTAATTCGCCGGGTGGTTCGATTTCTGCGGGTATGGCAATTTACGACACCATGCAATTTATTAAGCCAGAGGTGTCTACTTTGTGCATCGGTATGGCCGCTTCTATGGGGGCATTCCTGTTGCAAGCAGGTGCTAAAGGAAAACGCTTTGCTTTGCCCAACTCAACGGTGATGATTCATCAACCACTGGGAGGCTTTCAAGGTCAGGCGACGGACATTGAAATTCACGCCAAGTACATCTTGAGTCTGCGTGAGCAGCTGTATGCTTTGATGGCGCATCATACGGGGCGTACGGTAGAAGAAATTGCACGTGACAGTGAGCGCGATAACTTTTTGCCCGCCCCAGCGGCGCTGGCATATGGATTGATTGATAAGGTGCTGGACAAGCGTGCGTAACATCCATATTTCCAAACGGAGATCAGCATGACCATCGAAAAAAGTAAGGGCGATAAACTTTTGTACTGCTCGTTCTGCGGTAAGAGTCAGCATGAAGTAAAGAAGCTCATCGCAGGCCCATCCGTATTCGTGTGCGATGAATGTATATCGCTGTGTAACGACATTATTAAAGAAGAGACGCAAGCCGCAGCATTAGGCGGCGAAAAAGTGGCTAAAAATGATTTGCCTGTGCCGCATGAGATTTGCGCACGCCTAGATGACTATGTGATTGGGCAACGGCAGGCAAAGAAAATTTTGTCGGTTGCGGTCTACAACCATTACAAGCGCCTAAAGCATCAAAAAGACGATGGGGTGGAACTAGCCAAGAGCAACATCCTGTTGGTTGGGCCGACAGGTTCGGGAAAAACATTGTTGGCGCAAACGCTCGCACGTCTTCTCAATGTGCCCTTTGTGATGGCTGATGCCACTACGCTGACCGAGGCGGGATATGTGGGTGAAGATGTCGAGAACATCATTCAAAAATTATTGCAGGCGTGTGATTACGACGTCGAGCGCGCGCAACGCGGCATTGTCTACATTGATGAAATCGACAAAATTTCACGCAAATCAGACAACCCTTCAATCACCCGCGATGTGTCAGGTGAGGGCGTGCAACAAGCTTTGCTGAAGATGATTGAAGGCACTAAAGCGTCTATTCCTCCGCAAGGTGGACGCAAGCATCCGAACACTGAATTCTTGCAAGTGGATACGACTAATATCCTGTTCATCTGTGGTGGTGCATTTGATGGACTGGAAAAAGTGATTCGCAATCGTTCCGAAAAAGTGGGTATTGGCTTCTCTGCGAGCTTGTCTAAACGTGACGATAGCAATGACATCGGCAAGGTATTGCATGATGTTGAGCCTGAAGACTTGATTAAATTTGGTTTGATTCCTGAGTTTGTGGGGCGCTTACCCGTGGTGGCTACGTTGGAAGGTTTAGATGAAGCAACGCTCATTACTATTTTGTCCGAGCCTAAAAATGCGCTAACCAAGCAGTACCAGAAATTATTTTCGCTGGAAGGAGTGGAATTGGAATTCCGTCCTGGTGTGTTGAATGCGATTGCGAAAAAAGCCTTGGCACGTAAAACGGGCGCGCGCGGATTGCGCTCAATTTTGGAGTTGGCACTGTTGGATACGATGTTCGATTTACCTTCTCAAACCAATGTTACTAAGGTGGTGTTGGATGAGAACGGCGCAGGTGAAATTCAACCGATTGTGATGTACGCGGACACTCCGATAGCCGCTTAATGCGGCGTTGTGGGGTGGGGGCTTGAAATAATTATGCATGCCCCCACCTCGCTTTCAACTTATAGAAAGTAACCGCCATGTCTGAATTTGATCCTATCCCTAATCCTCTTGATTTATATCCCTTGTTGCCTTTGCGCGATGTGGTGGTGTTCCCGCATATGGTTATCCCACTTTTTGTGGGGCGCGCCAAGTCTATCAAAGCCCTTGAAGCAGCGATGGAGGCAGGCAAGAGCATCGTGTTGGTCGCGCAAAAATCAGCGGCTAAAGATGAACCCGCTAAAGAAGATATTTATCGTATCGGTAGCATCGCCAACATTTTGCAAATGCTCAAGCTGCCTGATGGCACAGTAAAGGTGTTGGTGGAGGGTACGCAACGTGCCTTGGTGTTACAGATTTTTGATGACAAGCTGCATTTGGATGCTGAAATTTCTCCCGTGCCTGAGGATGAAAATATCGGTAACGAAGCTGAAGCAATGCGCCGTGCGCTCATCAGTCAATTCGATCAATACGTTAAGCTGAATAAAAAAATCCCTCCCGAAATTTTGACTTCACTGGCGGGGATTGATGATGCGGGGCGATTGGCCGACACCATCGCTGCGCATTTGCCGCTTAAGTTAGAGCAGAAGCAAGAAGTATTAGAAATTTTTGATGTGCGTCAGCGCCTCGAACATCTGCTGGGTCTGCTGGAAGCCGAGTTGGACATTATGCAAGTTGAGAAGCGCATTCGTGGGCGTGTGAAGCGTCAGATGGAAAAGAGTCAGCGTGAGTATTATCTGAACGAGCAAGTTAAAGCGATTCAAAAAGAACTCGGTGAAGGCGAAGACGGCGCAGATATTGAAGAAATTGAAAAGAAAATCAAAGCCGCGCATATGACTAAAGATGCCCGTGCTAAAGCAGATGCGGAGTTGAAGAAGCTGCGCTTGATGTCCCCTATGTCGGCGGAAGCCAGCGTGGTGCGCAATTACATTGACATCTTAATCGGCTTGCCGTGGAAGAAAAAAACCAAAATTGATACCGAGCTTAAACATGCAGAAGACGTGTTAGAGGCAGATCACTACGGGTTAGAGAAAGTGAAAGAGCGCATCGTTGAATATCTGGCGGTGCAGCAGCGTGTCGAAAAAATGAAAGCGCCCATCTTGTGCTTGGTTGGGCCTCCTGGCGTGGGTAAAACTTCGCTGGGGCAATCTATTGCGCGTGCCACGAATCGTAAATTTGTGCGTATGTCACTGGGTGGGGTGCGTGATGAGTCGGAAATTCGCGGACATCGTCGTACCTACATTGGATCAATGCCGGGCAAAATTTTGCAGAACATGAGCAAAGTGGGCGTGAAAAATCCGCTGTTCTTGCTGGATGAAGTGGACAAGATGGGGCAAGACTTCCGTGGCGATCCTTCATCCGCTTTGTTGGAGGTGTTAGACCCAGAACAAAATCACACATTTGTAGATCATTATGTTGAGGTTGAATACGATTTATCTGATGTGATGTTCGTAGCTACCTCGAACAGTTTGAACATTCCTGCGCCGTTATTGGATCGTATGGAAGTCATTTTCGTATCGAGTTATACCGAAGATGAAAAGGTGAACATCGCCATTCGTTATTTGTTGCCTAAAGCGATTAAAAATAATGGCTTAAAAGCAGAAGAAATTAGTGTGTCTGAAAGTGCGATTCGCGACATTCTGCGTTACTACACGCGTGAAGCTGGTGTGCGTAGTTTGGAACGTGAGCTGTCTAAAGTTTGCCGCAAGGTGGTTAAGTCGCTCTTGATGAAAGGCCGTGACACGAAGGCTGTAATCAATGCCCGCAATTTGGATAAGTACTTGGGGGTGCGTCGTTATAGTTATGGGATTGCCGAGAAAAATAATCAGGTAGGTCAAGTGACTGGCTTGGCCTGGACTGAAGTGGGGGGTGAATTACTTACCATTGAAACGGCTGTATTGCCAGGCAAAGGTAAGACCACCACTACGGGCAAGCTGGGCGAGGTAATGCAAGAGTCCATTCAAGCGGCATTGAGTGTGGTGCGCAGTCGCGCACGTTCGCTAGGCATCGCTGAAAACTTTTATGAGAAATGCGATTTGCATATTCACTTGCCAGAAGGTGCCACACCTAAAGACGGCCCCAGTGCAGGGGCTGGTATTTGTACTGCGATGGTGTCGGCATTGACCGGCATACCGGTGCGTGCGGATGTTGCGATGACGGGTGAAATTACTTTGCGTGGCGAGGTGTTGCCGATTGGTGGATTGAAAGAAAAGTTGTTGGCAGCGCAGCGTGGCGGAATCAAGCTCGTGTTGATACCTGAGGAAAATGTCAAAGATCTCGTTGAAATTCCCGATAACGTCAAAAACAAATTGGAGATTCATCCAGTAAAGTGGATTGATGAGGTGTTGACGTTAGCTTTAGAGCGTACGCCACAACCTTTGCCAGAAGTGATTGCGCCGATTGTGGCGGTGACTACGGCGACGGAATCGGTTAGCAGTGCGCCTCTCAAACATTAAAGTAGTCGCGGCATTTTAAAAAACTATTTTTTCTTGAGGCGACCTTAATAAATTTTCAAATTAGCGTTGGCAAAGTGCGGAGAGTTACTGTACAATGCTGCGCTTTCACGGGTGCTTAGCTCAGCTGGTAGAGCACCGCCCTTACAAGGCGATTGTCGGCGGTTCGATCCCGTCAGCACCCACCAGTTTTTGTAATAGAAGTTTTGGAGTGGTAGTTCAGTTGGTTAGAATACCGGCCTGTCACGCCGGGGGTCGC